>JAYTUC010000297.1:0-14894 GCA_043744775.1 Fimbriiglobus sp. | reverse complement strand
GAGGACGTGATGCCGTGGAAGCTCAACGGCGAGCAGTGGCACACCGGCCCCAAGGGCTTCCCGCCGGGCAAGCCGTCGAAGTGGGACGCCGGCATCCTGAAGAAGCTGATCGCCGTGATCCGCGAGGTCGAACCGGCCGTCGAGTTCAGGTTCGACGCCCAGGACTCGATCCTGTTGAAGCTCCCCGGCGTCAGCCGCAGTTGGGCGCGCTGGAAGACGAAAGACCCGGCGTCGCTGGAGTTGCGGTTCGTGGGCAAGCCGGCGCAGTTCAACCTGAGCCGCCTCGACGGCATCGGCCGCGAGCCGTCGCTGACGCAAGACCGCGCCGACGGCGTCGATGTGATTTTGTTCAAGTTCTCGACCGCTGAGCAGTTGAAGTTGCCGGCGTTGAAGTCGCTGCTCGCCGAGCACGCCGTCGGCTTCCGCGAAGTGTTCGCGGAGTGACACGCCGGGCACCTTCGGCTTGGGGCTTGTCGCGGCCGGGCACCCACGAGGGGTGCCCCTACAGTTCGCCTGCGGCGGAGCCGAAACCCGATTGCGTGTCTTCGGCAGGGCCGGCGCAGCCGGTCTTCTTGTAGGGGCATCCCCTTGTGGGTGCCCGGCCGCGACAACCCCCGTTGCGGTAGCCGACGACTGCCACCCGGCGGCACGCAAGCCGCACTAACACGACCTCGGCGAGCCTGTCCTGTGAGCGACTGGAGGTCCAAACAGCCAAGAACCCCAGTGCCTTACGCCCCTGGCTCGCCACAGCCGTCTGACGCCGGCGAATCGGCTTGACAGCGCGGGCGGCCCCGGTATCGTCGGCCGCGAGTCGGGTCGGCGGGGGCGTCAGGGTTCCGGGGGGGACTCGGCTCGGCCGCCCCAGTCGCGTGCCTGGTGGGGGGTTTTCGATGCGCCGTGTCGCGTTAGTTTGCGCCGGGGTCGGTCTCGCGGCCCTGTCGGGTGCCCTCAGCGGCTGCTTCCCGCAGCAGACCACGTCACGCTCCCAACTGCCCGAAGATGTCGCCGACGCGGACCAGTTCGCCACCGTCGGCGTCAAGACCGCGATCGGTAACGTCGAGCCGATCCAGGTGTCCGGCGTCGGCCTCGTGTACGGCCTCAAGGGCACCGGCAGCGTCCCGCAGCCGGACGGCTGGCGGACGATGCTCGAGCAGTCGATCCGCCGGCAGCGCGGCAACCCCAAGGACATCCTCGACGACCCGTCGAAGCAGTTCTCGCTGGTCCTCGTGAGTGCGATGGTCCCGGCCGGGGCGCGGGTCGGCGACCGGCTCGACGCCGCGGTGTCGCTGCCCGCTTCGAGCCGCACCGTCAGCCTGGACGGGGGGCACCTCGCCCCGACCGACTTGCAGAATTACGAACTCGCCGGCAGCGCCCGCGAGGCGCTGCAAAGCTCCGGCGTTCCGGTCGGCGCGGCCCCGGCGGCCCCCGAGGGCACGCTGTTGGGCGGCAACAAGATGGCCAGCGCCGAGGGTCCGCTGACCGCCGGCTACGACGGCACCGCCAAGCTCACCGCCGACGCCGGGGAAGGCCCCAAGTCGGCCCGCGTCTGGGAGGGCGTCAAGTGCCAACTCGACCGGCCGTACTACTTCCTCCTGAACGAGAGCAGCCCGCAGCCGCGGCTGGCGATGGTCATCGCCGAGCGGCTCAACGCCGTGTTCCCGGCCCCCGGCGACCGCGTGACGAAGCTCGCCGAGGCCAAGGTGCAGGGCAAGCCGCTCGTGGTGAGCTTCGTGCCGCCGACCTACCGGCTCAACCACACGCGGTTCCTACTCGTCGCCCGCCAAGTGCCGCTGAACCCGGTCAGCTCGGAAAGCCCGTACCGCAAGCAACTCGAGAACGACCTGCTGCGCCCCGAACTCGCCGTCACCGCCGCGATCAAGCTCGAAGCCCTCGGCGTCGATAGCCGGCAGGCGTTACGCGTCGGCTTGCAGTCCGACTCGCGGTGGGTCCGCTTCGCCGCGGCCGAGAGCCTCGCGTACCTCGGCCACGCCGACGGGGCCAAGGACCTCGGCGACCTCGCGGCCCGGCACCCGGCGTTGCGCACGCAGTGCC
The DNA here is from genome assembly GCA_043744775.1 of Fimbriiglobus sp. Taxonomy (GTDB): domain Bacteria; phylum Planctomycetota; class Planctomycetia; order Gemmatales; family Gemmataceae; genus Fimbriiglobus. Next base: position 12,842 of record JAYTUC010000297.1, on the reverse strand, counting down.
TGACCGCGCTGGCGTCGCTCGACGACGCGGTCTGCCTCGACCAGCTCGCCGAGTTGACTCGGAACCCCGACCCGCAACTGCGCTACGGGGCCTTCGTCGCCCTGCGCCTCGTGGACGCCAAGCACGAGGCGGTGCGCAACCGCACCGTCAACGGCAGCTTCCAGGTCTTCCACGTCGCCCCCGAGACCGAAGGGCTGGTCCACGTCAGCACCGACCGGCGCAGCGAGGTCGTGGTCTTCGGCACGCACAACCCCCTTCGCACGCCGTTCTCGTTCCCGCTGGGCAACAGCTTCACGGTGTCGGCCAAGGAGGGCCAGCCGACCGTGACGGTCAGCCGCGTCGGCACCGACAAAGACGGCGAGCCGGCCACTGTGAATGCGACGTGCCTGACGGACGTGGCCGCGGTCGTGAAGCAACTCGGCGACTCCGGGGCGACGTTCGCCGAAGTCGTCGAGTTCGTCCGCCGGGCGCAGAAGGCCGAGGTCGTGACGACGGCCGTGCTGTTCAACAACGCCCCGCGCTCGCTGGGCGTGGCGCAACTGGCGACGCTGTCGCGGGCCGACCCGGAGTTGAAGAAGGCCGACGCCGAGATCGCCCGCGGCGGCAGCGCCAGCGGGGTGGTGCCGGCCTCCTACGACCTGCCGAGTGAGGCCGACTCGGTGAAGGCCCAGCCGAAAGCGTTCGACGCCCCGGCGCTGAACCGCGAGCCGGGCAAGCTGTTCGGCCCGCGCCGCGTCGCCCCGCTGCCCGAGCCGCTCAGCGACAAGTAACCGGCCCAAGGCCCGCCATGCTCAAGCGCCTCGAACTCCTCGGCTTCAAGTCGTTCGCCGACCGGACGCGCTTCGACTTCGCGCCCGGCGTCACCGCGGTCGTCGGCCCGAACGGCAGCGGCAAGAGCAACATCGTTGACGCCGTGCGCTGGCTGCTCGGCGAGCAGTCGGCCAAGGCGTTGCGCGGCTCCGAGATGACGGACGTCATCTTCAACGGCTCCTCGACGCGCAAAAGCCTCGGCATGGCCGAGGTGTCGATGACCTTCGACAACGCCGAGCGCCACCTCGACCACCCCGCCGACGAGGTGCAAGTCACGCGACGCGTCTACCGCGACGGCCGCGGCGAGTACCTTCTTAACGGCAGCGAAGTCCGGTTGAAGGACGTGAAGGACGTGTTCCTGGGCAGCGGCGCGGGCCACGGTGCGTACAGCGTCATCGAGCAGGGCCGGGTGGACGCGCTGCTCACGTCGTCGGCGAAGGACCGCCGACTGATCTTCGAGGAGGCGGCCGGCATCAGCCGCTTCAAGGCGAAGAAACTCGAGACCTTGCGCAAGCTCGACCGCGTCGATGGCGACCTGATCCGCGTCCACGACATCTTGCAGGAACTCGACAAGCAACTGCGCACGTTGCGGTTACAAGCCTCCAAAGCGGAGAAGTATCAGGAGTACCACGCCGCGCAGAAGGCCCTGCGCGTCGGCGTCGGCCGGCGCGACTTCGCCCGCTTGAGCGCGGAACTCGACGCCGAGAACGCCGCACTCGCGGTCCTGCGCGAACTGGTGGCGGCGAACTCGGGCGACAGCGCCGCCGGCGAGGCAGACCTCAAGCGGCTCGACTGGGAGGCGGCGCGGACCGGCGAGGCGTTGCGCGCGCAGTCCGCGCAACTCGCCGCGACGCGCGAGGCGATCGTCACGCTCGACGCTGAGGCCAAGGCGGGCCGCGACCGCCTCGGACTGCTCGACGCGGAGGCACTACGTCTCGGCACTCAGCGCGCGACTTTGGGCCGCCGGACCCGCCTCGCGGCGCGCGAGGGCGTCCGGCACGACGCCGAGTTGGCGACCGTTACGAAGCTGGTCGCCGTCGAGGCGCAGCGCGCCGCCGGCGTCGCGGCGACGCAGGCCGCCACCGTCGCCCGACTCGCCGAGTTGCAGCGCGACCTCCAGGGCGAGCGCGAACGGCAGTTCGACGCCGTCGGCCGCGAGGCCCGCGCCGCCAGCGAGTGCGAGAGCGCGCGGGGCCAGCTCGACCGCCTCGACCACGACCTGGCCCGCAAGGCGGCCGAGGCGACGCAGACGCGCACCCGGCACGGCGAGTTGCAGCAGTTGCTCGACGGCCTGTCGCAGAGTGACAGCGACTTACGCGAGCGGCACGCCACGACCCAGGCGCGGGTCAAGCTCGCCAAGGCGGAGCGCGACGCCTTGACCGGCAAAATCATTGTGGCTCAGCAAGAGTTGGAGAGGCTGCGCGAGAGGCGGAGTGGCATGCGGGCGCGGGCGGAGATTCTCGAAGGCTGGGAGGCGAGCCGCGAGGGCTTCGGGGCCGGCGTCCGCGCCGTGCTCGCTCGCCTCGACGCCGGCGACGCGGTGCTGTCGCCCGCCGTCATCGGGCTGGTCGGCGACCTGCTGCGCGCCCCGCGCGACATCGCGTCACTCGTCGATGTCGCCTTGGGTGACGTGGCCCAGCGCTTCGTCGCCGCCGCCGGCTTCGACGCCGCGGCGCTGCAACTCGCCCTGAACGACCTGCCCGGCCGTGTGAGCTTCGTGCCACTGCGAGCCGAGTCGCCCGCCGCGCCGCCGCCCGGCGTCGGCGACCGGCCGCCGCCGCTGCCGCTGGCGGCGCTGGTGCAGAGCGACTGCCCCGGACTCGCGGCGCAGTTGCTCGGCCGCACCTTCCTCGTCGAGACTCTCGCCGACGCCCTCGGCCACGCCGCCCGGCACCCCGGCGTCCGCTTCGTGACCCTGCGCGGCGAGCTGCGCGACGCCGACGGCACGGTGACCGTCGGCCCGACGCAGGCCGACGCCGGCATCCTGTCGCGCAAGTCCGAGTTGCGCGAACTGCGCGGCAAGCTGCGCGCGCTCGAGGGGGATATCGACGGCCGCGAGGCGGCACACGCGCGGCTACGCCAGGAGGCGGAGCGGTTGAGCACCGACATCGGCGGCATGGGGCGCGAACTCGCCACGCTCAGTGGCGAGGCGGGCACCTTGCGCGAGCGCATTCTGGAGCAGCGGCAGACGCAGCGGCAACTCGCCGAACGCCTCGACCTGTTGGCCGCCGAGACGCGCGTCGCTGAAGCCGAGGCGGCCCGCGTCCGCGTGGCGTTCTCGCGGCTTCAGGGGGAAGCGGCTGCGGCGACGGGGGAGGTCCAGGCGGTCAACGCGCGGCTCGACGGGCTGCTGCGCGCGGCCGCCGACGCCGAGCGCGAGCGCGAGCGGCAGGCGCAGGACCACACCGCCGCGCAAGTCGCCGTCAGCCGGGTGACGGAGCAGTTGGCCGGGCTTCGCCAGAAGAATGCGGAACTCGACGCCGAGGCCCGCCAGCGCAGTACCGACGCCGCCAGCCTCGCCGGCGACGAGCGGGCGACCCGGCAGCGTTGCGTCGAGACGACCCTGGCCGTCCTTCGGGCGACGGCCGAGGCCGCGGCGCGCCACGCCGACAAGGACGCGCGGTCGCAAGTGGTGCGCGAGTTGAACGCCCGCCGCGACCTCGTGCAGGCGTCCCGAGTCAAGCTGCAAGCGGCGCTCAAGGAGTCGCGCGCGGCGACGCAGGATCAGCAGAAGGCCGCCCACGCCCGCGAGTTGGCCGTGCGCGACCTGCTCAACCGCCGCGACGCGATCGTCGCCCGGCTGCGCGAGGACTTCGCGGTGGACTTGCGGCAACTGCTCGACGACGAGGTGCCGGTCGCGCTGCCCGACGACCCGGCGGAGGAGATCGACGAGTTGCGGCGGAAGATCGTCAGGCTCGGCGGCGTCAACCTCGAGTCGATCGCCGAACTCGCCGCGCTCGACAAGCGCGAGGGCGACTTGCGGTTCCAGTTCGACGACCTCAGCCAGGGCCGCAAGGCGTTGCAGGCGATCATCGACGAGATCAACGCCGAGAGCCGCAAGCTGTTCGCCGACATGCTCGCCGTGGTGCGGCAACACTTCCAGGAGCTGTTCCGCAAGGTCTTCGGCGGCGGCCAGGCCGACATCGTCCTCGACGACGAGTCGGACGTGCTCGAGAGCGGCATCGAGATCACCGCGCACCCGCCCGGCAAGCAAGCCCAGAGCCTCTCGCTGCTCAGCGGCGGCGAGCGGGCGCTGACTGCGGCGGCGCTGCTGCTAGCGATCTTCCGCAGTAAGCCCAGCCCGTTCTGCCTGCTCGACGAGATCGACGCCGCGATGGACGAGGCCAACACCGCTCGCCTCGCCGACCTGCTGCGCGAGTACAGCGGCAAGACGCAGTTCATCGTCATCACGCACAAGAAGCGGACGATGGCGCGGGCCGATGTGCTCCACGGCGTGACGATGCAGGAGAGCGGCGTGAGCCGGCTGGTGGCGGTGCGCTTCGAGGACTGGCCGGAGGACGACGCGGCCCCCGCGCGGCGGGCCGCATAGGATAGCCGCATCTCCCCGCACCCCCACGCAAAACCGGAGGCCGCCCGATGCCGCTCGTCGTGACCTTCCTTGCCTTACTCGTCGGCCTCACGGCGGTCTTCCTGGGCCTGTCGCTGACACTGCAGCGGCTCTTCTACAACCAGCCGGCCGGGCAGTTGCCGCTGCGCTCACTAGTGGCCGCGCTGCTGATGGCCGTCTTCCTCACGTCGTGGACATTCGTCAACACCCGCGCCGCGCACAAGGACAAGTACGGGGCGATGCACGAGGCCAACTCGACCGCCCAATCGACCATCGACGAGTTCCAGGCGGTGCGGCGGCTGAGCCTGAAGTCGGGCGGGCAGTACAAGGAAGAGACGGTCCCGTACGCGCTGAGCCTCGACGGCAAAGCCTTCGTCGAGAAGGACGGCCTGAAGCCGTTCCGCCGCAACACGTCCGATTACGTCACGACGGCGCTCGTGGTGCCCCGCGACGGCAAGCCGGTCAAGTTCGTCGCCGAGGTCAAGGACCTCAGTTACGTCGGCGTGAAGGCGTCCGGCGACCCGGTGTTCTTCAGGGCCGAGTCGGGCGGCGGCACGATCAGCGACCAGAACTTGCGCGTCGTCGAGACCTTCAGCTACGCCGGCCTCGTCGTCGTGCTGGTCATCAACGCCCTGCACTTCGGGTTGTGGCTCGTCGCCTTCTGGCCGCTGCTGAACTTCCGCGTCGGCCTGTCGCTGCTGCTCGCCGCGGTCTTCGGGGCGGTCACGATGCTGGTGCTGATGCCGCTGCTATTCAACTCGAACGCCGTGAAGCCGGCCGCCGTGACGCGAGCGGCGTAGAGGTTTTGTGAGCGCCGACGCGCCTGCGGCGAGCCTTCCCCAAACCCGAGGTCCCCCGATGACACCGTTCGTACTGCTCGCCGTCGCCTTGCTGGCTAGCGCCCCGCCGGAGATCGCACCGCCGCCACGTCCGGTGGTGTTGGCCGTCGTGGCGTCGTCGCTGCCGAGCGCGCCCGGCCACGTCCGGCAACTCGCCTTCGACGCCGACGCGGGCAGCTACTTCGCCTCGAAGGGCAACGCGACGGCGGCCGACCACTTGACGCTGACCTTCGACAACCCCGTAGCGCTGATGTCAGTGACCGTCGCCACTGGCCGGCCCGACGGACACGACGCACTCACGGCCGGCGTGCTAGAGGCGTCGGCGGACGGGACCGCCTTCGAGCCACTGGCGACCTTCGCCGACGGTAAGGCGACGGCGGGCGGCAAGGGGCGGCTCGTCAAGGCGTTGCGGGTACGGCCAACGGAAGATTTAACGCACCCGCTGGTCGTGCGCGAGTTCACGATCGACTCGGACCCGCACGTCGTCACCTTCCGCTACCCGGTCGAGTTCACGCTGGACGTGACCGACGCCCCGGAGATGCAGGCTTGGGGCGACAAGGTAGTGCGCGTCTGCGAGCGGGCCTACCCGTGGCTTTGCGACGACCTCGCCAGCAGCGGCTACCGGCCGCCGACGGAAATCCGCCTGACGATGAAGGCCGACTACAACGGCGTCGCCGAGGCGGGCGGCGCGCGGATCAAGGGGTCGGTCAAGTACTTCAAGGCCCACCCCGGCGACCTCGGCGCGATGGTCCACGAGACGGCCCACTGCGTGCAGAGCTACCGCGGCCGGGGCCTGCCCGGCTGGCTCGTCGAGGGCATCGCCGACTACGAGCGCTGCTGGAAGTACGAGCCGGGCACGGTCCGCCCGCTGAACCCCGACCGCGCCCAGTACAACGGCAGCTACCAAGTCACCGCGGCCTTCCTGGCCTACGTCTGCGACACCTACGACCACCGCGCGGTGACGAAGCTGAACGCCGCCTTGCGGGCCGGCAAGTACGACGCGGCGATCTGGAAGGAGCTGACCGGCAAGCCGCTCGAGGAGCTGAACCAGGAGTGGCGGCGCTCGTTGGCGAAGTGAACCGAGGTGCGACGTGACCGGAGCGGAGATGGCGCGAGTCGAGGCGGAGCTGGGCATCACGCTCCCCGCCGCGTTCCGCCGGCTGATGACCGAGCAAGGCTACCTGCTGCGGGGGCTGACGCAGAACCTCGACGGCGTCGACGTGCCCTTCCTGCAAGGGGTTACCGTCTTCACGCCCGACGAGTTCATCCGCCACAACCTCTGGGAGCGCGGCCGGACCGGGTTGCGCCGCACCCACGGCCGCTGGTGGCGGAAGTACGTCCTGATTGAGAACCTCGTCGGCGGGATGACTAGCTACGCGCTGCCGCTTCGGGGGGAGCCGAGAGTCGTGGTGCTCTTCGACTCGACGACCGAACCGCTCGACGCCGGGCAGGATTTCGACGAGTTCGTGCGGGATTTGCTGGAAAGCTACGTGCCGGTCAAGATCTCGGATCACGAGGCGGCGAAGGCGCGGGAGAAGGAAGCCGAGGCCGCCGTCGCCGCAGGGGAGAAGCCGTTCCTCGCCCACATCATCGACGACCCCGCCGACGACCTGCGGCGGCTCGTCTTCGCGGACTGGCTCGAAGAAAACGGTGAAGGGCCGCGGGCCGAGTTCATCCGCGCCCGCATCGCTCTCGACGGCAAGCGCCCCGCGTTCGGCGAGTACGCCGACGCTGTCGAGAAGCTGCGAGAGTGCCAGTATCAGCCTCCGAGAATCGAAGTGCCCCCCGGTTTCGTCTTCTTCGCGCACGACAGCCACCTGGAACAGTGGTGGAGCGACAGCGGCGACACCCTGGAAAGGGGCTTGCCGTCGTTCGCCGATGTTGATTCCTACAGCGACTTCGGCGAGACCGCACGACGAATCGTCGAGAACTTGCCGGTGTTGTTCGCCACAACGCCGATCCGCGGCCTGAAAATGGACCACCGACTCAACGAGCACGCCGAGGCGATCTTCGCCGCCCCCGGAGCGGCGGGGCTGACGCGGCTAGCATTCGACTCGCGGCCGCCTGGGAGCGAGGTGTGCCCCGTCGTGGTAGCACTGGCCGCCTCGCCGGTCGCCGCGAACTTGACCCGCCTCGAAGTGAACAACGGCCTGGCTAACCCGGCTACCGTAGCGGCCCTGGTGGACGCGCCGTTCACGCGGCTGGTCCGGTTCGACATCAAAGAAGCCGACGGCCCAGCCGACGGCTACCGGCAGTTCGCGGCGTCCCCGTGGCTGCTCCGGTTGGAACGGCTAACGTCGCCCGCGCCGCCGGGGGCGTTCGGCCCGACCTCCATGCCCCGCCTGCACACACTCGGCGTCTGGATACCCGGTGACGGCTGGCTGAAGGAAATGGGCCGCAACGCCGACCTCCCCGCCCTGCGGCGGCTGTTCATCCACGGGGCGAACCTCCGAGGCCAAGTCGCCGCCGCGCTGGCCGGGTTGAGGTGCGGCGAACTCGTCGAACTCTGGCTCCGCAACTCGGCCTACGGACCCAAGTCATTGGCAGCCCTGTTGGCCGCCCCGTGGGCTCGGCGGTTGGAAGTCTTGACGCTGGAAGTCGAGGAAATCGACCCGGCGCTGGAGTCAGCCGTCAAGGCAAGCCCGTGTGCGGAGACACTTCGCATCTTGACGATCAAGTAACGCTTAGGAATATTACGCCTGCTTGCGTAGCTCCCACTCCTCGCTCGACACGAGCACGTCGCGGGCGTTGCTGCCGTTGTAGCTGCCGACGATGCCGTCCTCGGCCATGAAGTCGATGAAGCGTGACGCCTTGCCGTAGCCGATGCCCATCGCCCGCTGCAACAGCGACGTGCTGCCACGCTGCTCGCGCACTACGACCTCGACGGCCTGCTCGTACAGCGGGTCGCGCTCGCGCAACTTCTCCACCAGACTGCCGCCGCCGGCGTCCTCCTTGGCCTTCAGGTTCAGCAGTTCGCTCTCGTAGTTCGGCTCGTAGACTTCCATCGACGCGACCGTCCGGCCGATCTCGCCGTCATCGACGTAGGCCCCCTGGGCGCGGATAATCGTGCTCGTGCCGGGTTGCAGGAACAGCATGTCGCCGGCCCCGAGCAGCTTGTCGGCCCCCTTCTCGTCGAGCACGACAGCACTGTCGGCGCGGCTCGCCACCTGGAAGCAGATGCGCGCCGGCAGGTTCGACTTGATCAGGCCGGTGATGACATCGACCGTCGGCTTCTGCGTGGCGAGGATCAGGTGGATGCCGGCGGCGCGGGACTTTTGTGCTAAGCGAATGATGCTGCCCTCGACCTCCTTCTTCATCGACATCAGCAGGTCGCCGACCTCGTCGACGATGATGACGATGTACGGCAGCGACGCCGGGATCGCCTGCCGGGCCTCCTCGTCGGGCGGGTCGATGCGGCGGAGGATTTCGTCGCGGCCGAGTTCGTTGAAGCTGGCGATGTTCCGCACGCGGGCCTTGCGCAGCAGCTCGTAGCGCTCCTCCATTTTATCGACGGCCCACGCCAGGATCGCCTCGGCCTTCTTGTCGTCGGTCACGACGGGGTGCATCAGGTGCGGGATTTTGCCGTACTCGGAGAGTTCGACCTTCTTGGGGTCGATCATGATCAGCCGGCACTCCTCGGGGCTGCGCGTGTACAGGAAGCTCAGGATGACCGCGTTGAGGCAGACCGACTTGCCGGTGCCGGTGCGGCCGGCGATGAGCAGGTGCGGCATCGACGCCATGTCGTAGACCAGCGGCCGGCCCTCGACGTCCTTGCCCAAGAAGATCGGCAGCTTGAACTTCGCCGTCTTGGCGGTCGTCGCCAGGATCAACTCCTTGAGGCGGACCGTCTGGCGGTGCTCGTTGGGCACCTCGACGCCCACAGTGTTGCGGCCCGGCAGCGGGGCGACGATGCGCACCGCGGCGACTCCGAGGCACAGCGACAAGTCGTCGGCCAGGTTGGTGACCTTGCTGAGCCGCAGGCCCACGTCGAGCGAGATTTCGTACTGCGTGATGACCGGCCCGGTGTGGATGCCAACGACCTTGACCGTCAGCCCGAAGTCGGTGAAGGTCTTTTCGAGGAGCGCCGCCCGCTCGCGCAACTTCTGCTCGCGTTCCTCCAACGGGAACGGTTCGGTGTCAGCGAGGAAGTCGAGCGACGGCATCTCGTACCCGACCGCGTCCACCGACGGAACGTGGACGCGTAGCTGCGGCGGGGTCGGCGCGGGCCGCGTGACGACGACTGGCACGCGGGCAATCTCGACCGGCGTCTCGGCGTCGGGGTCGGCTGCGGCGGAGCGCTCGCCGTGCCGCACGATCGGAAGCGTTGGCGTGGCCGGCAGGCTGACAACGGGGACCAACTCGACCGGTGACGACGGCTTGGGGCGTGCCCTCAGCAGCTTGGCGACGCCGGCAATCGCGCCGTCGCCGACGCGGGCGACCAGCGAGTTGCCGCGGGACGCCCAACGCCCGAGCCGAACCAGGCAGAGCCGGGCGACGCGCAAGAGGGCGCTCACCGCCGGGTCGGCGACGAGGCAGACGCCCAAGACGGCGGCAAGCGCCAGCAGCGCCGCGGGGGCCGGCGGCCGCACGGCGTCGTCGAGCGCGAACCGCAGCGACGCGCCGACCGCCCCGCCGGGGCCGAACGCCGCGACCGCGTGCGGCAACGGCGGCGTGTAATCGACGGCGACCGCCGTCATCACCGTCAGTAGCGCCCAGCCAGTCACGCGGACGCCGAGCTTCCACCAGGGGCAACGCAGCACATACAGCGTCACCACCGTGAACAGCCCGACGCACAACGTGAGTACGGCGTAGCCGAGCGCGTCGGCGAGGGGGCGGGCGAGGTCCTCGGCGGCGGGGCCGACGGCGTTCGGCAGGCGGCTCAGCGGCGGGTACGAGACTGCCGCGACGGCCACCACGCCGAGCGTGGCGTAGGCGGACAGCGCGACCGCGTCGAGTCGGTAGCGGGTGCGGGGCGGCGGCGGGGCCGGTTCAGTCACGAGGTCGGTCACGGTGGCGGTCCTCAACGTCAACGTCGGCTTCGTCGTCCGTTCCATCTTGCACGACGGGACGCGGCCCGCGCAGCCGCCAACCGCGCGACTTGAGCGGAACTCCCCACTCCGCGCCGGCACGCGGCGGCAGGACGCGCACAGCCGTTACAACTCCCGCCCCATTCGCGGGACTCGCGACCCGCCGAGGCCCCGCGCGTGGACTTGTCCGGGTGCCGACGTATCGTGGCAGAGTTCTGCAAACCCCGGCCGGGACACCGCGATGAAACTCGACCAGTTGAAGGGCAAGGCCGTCGGCTTCGCCGCGTCCGGCGGCCTCGACTCGTGTACCGTCACCCGCTGGCTCACCGACCACGGCGTCGAGGTCGTCGCCATTTGCGCGGACATGGCCCAGCCCGACGAGACGAATTTCGCCGACGTGGAGGCGCGGATGCTCGCCTCCGGTGCGAAGGAGTTCGTCGCGATCCCGCTGCAAGACATGATCGCCGAGGCCGGCGTCGAGGTGATCCAGTTCCAGGCCAAGTACGAGGGCGCGTACTGGAACACCACCGGCATCGGCCGGCACGTCATCGTCGCGGGCATCGTGCCCGAACTGAAGAAGCGCGGCATCGGTGTGTTGGGCCACGGCTCGACCGGCCGCGGCAACGACCAGGTGCGCTTCCAGCTCTGTACTAACATGCTCGCGCCCGAGATCGGCGTCTACGCCCCGTGGCGCGACGAGGCGTTCCTGGAGCGCTTCGGCGGCCGCAAGCAGATGATCGAGTACTGCCAGGAGCGCAACCTGCCGATCAAGGCGACGATCGGCGCACCCTACTCGACTGACGCCAACCTGCTCGGTTTGACCCACGAGGCCGGCAAGCTCGAACACCTCGACGTGGGGCCGTGGTTCGTCACCCCCGGCATGGGGGTTTTGCCGACGGCCGCCCCCGACGCCCCGGAAACGGTCAGCGTCCGCTTCGAGGCCGGCCGGCCGGTCGCGTTCAACGGCGTGCCGGTGACGCCGTTCGCGGCGATCACGCAGGCCAACGCCGTCGGCGGCAAGCACGCGGTGGGCATCTGCACGCACCTCGTCGAGAACCGCTTCGTCGGCATCAAGAGCCGCGGCGTCTACGAGGCCCCCGGCATGGAGATTCTGGGCACCGCCTACGGGTACTTGTTACAACTGATCCTCGACCGCCGCAGCCGCGAACTCTTCGACCAGCTCTCGGCGTTCGTCTCGAAGCAGATCTACCAGGGCTACGGCTTCGACCTGGCGACCCACGTGGCCCGCGAGGCGATGAAGCCGATCTCGCGGCTCGCCACCGGCACGATTTCGTTGAAGCTCTACAAGGGCGGCGTGCATTACGAGAGTGCAGCCGACGTGCCGCACCAGCTCTACTCGGAGAGCAACGCGTCGATGGAGGCGATCGGCGACTTCAACCACGGCGACAGCGAGGGCTTCCTGCGCGTGCTGCAAGTGAGCGCGCGGGCACTCGCGGCGAACAAGCTGGTGACGCCGCCGGAGTGGGCGGGGCGGTAAGCGCGGCGGCTCTTATTTGCGAGGACTTCGCGCGGTTTTCGCGTCACCACACTTAACTTGACGCCGCTCCGCAGTGGCGGGTGCCCCTTGTGGGTGCCCGAGACGTGCCCTACCACCGCGGAGTTAGAGCCGTTACACAATTACGAATTCTGCTCTGGTCCCAGAAAGCCGAACTGTTCCCCAGTCGCCGCAGCGTACCCTTTGGCGACCGGCGACTCATTCCCACCACATACGAAAAACGTTGTGAGTTGGGGTCATTCCGAGCCAATCGTATAAATTGCTGTGCGAATCGTAATCCCAAACTTGGACTTCGACTGGATGCCAGTCTTCCGAAAGCGCGATGAGTTCTTCACTCCGGGCGCTTTGGTGCAGCAGGTATAGTGCGTCCGGTCGCCAGTCGCCCGTTGACACCGCGAAAAGCTCTGCCAGATCCGGATAGATAACTAAGTGCGCGGTTTCAGCCACTTGGCCATAGAACGGGTAGGAAATGACAACCGTGGCCACGTCCCACAGGATGCGGTTGTCGAGGAGTCCACGCACGATTTGAAAAGGGTCAATGCCCGGACCGTCGATCTCATACGGCGACTCCAGCATTCGCATGAATTCGATCCGCTGCGGACCCGAAAGCTCGCTGGGCGGGGCGTCCCAGATCGCAGCCTGCCAGGCGCGGCGGTCTCGGTTGTCGGGCAGCGTGACTGGCATGACAGAACCCCCAGAACGTTAACGAGACCAGACAGACGCTTCCAAACAAAGCGCCCCGCGCCCTAATCCACCACGGTCAGCGTCAGCGCGAGGGTCACCGCCGGCCCCTCGAACAGGTACGCCCGCGGCACCGGCTTATCGCCGACGGCCTTTGCGGATGCGCGCGACACCCGCGTCGGGTCCGCGATGACCCGCACCAGCCGCTCGAACTCGCCGAGAAGGCCGTCGCGGTCGGAAGATGTGGCGCGTAGCCGGCGGTAGTCCTCGTCCCGCAACGCGCGGCGGCGGCCGAGGCAGATTTCGAGCCAGTCGTCGAGCCGGCGGCGGAAGCTCTCGGGCCAGTCCTTGAGCCGCACCAGATCGACCGGCCGCGTCTCGAAGAGCTGCTCGTAGTAGGC
>JAYTUC010000296.1:0-3780 GCA_043744775.1 Fimbriiglobus sp. | reverse complement strand
GCATCAAGGACGCCAAGACCGTCGCCGCGCTGCTGATCTGGGAGCGGCTGGTCGTGGCGGGCGGGGGACGATAGTCTCCCGAGTCCCCCCGCGTCCGTGCCAGCGTTTCGTTGGTGGAAGGTCCACTCGGAGGACTATCGTCCCCCCGCTCGCCAGGTCGTCGCCGCGCCGTCAACCCGGCAACACGTTCGGGGCCAGGAACGCCTCGGGCGGCTCGTCCTTGCCGACCACGACGACGCCTTGCTCGGTCACGGTGAAGCCACGGCGGCGGTCGAAGTCGAGGTCATACCCGAGGACCGTGTGCGGCGGCAACTTCACCTCCTTGTCGATGATCGCCCGGCGGATGCGGCAGTGCCGGCCGACATCGACGCCGTCGAACAAAATCGAGTCGTCCACCAGCGCGTAGCTGTTGACCCGCACGCCCGGCGAGAGGATGCTGCGGCGCACGCGTCCGCCGGAGATGATGCAGCCGGGCGACACGATGCTGTCGAGGGCCTCGCCGCGGCGCGCGACGCCGTCGGGGCCAGGGTCCTGGAAGATAAACTTCGGCGGCGGCATCTGCGAGTGGACCGTGCGGATCGGCCAGTGCGCGTCGTACAGGTTGAGTTGCGGGTCGATCTCGATCAGGTCGAGGTTCGCCTGGTAGAGGGCGTCCAGCGTGCCCACGTCGCGCCAGTACGGCCGGGCCTTGCGGTTCTCGTCCTGCAACAGGTGGGAGTAGACGCGGTGGCCGCCGGCGATCATCGCGGGGATGACGTCCTTGCCGAAGTCGTGCGAACTCTCGGGCTTGGCGGCGTCCTCGCACAACTGCTCGAAGAGCGCGTGCGTCTGGAAGACGTAAATCCCCATCGACCCCAGCGCGTGGGCGGGGTCGCCGGGCATCGGCGGGGCGCTCGCCGGCTTCTCGTCGAAGCCCGACACCCGCCCGTCGGCGTGCGTGCGGACCACGCCGAACTGATCGACCTCGCCCAGCGGCACGGGGATGCAGCCGATCGTCAACTCGGCCCCCGTGGCGCGGTGCGCCTCGACCATGCGGCGGTAGTCCATCTTGTAGATGTGGTCCCCCGCGAGGATCACAATTTCGTCGGGCGAGTCCTTCTCGATGCTGTAGATGTTCTGGTACAGCGCGTCGGCGGTGCCCTTGTACCAGTTGGTGTCGATGCGCTGCTGCGGCGGCAGCACCTCGATCGACTCGTCCATCTCGGGGCTGAGGAAGTTCCAGCCGCGGCGGATGTGGCGGTCGAGGCTGCGCGACTTGAACTGCGTGAGCACGAGGATGCGGCGCAGGCCGCTGTTAAGGCAGTTCGACAGGGTGAAGTCGATGATGCGGTAGATGCCGCAGAACGGCACGGCCGGCTTGGCGCGGTCGCGCGTCAGCGGCTCCAGGCGCGTGCCCTTGCCGCCGGCGAGGATCACGGTGGTCACGTTGCCGGTCGCCATCACTTGCCCGCCACCGGGGAGGGGGTTCGGACCAGGTCATCGTAGAGGGACGCGAAGCGAGACGCCAGCGCCGGCACGCCGTAGTGCTCGACCGCCCGCCGCCGGCCGGCTTCGCCCAAGGCGCGGGCGGCCTCCGGGGCTTCGAGTAACTCGTTCGAGATCGCCGCCAACTGCACGCGGTTACCGGCGTCCGCGAACCGCCCCGTGACCCCTTCGACGACGATTTCGGCGAGGTCCGCGTTGCGAAAGGCGACGACCGGCTTGCCGGCCGCCATCGCTTCGAGGGCGACGTTGACGCCGCCGCGCTCATGGGTCACCCAGACGGCTTCCGCAAGACTCAGCAGCCCCGGCACGTCGGAACGCAGGCCGGCGAAGCGGACGCGGTGGTCGTCGAAGCCGAGCGCCGTGGCGAAGCGTTCGAGGCGGTCACGCTCCGGGCCGTCGCCGACGAGAATCAGGTGCAAGTCCGGGGCCACGTATTTCACCACGTCGAACGCCCAAACGGCCGACTTCAGCCCCGCGACACTGTCGAACCGTCCTGCGGCGATCACCAGCCGTGCCGCCGGGGGGATCCCCAGGGCCGCCCGAAACGCGGCCCCGTCCGGCGTCGGCCCTGCGATGGCAATGGCTGGCGGGATAACCCTGAGTCGGTAGGCCGGCACGCGGCTGGCGCGATAGCGGGCGGCCTCGGCGAGCGTTTGGGCAGCGAAGAAGGTGGTAGTGATTAAGCCTAGGCGGAACTCGTCGAGGCCCGACGCGACAACCGGTGGCCCCGATCTCGTCAGGCTCGCCAAATCGAGCATCGCCATCGCTAGCGACGCCTTCGCCCCGCCCACATGCACGATATCCGGGGCGAACGCCGTCACGACACGGCGGAGGTTTCGTAAGCCGCGCAGGTCAGTAACGCCACGGGTCGGGGCGGCGTAGACGGGCACCTCCGCGTCACGCAGTGGCTGCAACACGGTGGCCGACGCGCCGCCGCTGAGATCGACGACGGCGGCCTCGAAGCGGGGGCGGGGCAGGGCGGGCGCGAGCAGCGACACTAGCTTCGCGGGGCCGGACGCTCTGAGGTCCGAGGCGACGTACAAGACGCGGGGCATGGCGACCGTCCGTTAGGCGTGGCCGTCGGGCAGGACGCCGATGAACGGCAGGTGGCGGTAGTCGTCGTCGAAGTCGAGGCCGTAGCCGACGACGAACTTGTCCGGGATCGAGAAGCCGGTGTAGTCCGGCTCGAACTCGACCTGCTGCCGGCCGATCTTGCGCAGCAAGACGCACGTCCGCACCGAGGCCGCGCCGCGGTGCTTCATGTGCTCAACGAGCGTCGAAATCGTTCGGCCGGTGTCGAGGATGTCGTCCATGAGCAGCAGGTGCCGCCCGGCCACGTCGGGCAGCAGGCTGTCTTGCACCACGAGCGTGCCGGCCGAGGTCGCCGTGCCGCGGTAGCTCGACGCCTCGATCAGGCCGATGCGCAGCGGCAACTCGATCTGGCGGATCAGGTCGGCCAGGAACACGAGGCTGCCGGTGAGGATGCCCACGACTGTGAACGGCTGCCCGGCGTACTGCCGGCGGATGTCGGCCGCGAGTTCCCGGACCCGCGTGTGAATCTGGTCGGCCGTGAGTAACACTTCCATCGCGACTCCCCGGCAAGACTGGCGAACGGCACGCACACCATTCAACCGAAAGCCCGCCGGGCGAACAGGGGCGACCGGTGTGCGAATGCGAACCCGCATGCGGCGTGAGGTGTCAGCGATGGTGTTCGCGGCGTGCCCCCTTGAAATGTCTCGGCGGGGCGTCATAATGCGGGAGAGCGTTGCCCAGGTGGCGAAATTGGCAGACGCGCCAGCTTGAGGTGCTGGTTCTCGAAAGGGATTGCAGGTTCAAGTCCTGTCCTGGGCACTCGAAACCCACCGGGCCTCCGATCCACGAGATCGGGCGGGCCGGTGGGTTTTTTCGCGGCCCGACTTCCCGTATCGTGACCGTAGCCGAAACTCCCCCGAATGAGGCGTGCCGATGACCCGTAGTGCCCTCTGCGCCGCCGTGTTCGCCGCGGCCCTGCTCTCAGGGACGGCCTTCGCCGCGCCCGACGAGTCGCCCGTCGCCGGCCGCTGGAAGTTCCGCGTCCCGCAGGGCGAGGACGAGTTGACCTTCCTGTTCGCCTTCTCGCAAAGCGAGGGCAAGTGGGTCGGAGATTTCCTCGGCAGCTCCGCCAAGCTCAAGTCCGAGCCGACCGTGGAGCGGCTGAGCGTCGCCGGCGACAAGGTCACGTTCGCGATGGCCTTCGGCGGCCGCGAGGTCTTCACCTTCGACGGGGCCGTCGCCAAGGACGGCAAGAAGATCGGC
>JAYTUC010000295.1:0-15007 GCA_043744775.1 Fimbriiglobus sp. | reverse complement strand
CCGCCCCCGGCGAGCAAGAGGAAGCCGACGACGCTGACCGCCAGCGCCAGCAGCACGCGCCGGCGCTTGCCTTCCTCGGCGACACGCAGTTCGGTTCGCGCCCGCTCTCCCTCCGCCCGCACGCGGTCCAGTTCCGCCTGTCGCGCCCGCTCGTCGGCCCGTCGCCGCAACTCGGCGACGGCCTTTGCCACCTCGCCCGCATTCCGGGGCCGGTCGGCGACTTCGGGTGACAGGCAGCGCCGCGCCAGCGCAACAAACTCGGGGTCTGCGCCACTCGCCCGAAGTCGCTTGGTACACTCCTCCAACTTGCCGCGCAGGGCCATCAGTCGAACTGCCTTGCCGTCGCGGTCGGTGTAGGGCGGCTCGCCGGTGAGGATCACGCACAGGATCGCGCCGAGTCCGAACACGTCGGCCCGCTCGTCCACGAGGTCGATGGCCCCGGCGGCCTGCTCCGGCGGCATGTACGCGGGCGTGCCCAGCATGTCGCCGGTCTGCGTCTCCGATCCCCCCGAGTCGGTGCGCGGGTCGTGGATCTTCGTCCCGCCTACCGATGTCGCATCGGGGTCCGTTGGCCTCGTCTCCGGGCGTTCGCCGAGGACTTTGGCGAGGCCCCAATCCATGACCTGCACCTCGCCGAACGCCCCGACCATGACGTTCTGAGGCTTGAGGTCGCGGTGCACAACGCCGTGGGCGTGCGCGTAGCCGACCGCCTGGGCGACCGCCTCGAAGACCGCCAGCGGGTCCATCGGTGCCCCCGCCTTCAAGAGCGCGTGCAGGGTGTCGCCGCGGATCAACTTCATGGCGATGAACGGCTGGCCGCCCGGCAGCGTCCCGACGCGGTACACCGCCGGGATGCCGGGGTGCTGTAACTGGCTGGTGATCTGGGCCTCTTCGAGGAAGCGCGCCGCGGTGACCGACCCCGGCCGGTAGCGCTCGTGCAGCAGTTTGACGGCGACCTCGCGGTTCAACTCGATGTCGCGCGCGCGGTGGACGACACCCATGCCGCCCTCGCCGACCACGCCGAGCAGTTCGTACCCCGGCGGCCACGCCTGCGGCCGGGGGGGGTCCGGGGCGTCGGCGGGGCGGAAGTCTTGGCTCTCTCCGGAGCGGGTCAGTGTCTCGTTACTCATCCGCCGGCACCCCCGTAAGCCGTGACAACATTCACGGCGTTCAGATTACTGGCTGAGGTGACGACACGCAAGCATTGATGTCGACGTCGCCCCCGCGGGTGCGGGTCTATTCAACGTCGCTCCAGTTGGTCCAACCGCCGTTGTCTTTGTCGTAGAAGATTTTCATCAGCTTGCCGGCGACGCCGCGGGCGAAGACCGTCAGCACCTCGTCGGCGATGACGGCGGTCGGCCCGGAACTCAACTCGCGGTCGCCGACCGGGATCACGCCGCTCCACGCGGTCTCCTTGTCGCGGAAGACGTGTTGGAGTTTGCCGTCGGTGCCGCGGAAGAAGACGGCGAGGCGGGTGCCGCCGTCGGTCAGCAGGGCGGACGGCGCGGAGGCGATCTCGCGGTCGGCGATCGGCACCCACTCGCCCCACGCCTTCTTGTCGGCGTCGAAGGCGCGGTGCCTCAGCTTGCCGTCGGGTCCGCGCTCGAACATCTGCAACTGTCCCCACGCCATGACCGCGGCGCACTCTTGGTCGCCGGCGCGGCCGCGCGGGGCCGCGACGGTTAGCGCGACGACGAGCGCCACGGCGGTGGCCACGAACCGGGTGGGGGAATTCGGTAGCGTCATGTCAAGTCTCCATGTCAGGAGTTAGCCCGCCGAGGCGTGGTGAGCCGGCCAACCTGCGGGGGAGAGTCTAACAGAATCGCCACGCGAGTGTCAAATCGCGGGCTGTCCAAAAAGCCTGCGGGTGTCCAGCGGCGTGACGCCGCCGGGGCCGTGCTGCGGGGCCAGTTGGACAGCGCCCATGAGAACCGAGCGCGGTAGTCGCGGCTAGGTCCACAGGGGTAGCGCAGGCCGGGCACCCACGAGGGATACCCCTACACTCGCCTGCGGCGGAGCCGAAGAGTCGAAGTCTTGTAGGGGCATCCCCATGGGGGTGCCCGGCCCGCGCTACCCCGTTGCGAGGCCCACGCACCGTCACCAGCAACGCCGTGCCGAGACCTGCGCGAACCGCCGCCCGACTTCAATGGCGGCTGCCTTTCCAGGTGCCGCCGTAGGTGTAGTGGGGGTTGCCGACCTTCACGCCCATCAGGCACGCCGGGCAGACGAACGCCCACGCCTTCGTCGCGTCGAAGCGCACGCGGTAAGCCACCGCCGTCGGCTGCGCGCACTTGAAGCACGGCTTGGTCTTGGGGCCGTCGTCGCCACGCTTCGCCATGCTTACACTCGCCTCGCGCGGACGACGCGGGGGTGGGCCGCGCCGTCGCGGGTCACGGCCACGTCCGCCAGGCTGGCGGCGCTCAGTAGGCCCGTCACGGCGTCGGCTTGCGTCGAGCCGATCTCGACCAGCAAGCTGCCGCCGGGGCGGAGGAACTTGCCGGCGTCGGCGGCGATGCGGCGATAAAACGCCAACCCGTCGGGGCCGCCGTCCAAGGCGACCCGCGGCTCGTGGTCGCGCACCTCGACGGCTAGGCCGGGGAACTCGCTCGGGGCGATGTACGGCGGGTTACTGACGATGGCGTCGAAGCTCGCCGCCGGCGGCAGCGGCGCGAACAGGTCGCCTTCCAGGAAGACGATGCGCTCGGTGACGCCGTGGGTCGCGGCGTTGCGGCGGGCCACGTCAAGGGCCTCAGCCGAGACATCGACGGCCGTGACGCTGGCGGTCTTGAGGGTGTACGCCAAGCTCACGGCCAGGCAGCCGGAGCCGGTGCCGAGGTCGAGAACCCGCGGCGACGCGACGCCCTTGAGGGTGTCGAGCGCGGCGACGACCAGAGTTTCGGTGTCGGGGCGTGGGATCAAAACCGACGGGTTGACCTCGAACGCGAGCATGTAGAAGTCGCGGCGGCCGGTGAGGTAGGCCGTCGGCCAGCCCTCGACGCGGCGCTTGATGAGTTCGCGGTAGCGGGCCTTCTCCTTGTCCGTCGGTTCCTCGTCGGACCGGGCCACCACGTCGATCGGCTTGCAGGCGAGGACGAACGCCATCAGGTTCCGCGCCTCCTTCAGCGGCGTCTCGACGCCCTTCGACGCGAAGTGCTTCGTCGTCCAGTCGGTCAGCGCCTTCACGGTCCACGTCGTCATGGGATGTCCCGGATGATATGATCTAAGAGTTATGCCGAAGAGACGCAGAGGCGCGGAGAAAACTAAATTCGTGTTTCAAGAAGCTAGTCGTGTCTTGGAACGTACTGCATCAGGCGTAGCAACACTGGTATTTGCCTTTCTCCGCGCCTCTGCGTCTCTGCGGCATAACTCTTCTCAGTGGTGTCAATCGATCACCTTGTTGAGGGGGAACTCCACCAGCCCCGTCGCGCCGGCGCGCTTCAAGTCCGGGATGATCTTGCGCACGGTCGCCTCGTCGAGGATCGTCATCACGGCCACCCAATCGGGGTCGGAGAGGTTCGAGATCGTCGGGTTCTGGAGCGCCGGCAACACCGGCAACACACTCGCCAAGTCGGCCCGGCGGACGTTCATCATCAACCCGACCTTGGCTTCGGCATTCATGGCCCCCTGTAGCATCAGTAACAGGTCGTCCATCTTGCGGCGCTTCCACGGGTCCACGGCCGCGCTAGTGTTCGCAATGAAGCGGGTCGTGCTTTCCAGGAGGTCGCAAACGATGCGCAGGTTGTTGGCCCGCAGCGAACTGCCCGTCTCGGTGACCTCGACGATGGCGTCGGCCAGGCGCGGAGGCTTGACCTCGGTCGCCCCCCAACTGAACTCGACGTGGGCGGTAACCCCGTGCGATTCTAGCCAGCGGCGGGTGATGTTCACCACCTCCGTGGCGATGCGCTTGCCCTGCAAATCTTGGGGGGTGCGGATCGGCGAGTCGTTGGGCACCGCCAAGACCCAGCGCACCGGCCGGCGGCTGACCTTGCTGAAGACGAGCTCGGCCAACTCCTCGACGACGGCCCCGCTCTCGACGACCCAGTCCTTGCCGGTGAGGCCGCAGTCGAGCGAGCCGTCCTCGACGTAGCGGGCCATCTCTTGGGCGCGAATCAGCGTGCAGTGGATTTCGGGGTCGTCGAGCGTCGGGTAGTAGTTGCGGGCGGTGAACGCGAGCTTGTAGCCCGCCTTGCGGAACAGCTCGGCCGTCGCCTCCTGGAGCGACCCCGCGGGAATGCCCAACTTCAGCACGCGGTCGGACATCGCTCTAGCCCCAGGGAGTTCACCGGCGAAAGGGGCGTTTTACGACGTTTCGCCCCCGGCGGCGTGCCGGTAGCGGGCCAACCCCTGCGTGAACCAGCCCGGCTCGCCGTCGGGCCAGAGCGGGCCGGACGCCGGCGGCACGTCGCCGGCGGCGCGGCACGCCTGCATCGCTCGCCCGGCCGCGTGCGACGGGCTTTTGGCCCGCGCGGCGTCGGCGGCGAACGCGGCGGCGGCGATCGCGTCCTCGCAGGCCCCGTGGCACGCCGCCGGGCCGAGGGTCTGCGCCGCGGCCGCCATCGCGTTGGCCGCGCACCGTGCGGCGTCCGACGCCAGGTCAAGCGTGAAGCGCGTCACCGGCTCCCCGGCGGCGTAGCGCTGGGCCGTGCGGATCGTGGCCATGAGGGCGCGCAGCCACTCGAACGCCTCCGGGCCGTAGTGGTCGGCCGCCTGTGAGAGCACCGGCGCGACCCGCTCCGCGGCGCGCGCGGCCAAGCCGACTAGCTCGCGCCGCGGCATCTTCAGGAACGCGGCTTCGAGCGTCGGCCATTCGGTCGGCATGTAACGTCTCACGGGGGGAGCGGTATTCTACGGCGTCCGACGCGGCCCCCTTACCCTGGGGTCGAGCGGGCGCGGGAACCTTTCCCATGCTCACGATTCGTAAGGCCGCCGACCGCGGCACCACCGCCATGGGTTGGCTCGACAGCAAGCACACGTTCAGTTTCGGCGACTACGTCGATCACCGCCACCACAGCTTCCGCACGTTGCGGGTCATCAACGACGACCGCATCGCCGGAGGCGGCGGCTTCGGCACGCACCCGCACCGCGACATGGAGATTTTCACCTGGGTTCTCAGCGGCGAACTCGCCCACAAGGACAGCCTCGGCACCGGGGCGACGATCCACGCCGGCGAGTGGCAGGCAATGTCGGCCGGGACCGGCGTGTCGCACTCGGAGTTCAACCCGTCGCCGACCGTGCCGGTGCATTTGTTGCAAATGTGGGTCACGCCCGCCCGCCGCGGCCTGACGCCGCAGTACCAGCAGCAGGCGTTCGCCCCGCCGCCGGGCACTTGGCAAACGACTCTCTCGCCCGACGGCCGCGACGGCTCGCTGCTCATCCACCAGGACGCCGTGATCCGCACCGCGACCCTCACAGCGACGCCGCTGACGCACGACCTGACCCCCGGCCGCGGCGCGTGGATGCACGTCGCCACCGGCACGGCAACTGTCAACGGCGCGACTTTGCAAGCGGGTGATGCCGTCGCGGCCGAAGGCGAGTCGTCGTTGACGATGACGGGGGACGCGCAAGTGGTGCTGTTCGACCTGGGGTAGTCATCTCCGAGAAACTCTTTGCCGCGGAGACGCAGAGTCGCGGAGAAGGCCAAAACTTGAATTTGGTCTTCTCCGCGACTCTGCGCCTCCGCGGCAAAAATTGCTTTGAGTTTCCTGACCCTAGTTCTTGACCTGGGCGAAGTACTCCTTGGACTCGGCCACGCCGGGCTTGATCGTCGCGCGGCCGGGCTTCCAGTCCGCCGGGCAAACTTCGCCGTGCTTCTCGAAGTGCTGGTAGGCGTCGATCACCCGCAACGCCTCATCGACGCTGCGGCCCAAGGGCAAGTCGTTGATCGTGACGTGGCGGACGACGCCCTGCTTGTCGATGAAGAAGAGGCCCCGCAGGGCGACCCCGCCGTCGAGCAGGACACCGTAGTCACTGGCGATGCTCTTAGTTAGGTCCGACACGAGCGGGTAGCGCAGTTCGCCGAGGCCGCCCTGCGAGCGCTCTCGCTCGATCCAGGCGAGGTGCGAGAAGTGGCTATCGACACTCACCCCGACCACTTCGGTGTCGCGGGCGTGGAACTCCTCGATGCGGTCGCTGAACGCGGTGATCTCGGTGGGGCAGACGAAGGTGAAGTTCAGTGGGTAGAAGAATAGCAGGACGCACTTCTTGCCCTTGTAGTCCGAGAGCGAAACGTCGCGAAACTCGCGGTTGACGACGGCCGTGGCCTTGAAGTCGGGGGCCGGCTTTTGGACGTGGACTGCCATCGCGGGGGGACCTCGCAAGAGTTGTGGGGGTGGGGAGAGTGTTACCAGCTTAGGCGGCAAGCGTGGGTTTCCAACCGCGAGCCGGCCCGGTTCCTAAACTGAGACCCGTGCCCCCCACCCCCAGGCGAACCCGCTTGTTCCACCGCGTGCGCCTGTACCTCGGGCTGATCCGCTTCAGCCACACCGTGTTCGCCCTGCCGTTCGCGCTGACGGCGGCCCTGCTCGCCTGGCAACGCGAGCCGGCCTTCCGCTGGCTCGACCTCGCCGGCATTCTCGCCTGTATGGTGACGGCGCGCTCGGCGGCGATGGCGTTCAACCGTCTGGCCGACCGCGACATCGACGGCCAGAACCCGCGCACCGCCGGCCGGCACCTGCCCGCGGGCAGCTTGAGTGTCGCCGCGGTGACGCTGTTCACGGTCGTGACGGCGGTCGCGTTCCTGGCCTCGACGGGGCTGTTCCTGCTGCGCGAGCCGCCGAACCCGTGGCCGGCGTACCTGTCGCTGCCGGTACTCGCGGTCGTGCTGGCGTACTCGCTGACGAAGCGGTTCACGAGCCTCGCGCACTTCTGGCTGGGCGTGTCGCTGGCCCTCGCCCCCGTCGCCGCCTGGGTCGCCATCCGCGGCGTGATCTCGCTCGACGACCTGACGCCGCCGCTGGTGTTGGGGGCGGCGGTGCTGTTCTGGGTGAGCGGCTTCGACGTGCTGTACGCCTGCCAGGACGCCGACTTCGACCGCGCCGCCGGCCTGCACAGCCTGCCGGCGCGGCTGGGCGTCCGCGGGGCGCTGCGGCTCGCGGCGGCGTGCCACGCCGTGACCTTCGCCGCGCTCGTCGGCTTCGGGGTGCTGACGGCGGAGCTAGGCAACGTGTACTTTGCCGGCCTGGTGCCCATCGGGGCGTTGCTGGCGTACCAGCACGCCCTCGTGTCGCCGACGGACTTGCGGAGCGTCAACGACGCGTTCTTCAAGGTCAACGCGGTCGTCAGCTTCGGGCTGCTGGTGTTGGTCGCGGCGCAACTGCTCTTCCTGGCGAGCCAAGAGCGTTAGCGACTGGGGGTCGTAGCGTGACCTCTGGCAGCGCACGCCGGGCACCCACGAGGGGTGCCCCTACGGGAATTCGGCTGCGCCGGCTCCGCCGCAGGCGAACCGTAGGGGCACCCCTCGTGGGTGCCCGGCGTTGATAACGTTCGAGCCGAAGGTTCGTTCGGCCGCGTGTCGCTCACCGCGCGACTTTGACCAGCGCGTAGCGGTACACGTCGTCGCCGCGCAGGTAGCCGCGACGCACCTCCTCGACGACGGTGCCGCTCTCCGCCCCGTCCACGACTTCGACCGCCTCCATCAGCTCGGGGTCGAACGGCAGGCCCTCGCATTCGATCGCCTCCAGGCCGAACTGCGGCAGCACGGCCTCAACCCGCCGCAGGCTCATGGCGTAGCCGTCGGCCAAGCCTTCGGCGAGCGGGGCGAGCTTCGCCAGCGCCGCGTCGCGCCGCGCGACGGAGTCCTCCCACTCGGCCCAGCCGTCGGCCCGCGACGCGAAGAGTCGGCGCAGGAATCCCGGCCGGGGTGGCGTCGGCGGGGCGTGGTCGGCGGCGCACTCGTCGAGGATTCCTTGCAGGGCCGCCTGGCCGCGCTCGACTTGCTTGAGCGCCCCGGCCAGGGAGTCGGCGATGTCGATCACGGCCTTCAGCAGCGCCGGCGTGCGGTCCTCGGGCTTCGCCACCGGTTGGAGCGACTTCAGCGCCTCGGCGTTTTGCTCGACGGCCGCGCGGGTCGTCTTGGTGAGCAGGTTCACCTCGTGGCGCAGGGCGGTGAAGTGGCCGACGATGGCGCTCAGGTCGATGACTTCGCCCGCCGGCGACGGCTCCGCGACCGCCGCGGCGGTGAGCCAGGAGCGGAAGTCGGCGAGCACGGCGTCGATGGCGGCGGGCGTCAGCGCTTCGGCGTGGCGGTCGGCGGGGCCGTCGCCAGCAGCGTGTCCAGCGGGAAGCGGCGGCGGCTCGTCCGGCATGTGGCGTCCTCGGCGATCGTTTCGAGACTCTCGTCGTCGGCCTGCTTGCTCAGGAAGTGCTCGGCCCGCTTCGCGGCCGTTTGCACCGCCTCGTAGGCCTGGCGCATCGCCGCGAACTTCGCCGGGGCGGTCTCCGGCGAGAACTCGCGGGTCAGTTCGAGGTAGCGTCGGCGCAAGGCCGCGTCGTCGGCGTCGGCTGGGACGCCCAGCACCTCGTAGGGGGTCGGCATCGCTAGAACTCCGCGTCGTCGAGGGTGTTCGTGCCGTCGATGGCTTGTAGCCGGTCGCGCACCTGCTTCTGCACGTCGGCGCTCTTGCTCATCGCGCGGTAGTCGGCCTTGCGGGCGTAGCCGTCGAGCTTGCGGTAGGCCGGCGGCCGCTGCGCCGCGTCGGCCTGCCCCCAGACCGCCTCGGCGGCGAAGAGCGGGAAGAACGGGTCGGTGACGAAGCGCTGCGTCAAGGCGTCGGCGAACTTCTCCAACTCCTTGAGGAAGCGGCCGGCCTTGAGGCTCGCGCAGGCGAGTGCGAACTCCGCGGCCGGCGACTCCGTGTCGGCCTGCGCCGACTTCAGCAGCAACTCGTGGATCTTCTTGAGGTGCGTCGCCGAGCCGCGGTAGGCCTGCCCGGCGAAGAGGTACAGCGACGCGGTGCGCAACATTGCCACGACGGCCGCGACGCCGGTGCCGGGCGGCAGCGGGGCCGTGAACACCGCGGCGAGCCGGGCGTCGAAGGGCTTCTTCAGCGCCGGCTTCAACTTCGCCAGGGTCGCGTCGGCGGCGAACATCAGCGCGACGCTGAGCGCCTCCGCCGGGTCGGCGAACGCCTCGGCCTCGTGCCGCTTCGCTCCGGCCGGGTCGTTGGCCTTGAGGGCGAGGACCGCGCGGGCGACCGCCTCCGCCGCCTTGGGGCCGCCGAACTCGTGGGCCGCGTCCAGCCGCGCCAGCGCCTCGGCCGGCTTGGCGGCGGCGAGTGCCTGCCGGACGACGCCGAAGTACGCTAGGCCGATCTTGACGCGAATCGCCGCGTCGAGCGGGTTCAGCGCGTGGGCCTGATTCAAGCGGGCCAGCGCCGCGGCCGGGTCGCGGGCCATCAAGGCCAGGGTCACGGCCTTGGTCAGGATCGCTAGCGAGTCCGGGGCGTGCGTCAGGAACTCGTCGGCCACGGCGGTCGCCGCGGCGAGTTCGTCGCGGTCTTGGTGGTGGTCGATCAGGTCGAGGGCCACCGACTCGTTGGCGGGGTCGAGCGCGAGCGCCCTCTTGTAGTAAACGACCGCGCTCTCCGTGGGGGCTGGCTTCGCCAGCGCGGCGACGGTCTGGTTCCGGCGCGCGAACATGCCCGCGACGATCTCGTCGAAGCCGGGCAGACCCCGGCCGCGCGACGCCAGCCGCTCGGTGATGCGGCCGACTTGCCGCAGAACCAACACGCGGACCTGCCGCGCGGTGGCCGGGGCGACGCCGGGCGGGTTGGTGCCCAGCCACTTCTCGTACTTCAGCCAGTA
This sequence comes from Fimbriiglobus sp., assembly GCA_043744775.1. GTDB lineage: Bacteria > Planctomycetota > Planctomycetia > Gemmatales > Gemmataceae > Fimbriiglobus. Next base: position 5,206 of record JAYTUC010000295.1, on the reverse strand, counting down.
ACCGACGGCGTCGGCCGGGCTGCCGCCCTCGTAATTCATCGCGTTGAGGCGGTGGAAGTCCGGGTCGTCCGGCGGCTTGCCTAGCAACCGCAGGTACTTCGGCACGTCTCCCGGCTCGCCGAAGCGCTGCACCGCCCAGTAGACGACCTTGCTGAGCCGCGGCAGCAGTTCCGGCCGGTCGGCGCGCAACAGCGGCAGCAGCCTCTCGATGGCCGCGAATGCTTTGGCCATCGGCTGGTCGCGGCCGAGGGTCTGCTGCAACTCCGCGAAGCGCTGCGCCACCGGGTCGCCGTCGAGCTTCAGCAAGTTCGCGCGGGCGGCGGACGCGGTCGCCGGGCCGAGGGACGCCCCGAACGCCGGGTCGAGCTTCAGGCGGAACGGCAGCGCCAGCCGCGCCGGCAGCCGCGTCGCGTCGAGCCGGGCCCAGTTGTCGAGCGCCCGCGCGTCGTCGGCGTTGCTGTAGGCGATCAGCCCGCGCAATAGCAGCTTCCAGTCGAGCAGCGGCGACTTGACCCCGACGGCGTTGAGCGCCTCGCGCGCCGCCTCGTCGCGGCCCGCGGCGTACTCGGCGAACGCCTGCAACACGGCCCGGACGGCGTCGCGCTGCTCCACGGGCGCTCGCGACGGGTCCTTGAGGCGCACGGCCGCGTCGGCCGGCGTGTCCGGGGCGGGCGGCGGCTCGGGCTTGCGGGCCGGCGCGGTCGGGCGGCGGAGCGGCGGGCGGGCCAACGGCGGCTCCTCGAAGCGGTTCGGCACCGGACGCTGATCACTATAACGACAGCCCCCACCCTTGGCGACGACCGACCCATGAACCACGCCCCCGGCCTGCTGCTCTCGCCGTACCGCCCGCCGACCTCGTACCCCGTCGCCCTCAACGCCGACGAGGCGAGCGCCTGGCTCGCCGGCTACTTCGCGCTCTGGCACCCCGCCGTACTCGCCAAGCTCGACCGCCCGCCGACCTGCGCGTCCGCCTACGACCACGACTTGCCGACCGAAGGCGCGATCTACGCCGTGCCGCAAGGCCCACACCTGTACCAGGCCGAGAACTGGGCCGAGCGCGTGAAGTCCGTCCACGCCGTCGCCTTCGTCGCCGAACCCGACTCGGCCGCCACCCGCGCCGCGATGCTCGCGGCCTTGCGCGAACGCGACGCCGACGTGCCGCACGCCGACGCCCCGGCCGACCTCGTCACCGCATTCGCCGCGATCGGCTACGGCTACCTGCTCGTCGAGGGCCTGTACGACGCCTCCGACCACGAACACCTCCTCGATGTCCACGGCTTCTGGGCCGACCTGACGCTCGCCCTGGGCGACCCCGCCGAGGCGTTGACGCACCTGCGCAGCGCCGGGCAGAAGCTGCGCGACGCCCGCGAAACTCTGAACAGCCAGAGCTTTTCGCTGCTCGACTGGGCGATGCCGGCGGCCGACAAGCCCGACGCCGCGTGGCCGGGTTCGCTCGCCCGCGGCCTGCCGCTGACGGTGATCGCGTCGGGGGAACTGTTGCGCAAGCTGTCGCCGGGTCGGCTCGCGGAGTTGCAGGCGAGGTTCCAGCCCGACTCAGGCGGTGGCGTCGATCTCGCCTGCGGCGCGGAGGTCGAGCGCGACGACAGTTACTTGCCGGCCGAGAGCCAGTGGTGGAGCCTCGCCGCGGCGCGGGCCACCGTGCAGGAACTCTTCGGCGTGACGCCCGAAGTCGTCGGCCGGCAGCGCTCAGCGTTCCACCCGATGTGCCCGTCGTGGTGGTTCCACGCCGGCTACAAGCACGGCCTGCTCGTGTCGTTCGACGGGGCCTTGACGCCGAACCGCAACGCCGCGGTGCTGAACTGGCCGGCCCCCGACGGCAAGACCCTCGACGCAGTCGGCCGCGAGCCGCTGAGCGCGTCCGACCCGCTGACGTTCTTCAACCTCGTCTACACGCTGCACCAGGCGATGTCGAAGGACGCGCGGCCGACGGCGATCTTCGCCCACCGCGGCGACCCGGCGGCGATCGGCTACGAAGAACTGCTGACGCTGACCGAGTTGAGCACGGCCGTCGGCGAGTTCGTCGGCGTGTCGAAGTACCTCTCCGAGAACGCCTACGGCGACTACCTCGGCACGGTGACCGGCGACGACTTCTTCGCCGACGCCCTCGACCGCCGCGTCACGACGGAGAAGCGTAGCGACGCCGTCGGCGGCTTCGCCCGGCACCTGCGACTGCGCCGCCGCATTGACTCGGCGCACTCGCTCACGTCGCTGCACCGGATGCTCACACCGCCAACGCCCGCCGACGTGTCGGCACTCGAAGCGCTCGACGCAGTGGAGGCCGACATCGAGCGTCGCGGCCCCGACATCACGCCGCCGAGTGACCCGCTCGACGCCCAACTCGCCGCGCTCGAAACCGCCGTCGCCGAGAAGCTGGCGGCGCGGCTGCAAGTGAACGCGACCGAGGGGACGCCGGGGTACTTGCTGTTCAACCCGTGCGGCTACGCCCGCCGCGCCGCCGTGGAGATCGCGGACTTCGGCGGGCCGATCGCCGTAGCCGACCCGGTGAAAGCGGCGCAGTTCGACGGCCCCTCCGCGAAGCTCGTCGTCGAGGTGCCGGCGCTGGGGTTCGCCTGGGTGCCGAAGCCGTCGGGCAGCGTCGCGCCGCCGCGGCCACGTTTCAAGTCGGCCGAGGGCAACCTCGTGCGGAACGAATTCTTCGAGGCGGAACTCGACCCCGTCACCGGCGGCCTGCGGGCCTTCCGCGACCTGCGCACGCGCATCAACCGCCTGGGGATGCAGCCGGTCTTCAACCCCGGCAGCAAGTGCCGCGGCACCAGCCTGGCCGTCACCAGCAGCGGCACGGCGCTGGGTGAAGTCGTCGCCACCGGGGAAATTCTCGACGACCACAACGCCGTGTTGGCCACCTTCACGCACCGCCTGCGCGCCTGGGCCGGCCGGCCGGCGCTCGAAGTCGTGCTCGACATCGACCCCGTCCACCGGCCGACCGGCTACCCGTGGCACGCGTACTACGGGGCGCGCTTCGGCTGGCGCGACGAGCGCGCCGCGCTGTTCCGCGGCGTGCAGGGGATGAACCAGCAGTCGAGCTACGCCCGGCCGGTGTCGCCGGACTACGTCGAGTTCCGCATCGGCAGTGAGCGGACATTCGTCTTCACCGGCGGCCTGCCGTTCGTGCAAAAGCACGAGAAGCGGATGCTCGACGTGGTGCTCATCCCCGAGGGCGAGTTGACCCGCCGCTTCGAGTTCCTGCTGGCCTGCGACCGCGACTACCCGATGCAGCTCGCGCAGGGCTGGACGACCCCCACCCCCGTCGTGGCGACGACGCGCGGCCCGCCCAACGGCCTCACGAGTTCGTGGCTCGCGACGCTCGACCTGCCGAGCGTGTTGCTCACGTCGCTGCGCCCGACATCCGGCCGCACCGCCCTCGCGCGCCTGATCGAGACGGCGGGCTTCGGCGGCGCGTGCGACCTACGCTTCGCGCTACCGCCGACGGCCGCGGCAATGATCGACGGCACCGGCACCGCGGCGAACACAGTGACGCTCGTCGGCGGCGCGGTGCCACTGGAGTTCTCGGCAAACGAAGCGTTCCGGGTGAAGGTCGATTGGTAAACAAAACCGTTCTCACCGCGGAGGAGCAGAGTAGCGGAGAAGACCAAAACTTGTGTTCGGATTTCTCCGCTACTTTGCTCCTCCGCGGTGAGAAATTCTTACTCCCTGTTCGAGGCGTGTTGCACCTGGAACGCCAGTTGTTCGAGTTGAATCGCCAAGTCCACCGCCACGACTCGCACCGTCGGCGGCGTGCGGAGCAGCACCGGGGCGAAGTTCAACAAGCCCCTCACGCCCGCGGCCGTGAGCGTGTCGGCGACGGCTTGGGCCGGCCCCGCCGGCAGCGTCAGGATGCCGAGTTCGACCCGCAGTTCCGCCACCCGTGGGGCCAGCTCCGTGAGCGGCTCGATGGTTAGCCCCTCGACCACTTGGCCCACTTTCGCGGGGTCGGTGTCGAAGAGCGCGACGACGTGGAAGCCCTGGTCGCGGAAGCCGCGGTGCCGCAGCAGCGCACGGGCGAGGTTGCCGACGCCGACCAGGCACGCCCGCCACTCGCGGTCGATGCCGAGCGTCTTGCGGATGGCCTGCGCCAGGCCCGCCGCGTCGTAGCCGACGCCGCGCTGGCCGAGGTGCCCCAAGGCGGCGAGGTCGCGCCGGACTTGGGCGGCGCTCGCGCCGACGGCGCGCGCTAACTCGACGCTCGACACCGTGCCGCCGGCCCGCGCCCCGGTGCCGAGCGAGCGCAGGTAGTGGCTCAGGCGTTGGGCCGTGGCGCGCGACACCTTCGCGTCGTCGCTCACGAGGGGACCGCGCCGGAGCAGGCGAAGCGGACGTAGATTTCGACGGCCGCGTGCAGTTGCTCCACGGCGATGTACTCGCCCTTGGTGTGGGCCTGCGCGATGTCGCCGGGGCCGAACACGACCACCGGGACGCCGGCCTCCGCGACCGTCGAAGCGTCCGTGCCGTAGGGCATCGCCTCGACGCGGTGCGACCCGGCCACCGCGTCGATACACGCCCCCAACTTGGCCACGAGACTTGCCGAAAGGTCCGCGCTCAGCGGCGGGCAGGCGAACGCCGGCGGCAGCGACGTGAACGGCACGACGGTACGGTTTCGCGCGAACGCCTCGGCGGCGGCGACGGCCTCCGCGGGCGACTCGCCGGGCAGCAAGCGGCGGTCGAGTTCGACGCGGCAGCGGTCGGGCACGGTGTTCGGGCTGACCCCGCCGGCGACCATGCCGACGCTCAAACTCGCCGCGCCGAGCAGCACATCCCGCCGGCCGCGGGCCAACTCCGCGGCGTACTCCTCGAGCGCGACAATCACTTTGGCCATGCGGTAGATCGCGTTAACGCCCAACTCTGGCCGCGAGCTGTGGGCCGCCACGCCGCACGTCTCGATCGCCCAGCGGACGACGCCCTTGTGCGCGCTGACGATGTTCAGCGAAGTCGGCTCGGCGACGATGGCGTAGTCGGGTTTCAACCCGGACTTCATCAGTCGCTGCACGCCGAGGAAAGTGTGCTCCTCGTCCACGGTGAACGCCAGGGTGACCGCGGCGCAACCGGGCGGCTTCGTCGTCACGAGGCGGCCGAAGGCGGCGAGCATCGCGGCCGCGCCGCCCTTCACGTCGCACGCCCCGCGGCCGTAGACCTTGCCGTCGCGCAACTCCGCGGCGAACGGCTCGAC
>JAYTUC010000294.1:0-3813 GCA_043744775.1 Fimbriiglobus sp. | reverse complement strand
AGTGCGAGCAACTCCTCCACGACGGCGTGATTACTGGGGGCATGGTGCCTAAGGTCGAGGCCTGCTTCGACGCCCTCGACGCGGGGGCGACCCGCGCCGTCATCCTCGACGGCCGCGACCCGCACGCCCTCACCGACGACGCCCTCGGCCGCCCCGCCGGCACCGCCATCCGCGCGTGAACTTCTGCGACACCCCGAATCCGACCCCCGACACCCGAGTCCGCCGCGATGACCGAGACGCTCGAGACCCTGAGTTCCGCCGAGATCATCGCCAAGGCGAAGGCGCACCTCACCGGCAATTACACGCGCTTCCCAGTGGCTCTGGTGCGCGGCGAAGGCTCGCACGTTTGGGACGCCGAAGGGAACCGCTACCTCGACTTCTTCCCCGGCTGGGGCTGCGGCATCTTGGGCCACTGCCCGCCGCGCGTCGTCGAGGCGGTGCGCGAGCAGGTCGGCACGCTGATCCACGTCCCGAATAGCTGGTACACCGAACCGCAGGCGCTGCTGGGCGAACTGCTGGCCGAGCGCACCGGTTGGGGCGGGCAGGTCTTTTTCTGCAACTCGGGCACCGAGGCCAACGAGGCGGCCATCAAGCTGGCGAGGCTCAACGGGGCCGCGCGCGGCAAGTACAAGATCGTCACGTTCACCGACAGCTTCCACGGCCGGACGATGGGCAGCCTCTCGGCGACGGCCCAGCCGAAGTACCACGCCGGCGTCGGCCCGATGCTCCCCGGCTTCGTCTACGCCCCCTACGGCGACCTCGACGCGCTCGGCAAGCTCATCGACGCGGAGACGTGTGCGGTCATGGTCGAGCCGATCCAGGGCGAGGGCGGCGTCAACCTGCCGCCGCCCGGCTTCCTCGAAGGCCTGCGGGCGCTGTGCGACGCCCACGGCATGCTGCTCATCCTCGACGAGGTGCAGACCGGCATGGGCCGCACCGGCAAGTGGTACGCCCACCAGCACTGGAACGTCGTCCCCGACATCGTGACCCTGGCGAAGGCCCTGGCCGGCGGCGTCGCGCTGGGCGGACTGGTCGCCCGTACCGAGGTCGCCGCGTACCTCAAGCCCGGCACCCACGCCGCGACCTTCGGCGGCAACCCCTTGGCCGCGCGGGCCGGCATCGCCACCGTCGAGACGATCGAGGACGAGAACTTGCTCGAGCGCGCCACGCAAGTCGGCGAGCGCTTCCGCGCCCGGTTCACCGACCTCATGGCGAAGTGTTCGCTCGTCACCGAGTTGCGCATCTTGGGGGCGATGGTCGGCGTCCAACTCGCCGTCGAGGGTGCGCCGATCGTGGCGAAGTGCCTCGAACGCCGGCTGCTCATCAACTGCACCCACGGCACTGTCTTGCGGCTGCTACCGGCGATCAACCTCAGCGACGAGTTGATCGACGAGGGCTGCGAAATCCTCTCGGAAGTCCTGTGCGCCCACGAGGCCGACGCGAAGTGACCCCCACCCCCCCGAACCCCGCGCCGCGCCACTTCCTCAACCTGTTCGGCGCGAGCCCCGACTTACTGCGGCACCTGCTCACGCGCGCGGCCGAGTTGAAGGCGGCGCGCCGGCGGGGCGAGTCGCACTCGTGCCTCGCGGGCAAGGTCGTGGCGCTGATCTTCGAGAAACCGTCCTTACGCACCCGCGTCAGCTTCGAGGCGGCCGTGGCGCAGCTCGGCGGGACGAGCCTGTTCCTGCCGGGCAACGAGGTCGGCCTGGGCTGGCGCGAGACGCACGCCGACTTCGCCCGCACCATGAGCCGCTACGTCGATGCCATCGTGCTGCGGGTCTTCAAGCAGGAGACGGTCGAGAAGATCGCCGCGGCGGGCACGGTCCCGGTCGTCAACGGCCTGTCCGACCGCTCGCACCCCTGCCAGGCGCTCGCGGACCTGCTCACGGTCCGGGAGGCGTTCGGCGACGTGGCGGGGAAGCGCGTTGTCTTCGTGGGCGACGGCAACAACGTCGCCAACTCGCTGGCGACCGGCTGCGCGAAGTTGGGCGCAACGCTGGTGCTGGCCTGCCCCGAGGGCTACGCCTTCGACGAACGCTTCGCACGCGAGTACCACGCCGCGACGGGCCTCGCCACCCCCGAGGTGACGCACGACGCCTTGAAGGCTGTCGCCGACGCCGACGTGATCTACACCGATGTCTGGACGAGCATGGGGCAGGAGGCGGAGCGTGAGGAACGCTTACAACGCTTCGCCCCATTCCAGGTCAACGCCGCGATGCTGGCCGCCGCCCCGAAGCGCGTGAAGGTCTTGCACTGCCTGCCGGCGCACCGCGGCGAGGAGGTCACCGACGACGTGATCGACGGCCCTCACTCCGCCGTATTCGACCAGGCCGAGAACCGCCTGCACGCCCAGAAAGCCGTGCTGGAGTGGCTGTTCACGAAAGCTTAAGCGAAGCAATTTTGCCGCAGAGACGCAAAGGGCGCGGAGAAGACCAAAACTTGTGTTCGGTTTTCTCCGCGCCCTTTGCGTCTCTGCGGCAAAACTCTTCTCCGTCGCCCCGAGGTTACGCCAGGTGCTTGTTGATCTCGCGGGCCAGGTCGGCGTCCGAAAGGGTGCCGACGTGCAGGAAGACCGGCTCCTCGCTGCCCTTGAAGATCATGATGCGCGGGATCGTCGAGACGTCGTACTTCACGGCCAGGTCGGGGTTCTCATCGACGTTGATCTTGCCGACGGCCGCCTTGCCGGCGAACTGCTCGGCGATGCGCTCGATGACCGGGGTGAGTTGGCGGCACGGCCCGCACCAGGGTGCCCAGAAGTCGGCGACGACGACGGGGCTGCCCGAAACGGTCGCCGAGAAGTTATCGACCGTGAGTTCCAAGACGTTCTTGCCAGCCATGACCGATTCCTTGAAGTGGGGTAAGCCTCCGGGACGGCAGTATTATACCGAGACGGTTCGTCGCCGGGGCAGGATTGCGCCGCGAGTTGGGGCACCGGACCCGCGCCGTTCTCCTTCGCCGCGCGTCACTCACTTAGACGCCAAAGCCTTCAACACGTCGGCCGCGGAGGAGCGGTCGCCGTGGGTCTTGCTGACCTTGGCGAACGTCACAACCCGCTTGACGTCGATCGCGAACGTGGCGGGGTAGGCGGTCTCGTTCTTGGCGTCCCAGCGTAGCGCGTAAGCCTCCGTGAAGGCGTAGTCCGGGTCCAGCAGGACGGTGAAGTGCTTGGGGTAGTCCTTGCCCTTCACGAAGTCCGCCGCGTGCTTCGTGAGCCTGTCGGCCGGGCCGGGGTAGACGAAAACCACTTGCACCCTGGCCGCCTTGAACTCGTCGGCCTTGGCGAGGAATTCGCCGAACTGGCGGGTGCAGAGCGGGCACTGGTAGCCGGGGTAGCCGCGCAGCACGACGAGAACGACCGGCCCTTTCGCGGTCAGTGCCGAGAGCTTAACGGTGTCGCCTCTGTCGCCGCCGAGGGCCAGCAGGTCGAAATCCTTGGCTTCGTCGCCGACCTTTGGGATCACGGCCTCGGCCCCAGTCGCGAAGCCGCAGCCGGCCCCCGACAGCATGCCCACGACGACCAGCCCGACCCGCAACGCGACGAATTTCATCGGCGTCCTCCGCAAAGTGGCTGCGCGGGAGTGCCCCCAGTGGGCCGCCCCGGCAGTGGTGATACCGTCCGCGCCCGGCGATGTTGCAGCCGGGCCGGGTGGCGTCGGGGTGTCGTCTTGACAAGTCGTGAACCCGGCTTACAAATAGGGTGTCCTGGGAGCTGAGTGGAGTCGAGTGAGAGAACTGGCCCTGTCGTCTAGAGGCCTAGGACACGTCCCTTTCAAGGATGAGACCGGGGTTCGAATCCCCGCAGGGTCACCTCGT
>JAYTUC010000293.1:0-3816 GCA_043744775.1 Fimbriiglobus sp. | reverse complement strand
TTTTCCCCTTCAGGCGCTGACGCTTCTGGCTCGCCAATGCTTTGGCTACTTCGCCAGCGCCCAGATGTTGCGGTAGACCACGGGGTCGCCGTGGTTCTGGAGTTGGAACGGCCCCGGCGTCGCCGCCTCGGCCTGCCCGCCGCCCGTCGCCTTCGGCAACTCGACGTTGTCGTGGATCAGCACGCCGTTGTGCTTGACGGTGACGCGGGCGTTCGCCGTCTTCTTACTGCCGTCGAACTTGGCGGCGGTGAAGTCGATGTCGTAGGTCTGCCACGCCATCGGCGGCAGGCACATGTTGACGGACGGCTTGGCGATGGTGTAGATGCCGCCGCACTCGTTGTTCTCGCCCTTCAGGCCGAAGCTGTCGAGGACCTGGATTTCGTAGCGGTCTTGCGGGTAGAAGCCCGAGTTGCCGCGGCCCTGCCCCCGGCTGTTCGGCATCCACGGCAGGCGGAACTCGGCGTGGGCAGTGAAGTCGCCGTAGGCTTTCTTGGACTTGCACCCCACCCCGAGGAACTCGCCGTCGCTGAGCTTGACGAGCTTGCCGCCGTCCCAGTTCTTCTCGTCGCCGGCCGCGCCGAAGAGCACGTCGGCCCCCGCCGGCGGCTTCGCCCCCATCGTCGGCGAGGTGCGGGTCACCTTCTTGAGCGGGTAGTCGCCGGCCATCGACGAGGTAATGTTGCCGTTCTTGACGGTGCCCATGAGCTTGTCGCCCGCCTTGAGTTCGATCGTGTCGCCCACGCGGGTGCCGGTGATGTCGAGGTCCAGGGCCTTGGCCTTCGGGTCCACGCCGGGCAGGCCGCTGTCGAACGCTTTGAGGCGGAACTTGCCTTCCCCGAGGGCGATGAGTTGGCCGGAGCCGGAGTCCGACTTGTCCGCCTTCTCGCCGAAGTACTCGCCTTGCAGGACGAAGTCCTTGTCATCGACGAGCTTGGCGGGGTCGTTGACGGCGACGCGTTCGGCGGCCTTGGGCTTCTCCGCCTTCGGCTTCGGCTCTTGCGCGAGCGCGGCGAGCATGCCGGCGGAGCAGAACAGGGCGAGCGAGAGTCGGAGCATGGGTCACCTGCGAAGTGGGGAGTGGCGGGGCGGGGCCATTCTTCGACTTCGCGGGCGACAGTCAAGTGAGGGCGAGCCGGAAGCGTCAGCGCCCGGAGTCTACCCACGCGCAGACTCCGGGCGCTGACGCTTCCGGCTCGCCGGCCGTTACTTCGCCTTGGCGTCGCCGTCTTGGCGCGGCGTCGGCTGCTGGATCGAGTGTTCGCCCTTGCCGGTGAAGCTGCCGAGGCGACGCTGCGGGTCCTCCTCGGCGAAGCCGGTGCCGTCTTGCGGCGGGGCGTGCTCGACCCCCGTGTCGGGGCTGCCCTGGTCGGTGCCGCCGGCGCGGTTGCCGGGCGGGACGGGGCCGGGGCTGTGGTTCTTCTTGCTCATGGTGACCTCCAGCGGATCGCCGGACTCAAGCGGCCCGGCGCAGTCTAGAGGTTGCACGTCTCGTGCCGCGTTTCGCAAGACTCTGGACATCAGGATAATTGCGACCACTTCGACGAGCCAATAACTTGCATCCCAAATGTTGGACGCGAATTCCCAGTCCATGGCGTCCCCCGGCATTGCGGGACCGAGTTGCATCATTTGACCGGCCATGACACCAGAAACAACGAGGCATGGGACCAAGAAGGCGAGTAGGCCGATGAAGAGTACCCCGCCGATACGGGCATGCGGTGACTGACGGGTCAGTAACATAGGGGTGCCCGCGACCAGCACGAACAGGACGATTGAGTGCGCGTTGAAGGACCGGCACACTATGGCATAGACGAAGAGCATGGTTCAGCCACCCGTTGACGAGACGCCCCCGCGACGAAAGCGGCGAGGCCCAAGCCGTTGAGGGCGTCTGTCGAAAAGTCGAGCCATTTGAGGACCGGTTCCCAATCGATTGGGGTGACCCCAGGCTGGAATTGCCAATCGTACATGACCCAGGCTTGAGAAACGAGAATCGCGAGTTGCAATGTAGCCCAAACCACGAACACGACGCCCGTTGTGGCCAGTTTGCATCTGAAAAGCCACCACCCCGCCACGAGGGCAGTCACAATCGGCACGGTGCGTAAGAACACACCCCACAGAATCGTTGCCGTGTCAATCATGATCTGAGTCTATCACGCCACCCGCCCGCCCGCAACGAAGCCGGCCCGCGAGGAACACCCCGCGGGCCGGCTTCGTTTTCGTCCGTCGTCCCGCGCTTACGTGCCGTGTTCCCAGCTCTGGCCGTACTTCGCCTGGTCGGCCGACAGGGTGTCGATGAAGATGCCCATACTCTTCAACTTCGCCGTGGCGATCCACAGCTCGATCTCGCGCGGCAGGTTGATCACCTTGTTGGCGAGCTTGCCCTTGTTCTGCACGCAGAACTCGGTCGCCATCGCCTGCGTGGCGAACGACATGTCCATCACGCTCGCCGGGTGGCCCTCGGCCGCGGCCAGGTTCACGAGCCGGCCGGAGCCGATCACGAAGAGCTTCTTGCCCGACTTCAGCTTGAACTCATCGACTTCGTGCCGGACGCCGTCGATCCGCGAGGCGGTCAGCTCGTTGAGGGCAACGAGGTCGATCTCGATGTCGAAGTGGCCCGAGTTGCAGACCATCGCGCCGTCCTTCATCGCCTCAAAGTGCGGCTTGGCGATGACGTGCTTGTTGCCGGTGACGGTGATGAACAGGTCGCCGACTTTCGCCGCGTCGGCCATCGGCATGACCTGGAAGCCGTCCATCGCCGCTTCGAGTGCCGCGACCGGGTTGACCTCGGTGACGATGACCTGCGCCCCCAGGCCGCGCACGCGCGAGGCGACGCCCTTGCCGCACCAGCCGTAGCCGCAGACGACGACGCGCTTGCCGGCGACGAGCATGTTCGTCGAGCGGATCACGCCGTCGATGGTGCTCTGGCCGGTGCCGTAGCGGTTGTCGAACATGTGCTTCGTCTCGGCGTCGTTCACCGCGATCACGGGGAACTGCAAGACGCCGTCCTTCTCCATCGCCCGCAGCCGGATGACGCCGGTGGTCGTCTCCTCCATCGAGCCGATGACTTGCGTCATGGCGGCCTTGCGTTCGGCGGCGCTCAAGGTCGTGGCCCACTCGCGGACTTGCGGATGCACGTCGTCGAGGCGGTTCAGCGCGATGAACGTCATGGCGCTCACGAGGTCGGCCCCGTCGTCCATGGTGATGTGCGGGGAGTGCGACAGGGCGGCCGCGACGTGCTTGTAGTAGCTGTCGCCGTCCTCGCCGTGGATGGCGTAGACCGAAACGCCGAAGTCCTGCACGAGGCTCGCCGCCACGTCGTCTTGCGTCGAGAGCGGGTTCGAGGCGATCAGCACGAGGTCCGCGCCGCCGGCCTTGAGCGCCCGCGCCAGCCCGGCCGTCTCGGCGGTGACGTGCAGGCAGGCCGACATGCGGAGGCCCTTCAGCGGCTTCTCCTTCTCGAAGCGGGCGCGGATCTGTTGCAGCACCGGCATGTCCTGATCGGCCCAGTCGATGCGCTTCTTGCCCTTGGCGGCGAGCGCAATGTCGGCAATGTCGTGCTTGACCAACGCGGGAAGGGTCGCCGTCGCCATCGATGAATCCTCGGGTCGGACAGCCGGGCGACGGGGTGTCGGCCGCGGCGGGGGGGAATACATACCACGCCGTTTTACGGAGCGTCAATGGGCGTTCAACCGCAGGGGCCGCGGAAAAGCCAACCGGGGGCGGAATTCCGGCGAAGTTCCAAGATGACGATTGCGTCGGTGCGGTGACTTGGGGTAGTCTGTCGCCCATGCCTCAGCTCCTGAGGCATGGGCGACAGAC
>JAYTUC010000292.1:0-15143 GCA_043744775.1 Fimbriiglobus sp. | reverse complement strand
TCCACCTCATGCTGAACCGACTCCAACCGAAGGGCGGGGATGCAGAGTTCCACTACCGACAGGCCGCCTGACCCCCCTTATGGGACAGTCACTTAGAGGGGATCGCCGCGCGGGTCTTCAGCCTCGCCGTGCCGCTCGGTCTGGACCGCCTTTTGCCGCAAGTGCTAGAGTTACAGCCGGAATTGGAGTTCGACGACCTACCGTTTGTCCAGTTCGTGACGAAGGTGAACCTGCCTGGGGACTGGGACACCGCCCGCCATCCGGTCCGCAATGTCACCGACTTGCGACACTCCAACGGCGTACTGGTCCTGCCCGATGAAGAGTTGGGGTGCCTGCCGCCGACGATGACACATTGGGATGCTGACGACTACGAATCGACGGAGCGGGTCTTCCTCGTAATGGCAACGCCGCGGTGGCACATGGACATGCGGTTGCTGAGGGAGGCCGCCATCGTCGCCGAGGCCGCTGCCCTGCTTCGACAGGCCGCCTCACAACAGGCCGCCGGCGTGGATGTCTACGAGGAGGCACCTTGGGAGTTGAATGGCTGGGAGAAGCCTACGCCGCAGATCGCGAATATCATCCGCTACATGTGGCGATTAAAGATTTCGTCACGTGACAAGTTGGCGGAAGCAGTCTGGGGAGATACAGAGGTGCATGACCGGGCCGTGCTAACAGCCATAAGCCGGACTAATAAATATCTCGCCAAGAACGATTGTTGCAGGACACTTGAGAAGGTTCGTTACGAAGACAACATCCAATGGGTCGAGTAGCCTCCCGTCAGTGCAAGATCGCGCGACTTACCGAAGACTTACGGGGCGTAATCGGGCCGTAAGTAGTGACATTTAGAGTAGTTCCTAAAGGAGCTACCGCCATGATCGTTGACGCCGTTCCGTCGCCCGCCGTCGAAATCCCAGAACCCGACCTCGTCCGCCGCCGGTTAGCCATCTTGCTGACCGAGGCCGCGCTGCTCCGGTCGCAACTCCGCGTGTCGTCTCGCGCCTCTCGTGAGCGAGACCGTTTCCGGCGACTTCCACAACTCGGCAATATTACGCCCGCCCCGCCCGCAGGAACGGGGGTGCCCCGATGACCGTGCGCGACCTCTGCGACCGCTACGGCGTCGGCGAGGATTCCGTTTTGGCGTGGATTCGATCCGGCGAACTGAAGGCGATGAACGTCGCCCGGTCGGCGAAGTCGAAACGGCCCTCCTGGCGGATATCGCCCGAAGCACTCGCGGCGTTCGAGGCGGCCCGCACGCCGGAACCGCCTGCCCCACGGGCGAAGCGCCGGGCCAAGCACGCGGGCATAGTTCAGTTCTACCAGTGATTCCAGCGCGGTCCATGACACGCGGTTGATCCTGACCCTACATGGCCGCCGTCGATCGGGAGATGTTGAAGGAGGTCGCCAAAATCGCCCGTCGGCTAGAGGCCGCGGGGCCTAGCGGCGAGCGCCGCGGCAGACGAGTGAGGCTTAAAAAGACGAACCCGGCGCGGCCCGAGCTAAGAGACGCGCCGGGTTGAAACCGACCCCAACGAGAGGCCCGACATGTCAAGTATACCCCGACCGTGGCCCACGCCGAAGTATCCCCGCCTCCCTCTCAGCGACGGGGACTTGGCCAACTTGCGGGCGTCCGGCCTGACCGACGCAACGATCCGCGCGAACGGCCTCTACACGGAGTCCGATCCGGTCAAACTCGGCGGCTTGCTGAACTTCTCGCAATGGGCGGAATGCTGCCGGGGAGGCGGGCTGGTGTTCCCGTACCACAGCTTGGAGTGGACGCTCATTCCGTTTGGTAGGGTTCGCCCGCTCATTCAGCGGGTAGTTGACGGGAAGGCCAACAAGTACGAGCAACCCTTTCGGAAGGAACCGCGCGCGTACTTCCCGGCCGGGAGCGTGAAGGCGTTGCGGGACGGCTCGGGCGATGTCTACATCACGGAGGGCGAGAAGAAGGCGATGGCGCTTTGCCAGGCCGGGCTGACCGCGGTCGGCGTCGGAGGCGTGGACTGCTGGAAAGTAAAGGGCAAGGAGGAGTTGATCCCGGACCTCGCGGCCCTGCGCCTGACAGGGCGAACCGTCTACGTCGTGTACGACTACGACCCGAAGCCCACGACCCGCGAGAACGTCACCCGCGCCAAGCAGAGGCTCGCCGCGGTACTCCTCAAGGCGGGGGCGAAGTTGGTCCTGGGCGTGGACCTGCCGCCGGGGCCGGGCGGGGCGAAGCAAGGCGCGGACGACTACTTGCTCGCCCAGGGGCCGGAAACGTTCCGGGCGCTGGTCGCGCTGGCTCGGCCGGTCCTTGCGGCGGGCGACGCCGCGAAGGCTTCCAAGGGCAAGCTGACCGTCTGTGACATGCTGCTCGAGGTCGCCACCGGCCCCGGCACCGAGCTTTGGAACGACGCCGACGGGGAGAAGACTTACGCCACACTTCGGAGTGAGGGGCGTGTCGAACACCTGCCGGTCCGCTCCAAGGCTTACCGCGCCCACATCAGTTACGGGACCTTCCTGAAGTACCGAGTGTCGCCGGGCACCCAGACAGTCCAGGACGTGTTGAACACGCTGGAGGGGAGGGCGAAGCACGAGGGCCGGCGGCACCCGGTGTTCGTGCGCGTCGCCGGGGACGGTGGCAAGCTGTACCTGGACCTGTGCGACGAGGCCGGCCGGGTCGCGGAGGTGGACGCCGACGGCTGGAGGGTAGTAATTGACCCGCCCGTGAGATTCCGCCGGCCGAAGGGGATGCTGGCCCTCCCCGCGCCGGAAGAAGGCGGGGCCGCGTCCGACCTGAGGAGGTTCGTGAACGTGACCGATGCCCACTGGCCCCTTCTGGCCGGCTGGATGGTCGGGGCGTTGAACCCCCGAGGCCCGTACCCGCTGCTGAAACTGCTGGGGGAGCAGGGGTCTAGCAAGTCAACGACGACCCGAGTCGTGAAGTCCGTCATTGACCCCAACGTCGCCCCCGTCCGCTCCGCGCCGAAGGAAGAGCGGGACTTGATGATCGCGGCGGGCAATGGCTGGCTGCTGGGCTTCGACAACCTGAGCTACGTCCCGCCGGAACTCTCTGACGCCATGTGCCGGCTCGCCACCGGCGGCGGAATCGCGCGGCGGACGCTCTACTCCGACGACGAGGAGACGATCCTTCAAGCCGTGAGGCCGGTGATACTCAACGGGATTGAGGATATCGGCTTCCGGAGCGACCTCCTCGACAGGTCAGTGGTGGTCAGCCTGCCCCGGATCGAGGCGAAGGCCCGCCGGCCTGAGGATACGTTCTGGGCCGAGTTTGAGGAGGCCCGCCCCCGCCTGTTGGGGGTGCTACTGACCGCCGTGTCGGCCGCGATAAAGAACCTCCCCGCCGTCAAGGCGGCCGGCGGCGAGTGGCCCCGGATGGCCGACTTCGCCCAGTGGGCAGTGGCCGCCGAGGGGGCGCTCGGGCTGGAGACAGGGGAGTTCCTCACGGCCTACGAGGCGAACCGCCTGGAGGCGGGCCGGGGCGTGCTGGAGTCGTCCCCAGTTGTGACGGCCCTCCGCGCGCTGTTGGACCGGGTTCATGAGTTTGAGGGCACGGTAAGTCAACTACTTGGCAAGCTTGCGGTCGGCGTTGATACCCGTCAGAAGGGCTGGCCCGGCAACGCACGGGCACTAGCCGGCGTCCTTGCCCGGCTCGCCCCGAATCTGCGGGCCGCCGGGATCGTGGTCGAGCAACTCGGGGTGCGAGAAAACCAGAAGCTGTGGCGGGTTTCGGTTGCGGCCGAGGCGGAGGCGGCCCCCGTTCGCAATTCGCTCAATACGCAACCCGCCCCGCCCGTACCCGCCGACACCCCAGCCCCGATTCGCAATCCGCAACGTTCGCAATCCGCCTGCCCCGAACTACCCGCCTCCCTCACTCCCCTCCCTTCTGTGGTTGTGAAGGGGCTGAAGAAGCCGGGGGAGTCGCTCGGGGACTTCCTACGACGGAATCTCTCTCACGCACAGAAGAGGAGTTAGCTTTTCACCCCCCCCCCAAGGGCAGGGGGTTAGTAGACGCCCGAAAGTTAGCGAACGTTGCGAACTTGCGAACCCGACCCTCTAACCCGAGAGTGCCCGAGATATGGCCCCGTCCCCGAAAGCGAAGCCGGCCCAGCCGACGGACAACCCCCGCATGAACCCGTTTCTGGATGAGATTTACCCCTGCCCCCCCGTCTGGCGGCGGAACGACCGCGGCAACTTGACCCTCGACGTGGGCCGCTTCCGCCTCACGGTCTTCGAGCAGCCCTCCGGCTCTGGCCGTTTCAAGTGGTCCCGCGCGGCCGGCCTCGGGCGGTGTAAGCCGGAGTTCTCGCCCGTCAGCTACGCCACCGAGGAGGAAGCGATAGTGGCGGCCGGGGAAGCGGCCCGGACCTGAATCCCCCCTTAATTATCTTCCCCCCCAAGGGGAGCGAGGAGCGAGCGATGGCGACGACCACGAGGGCGAGGCCCGGGACGGCCCCGAGCGGGCCGGACGGGGCGGGGCTGAGTTCCCGGCAGGAGGCGGCGGCCGCGTTGCTGGCCGGGGGTCTGACGCTGGCGGAGGCGTGCCGCCGGGGGAAGGTCGGCCTCACCACGCTGAAGCGCTGGCAGCGGGAACCCGCCTTCGCCCGCCGCGTGAACGAAATCCGCTCCGAGATGACCGGCCGGGCCGTCGGCGTCTTGGCTGAGACGATGGCCGGCGCGGCTGACACGCTGCGGTTCCTCGCCCGCAACGCCAAACAGGAGGCGGTTCGGCTGGCCGCCGCCCGGTCGGTGCTGGAACTCGGCGTCAAGCTCCGCGAGTCCTTAGACCTGGCCGAGCGCGTCGCCGCCCTTGAAGCCCAATGACCGCCCTTGCACTACCCCCGCAGGAGAACCCCGTGAGCCTCGAGAAGCGACTGGCTAAGCTGGAGGCGCGGAAGGACGCCGCCCCCCGGATCCGCTGGGAGAACATGCACGCCACCCGGCTGGAGGACATCGTGCCCGACGGCGTGATCGACTGGCACGGCATGTTCGTGCCCCCCCCAGCCGTGATGCCGGACATCGCCGAGGAGGGGATTGCCCGGTGGCGGGCGAGCCGCTCGGGCGGGGCAGCCCCCGAAGTACCGCCCGCGGCCCCGACCTAAATTTTCACCAGCCGCACCGGAGACGACCGCGGGCCTGGCCGCCAATCAGTGCGGCCGCGGCCGCCGCGAGACGCTGAACGGCCGGGAGTACCTCGTCGCGCCGCTTACGCTGCTCGCGCCGGGCGTGCTGACCGGCCGCCAGGGACCGTTGCTGTACGTGGCCGCGAGCGCCGCTGCGTGGGACGGCGTGCCGATCACGCTCTACCACCCGGCCCGTGGGGGGCGGCACGTCTCGGCCCTCTACCCCGGCGTCCTCGCCGAGAGAGGCCTGGGGCACTTCGCCAACGCGGCCTTCGCCGGGGGCTGGCTTAGGGCGGAGGGGTGGTTCGACGTGGCGGCGGTGCGGGCGCGGCGGCCGGGCCTGCTCCCCGCGCTAGCCGGCGGGCAGCGAGTCGAGTTGAGTACGGGGCTGTTCACGCGGAACGAGCCGGCGTGGCCCGGCGCGACGCACGGCGGCCGGCCCTACGCCCACGTCGCCCGCGACTACGGGCCCGACCACCTGGCGATCCTGCCCGACCACCGCGGGGCGTGCTCGCTGGCGACGGCTTCGGGGTCACTAACTGCGCCTACTCGTGGAAAGACTACGCCGCCCCCGCCCGCGAGCTGGCGGCGCTGGTCGGGGGCGCGGGGCTGCGTTCGGCGAC
Organism: Fimbriiglobus sp.; assembly: GCA_043744775.1. Classification (GTDB taxonomy): domain Bacteria; phylum Planctomycetota; class Planctomycetia; order Gemmatales; family Gemmataceae; genus Fimbriiglobus. The sequence continues at coordinate 9,397 of JAYTUC010000292.1, read as the reverse complement.
GGGAACGATCTTGAGGTATTACTACTTCCGAGGACGCACCCGGAATAAACTAGGCAGTGAGTCGTACCGCCTTGACCTCGCGACGGAGATGAACCATGTCCGACGAAACGACGCCGCCCGACGACGAGGGCGCGGCGACCCTCCGCTACCTCAAGCAGCAGAAGGCCGAGTGGCTGGCGAAGAACCAAAAGGTGTCCGATGAAACCTGGGCCGAAGCGATCCGGACGGGGGAACCCCTCGCCCCGCCGCCCGGCTACGTCGTCACTACGGAGTTCAGCGGCGTTGCGACCGGGAGCGAACACCGGCCCGAGTAGATCAACCCGTTCCGCAGTAGGACGGCTAAACCGTAACAGAGTAACTTGCATCGGGCCGGGACAGCCAACCCCGTCCCGGTACTGTAAGTCGCCCCGAGTGAGCGATTACAAAAGGCAAGTATGGCCTTCGTATAGGCTGGGATGTCGGTTACGCCCCCGTTATTCGAGCCGAGTGATCGACTTGACCGGGATGCGGAATCGAATGACTCCTTCGCTACCGTAGTTCTTCGCCGGAAGTTCGAGGTCCAAGTGGACGGCCGCGTCAAGCGGCACCTCATAAACCAGTAAGTCCCCGACCGCCTTGTTGGGGTAGACAGACTCCGAACGCTCAACAGCACCGACGGGGGTTGCACCGAAGCCAAAGTTGATGCGCTTGTAGCCGTTACCAAAGTTGTCTTTCAAAGTCGCGTATTCTCTGTCGAACGAAAGGTCTCTCCCCGTCCATGTCCGGTACTCGACCTTCTTCGTTGAGTTTGTGTTGGTGAGTTCGAGCGACACCGCAAGGAGTACGTCCTTAGACCTGGCATCCTTGCGAACAACATCCTTGAGTGGCACCTTGCCAAGCGTAGTCTTAACGATCCGCACCTGTATATCACCAATTTGCACGGTTTCCGTCGGGGGCGACCATACCAGTTCGGGAGTCTTGGGAGCAGGCTCGGACTTAGCTTGGGGTTCGGCTTTGTCCGTAGGCTCCGCGGCAGCGCGCGGGGCCGTCGCTCGCGCCTGAATAGGTGGCTCCGGCTCCGGTTGAATGCGGTTTGGCTTCCTCCCGCAACCGCCGCAGGCAATCGCCAACGCGGACCAAGACGCAACCAAACACACCACGAACGCCCGTCGCTTCTGGAACATTGGGTGCAACCTCCGGTTTGTAACTTGGTGCGGGTTCAGTCGCCGGCCGAGATTTCAGCGCAACACCCAACACAGAAGGTGGATGGGCAGCCACCCGCCGCACGTGAACAAGTCCAACACTAGGTGGATGGCGTGGTTGAACGGCCTGCCGCCATGAACGACGACCTGCGTGTTCGTGACGACGTTCGTATGGCTCGGCCGCTCACGGCGTTCCTGCCGCGGCTCCCGGCGGGACTCCCGCTTCGCCTCGTCGGCCGCGCGGAGCGCCACGTCCAACACCTCGCCGCAGTGCTTACACTTCTTCGCCTTCGCGAGGATGTCTTCGCCGCAGAAGGGGCACTCCGCGTAGCTCTTCGCCGGCTCGTCCACAGTCACGGCGGGGACTGACGAGCTTGGGGCGATGCCGACGGCCCGCGTGGCGAGCGGCTGGGCGGCTGGCGGTGGCACCGCGGCGATGGTGGACGGGGGCGGAGACACAGTAGCGATGACGGACCGGGGCGGCGCGGCCGGCTCCTCGGAGGCCGAGACCGCGATCACCGCCCCGCACTTGGGGCACTTGACGTTCCGGCCCGCTGCGGCGTCGAGGGCCTTGAACCGGCCGCCGCAAGTCACGCACGAAAAGGGGATCGGCATGAATGTCTTTCGGTAGGGTATCGCCGACAAAGTGCGGTGAGCCTGTAACAGAGAACCTGTTCTATTGACCGCTCGACCGACGGCAAGTAATACTTGGCCGTACCCCGGCAAGTGACCCCGCGGCAGACCCGTCAAGCGGCCGCGTCCGTCTCGAACAGCCACCGGCGGACGTGATCGGCGACAGACTGGAGCCGGTCGTCGGCGATGCCGTGGGTGTAGTGGTCGTCGATCCGCTCGTCGGTGTGGCCCATGACAAGGCGGATCGCGTTCGGGTCCTTCACCGCGTCGGCGACCGTCCGGAACGTGTGCCGCAGGGCGTAGAACCCTAGCAGGCTGCGGTGGATGCCGAGCTTGCGGAGCAGCTTGGCGGTCTCATGGGTGACGGCAGCCGACGTGCCCTCGCAGGACCACGGCTGGCCGTACTTGGTGACGAACACCAGCCCGGCGGCGGCGGGGCCTTTCGGCTCGGGCCGCGCCGCCACGGCCTCCCTCAGCGCCGCGACGGTTTCGGGCCAGAGCGGGCACCGCCGCTCCACCCCGGTCTTCGGTCGGGGGAACTCCACCCAGCCGCCGTCCAGGTCCAGGCACGCCAGCGGGAGCCGGCCGCAGTCGGCGTTGCCGAACGCCGCGTTGATCCCGAGCAGCACCATCGCCCGCATCGGAACCCCGGCCGCCGCCACGAGCCGGCGGAGTTCATCGGCGTCGAAGACACGCTTGCCGCCCGCCGCGCGGTGAACCCGCATCACCTTCTTGCTCGGCTTCTTGAACTGTGGGCCGTAGCGGACGGGCTTGTCGATCAGGCCGGCCTCGTAACCGTATTTGAACACCGTCCGGACCTTCTGCACCTCGATGCCCAGGCGGGTCGGCCCGTTGGTCGCGGCGATCTCGGAGCGGAGCCTTTCAAAGTCTTCGGTGGCGAGGTCGGACACGAGGCGGGTCTTGCCGAACGCCTTGACGAGCCGGTCGGTCGTCGCCTTGTACTCGGCGAACGTCCGGGGTGACAACTCGCCCGCCACGGTCTGCCGCTGTTTGGCCGTGAGGAAGTGATTGCAAAGCGACATGACGGTGAACTCGCCGGCGGCCTCGCGGGGAGTGCGGCCGGCGTGCAGGTCGTCGGCGACGGCCTTGTACTGCGCCAGCGCTTCTTTCCAGCCGTCCCCAGGCACGCGGGTCATCACGCCGTCCACGACCCGGCCCCACTTGCCGAAGTAGTGAATCTTGCCGCGGATTTTCTTCTGCCAGGTGCCGCTGGCGTGCGGTCCGAGCGGGAAGTCGGCGTAGGGCTTCTTGGGGCGGGTGGCCGTTTTCTTGGGGCGGGCGGTTCCGGCTGTCCGGGGGGCGGGCTCGGCGTTAAGATTAGCCACGGGCGTTTTCCTCCGCCGCAGCGGCGGGGTTCGTTCGGCCCCCTGGCGGTTGCCGCCGCCGGGGCACTTTTGTCACATAGTTATACTATCGGTAGTAAACAAAGTAGTAAAGCCAAAATCGGCCGGGAGGTGGTACAACGCCAAAAGACTATAATTCGCAGTGCTTCGCCCTCGTAGCTCAGGGGATAGAGCACCCGTTTCCTAAACGGGGGGTCGTTGGTTCAAATCCAACCGGGGGCACTTCGACTCGTCACTCAAGCGGTACGCCAGGCGGAACGGCACGCAGCCGCGACTTCGGCCCCGGTTGAGGTTGTGACCGACGGCCGAACCGCCGTACAAGGGAGCGCCCGAGTCCGCACCCCTACGGGAACCTGCCCCATGAGCCCCGCACGCTGGCTACTCGTCGCGTTCGCCTTGGCCGTCGCGGCGAGTCCGGCCCAGGCCGGGCCGATCGGCTGGGGCTACTCGGCGAAGTTCCTCACGAGCGGCCCTCAAGACTACCAAAGTGTCATCACCGGAGCCAACGCCAACAGCTACGCCACGGCCCACCTCGTCGCCGCGCCGGCCGGCGTCGCCCAGGGGTCGGGTGTTGTCACCGTCGCGGAGGTCGGGGCGGGCAACACTTACGCACCGAACGACGACCGACTCGGGGCCATCCCCTCCCTGTTCGACTTCGTGGTGAGTCTCCAAGACGCGGAGTCCGGCGAACGCGGGACGCTGGGGTTCCGCGGGGGAGTCTCCGAAGACAACCGCACCCGCTACGACCCGCCGCACGATTTCTACGACCGCAAAGAGTCCGTGTCCGTCCACGACCCGACGCGCCCGACGCCGTGGCTGGCCTCGGCGACGCTGCGCCTCGGCGACAACGACTACGCCGTCGAGTTGACGCAGCGCCAGGGTCCGGGCAGTTCGGGGTTCTCGCTGGGCGAGTCGGCGTTCCTCGACGCCGACGTGCGGGTCACCCCCGCCCACGCGACGCCGGAGCCGGCGACGCTGCTGCTGGGCGCGATCGGCCTGGCGGGGCTGGGGCTACGGCGGCTGCGCGCGTTCGGCGAGCCGGAAGCGTGAGCGCCCGGAGTTCGTCGCGCGAGCTCCAGTCGCTGACGCTCCTGGCTCGCCAAAGTCACTAATCGCCGGGGCCACTCGGGCTATACTTTCAGCGGTGCGAACCTCGGCCCGCGGCGATACCCGAATCATGTCTGCGAACACGCTCTACCTGCTCCGCATCTGGGCCTTCTTCGGGGTGATGCTGGTGTTCGCGGGTACGCAATTCGCCGCGTCGCTCGCCTACGGGCGCGTTTGGACCGCCGTCTTGCCGCTGGCTTTCGCAGCCGCGGTCGTCGTGTACACCCGCCTTCGGAACGGCGACCGTCGCCTCCGCCGGCTGCTCCAGGCCGACTCGCCCGAGCCACTCGTCAACTGGTACCGCAAGCTCATCCGCCCCCGCTCGGTCCCGGACGGCGACGCCATTCTCGCCCAATGCTGCGCGACGGCTTACGCCCTGTACGCCGACTACCCGTCCGCGCGGGCGGCCCTGGCGTCGGTGTCGTGGGCCGACCGGCCGCCGATCCTTCGGGCGTGCCCGCTGATCCTGGAGGCACTCCTGTGCTACTTCGACACCCGCGAGTACCAGCGGGGTCACGACCTGGCCGCGTCGGCCGCGGGGATGGCGCTCGTCAACCCGGCGTTTCCGGGGGCGCGGAGGGGCGCGGAGGCCGCCGAAAGTTACGTCGAGGTCGGGCAGGTCCTTTGCGGCCGGGCCACGGACGCCACGGTGGCGAACCTGGGGCGGAAGTTCCCGACGCTGCGGACGCTCGACCGGCTGGTCGTGGCGTGGGGCCTGGCCGCCGCCTACCGCCAACGCGGGGACGCGGCCCGCGCCGAGGAAATGCTGACGTACCTCCGCGAAGTCGCCCCCCACTGCCGGGCGCTGGCGTTGCCGGAGACGGTGTGAGCCGCGGTGCGGCGGCACCGCGATGGTGAGAGAACTCGGAGGACTATCGTCCCCCGCTCGCCAAGCGTGGCGTCATTTCCCGGCGCGCCGCCGGGAGCTACCGCCGGCTGCGCGGGTGGGCGAACGGCACCCACGCCGCGTTGTCGCGGCTGCTCGCCACGCACTGCGTGATGAACAGCATCCCCTCCACGCCGTCGTAAATGTTCGGGTACAGCGTGTCGATCGACTCGACGGTCTCGCCCGCCGAGCGCTTCACCATCGCGTCGAAGGCCGCCACGTAGACGTTGGCGAACGCCTCGAAGAAGCCCTCGGGGTGGCCGGCCGGCAGCCGCGAACTCGACGCCGACCGCGCGCCCAGGTACGGGCCGCCGTTGCGGGTGTAGACCTGGTGCGGCGAGCCGTTGCGGCGGACGATCAGCTCGTTGGGGTTCTCCTGACGCCACGACAGCGACGCCTTGGTGCCGTCGATCTCGATGGCCATGTCGTTCTCGCGGCCGTGGCTGATCTGCGACGCGGTGACGGTGCCGAGCGCGCCGTTCCGGTAGCGGATGATCGCGGTGCCGTAGTCGTCGAGCGGCCGGCCCTCCTCGAACGCCATGAGGTGCGCCGAGAGTTCCTTCGGCAGCAGCCCGGTCATGTAGCGGCCGAGGTTGTAGGCGTGCGTGCCGATGTCGCCGAAGCAGCCGGCAATCCCCGACTGCTTGGGGTCGGTGCGCCACTTGGCCTGCTTCTGGTCGCCGGTTTCGAGCCGCGTCCGCAGCCAGCCCTGGATGTAGTTGGCGCGGATGGCGTTGACCTCGCCGAGTTCGCCACTCAAGACCATGTCGCGGGCCTGGCGCACCAGCGGGTAGCCGGTGTAGTTGTGCGTCACCGCGAAGACGACGCCGGACTTCTCGACGACTCGGAGCAGCTCCTCGGCCTGGGCGAGGTCGAAGGTCATCGGCTTGTCGCAGATGACGTTGAACCCGGCCTCGGCGAAGGTCTTGGCGATCTCGAAGTGCGTGTGGTTGGGCGTGGTCACGCTGGCGAAGTCGATCTTGTCGGGCCGCGTGGCCTCGGCCTTGGCCATCTCGGCGTAGCTGCCGTAGGCGCGCTCCGGGGCGATGTCGTAGTCCGCCGCCGACGCCTTCGACCGCGCCGGGTCCGACGACAGCGCCCCGGCTACGAGCGAGCAGCGGTTGTCGAGCACGGCGGCGGTGGCGTGGACGCGGCCGATGAACGACCCCTGCCCGCCGCCGACGAGGCCCATGCGGAGCTTGCGGTTCAACGGCGCGTTCGTCGGCATCGGGCACCACACGTCTAAGGAGAGGGGTCGTCAGCGGGGATTCTATCAACTCGCCGCCGCGGTCAATCGACGCGGACGCCCAGGTAGCTCGGGAAGCGCGGGATGCCGTCCTCGGAGAGTTCCTGGTACTGGAACGTGACCGTCGTGCCGACCGCCGGCGGGGCACCGCGCTCGGCGTCGCTCAGGCCGGTGCCGACGTTGAAGCGCTTGCCGTCGGGCAGTTCGCACAGCAGCGACCCGGTGCGGCCCTTGTGCTTGCCCTTGCCCGGCTCGTAGCCGATCACCACCGCCTCGGCGTCGAGGAAACTCTTGACCTTCAACAGCGTACCCGACCGCCCGGCGACGTACTTCGAGCCGGGCTGCCGCAGCATCAGGCCCTCGGCCCCCAACGCCTCCAACTCCGCGAGTTTCGCCCGCATCTCAGCGCGGCCGACGCACGGCGTCTGTTCGAGGATCGTGGCGTAGGGGTTACCCCACGTCGCGACGGCCGCGCTCAGGAAGGCTTGCCGCTGCTCGAAGGGCGCGTCGAGGTGCGGGGCGTCGAAGATGACGAAGCGGACGGTGTCCCACGTCTCGGGGTGGTCCTGCCGCTTGACGATGCCGACGGTGCGCTGGAAGCCCTTGCGGGCGGTGAAGAGTTCGCCGTCGAGGGGGTGGTTCGGCAGCCCCTTGGTGAACCACGGCGGGGCGTGGTAGACGTTGCCGAGCCGCGAGAGGAACTTGACGCCGTCCCAGTAGGCCCGCACGCCGTCGAGCTTCTCGCTGACCCACCAGCCGGCCGGGTCGCTGTCGCCCCAGACCTCCGCGAGCAGCAGCGGCGGCCCCGCGGCCCCCGGCTCCTTGACCACCCTCGGCAGCGCCGCCCCGAAGCCGGCCAATCGCGCCTCTTCGGGGGCGTCGCCGCGGAGCTTACGCAGGTGCTTGCAGGTGCGCCGCTCAATGCCGACGGACTGGTTGCGCCACGCCGGGCAGGTACACGAGTAGACGCCGCCGACGTTTTTGAGCGTGTACGGCTTCGACCCCGACCCCTGCATCGGCACGCTCTCGCCGTCGTTCAAGTCGGGCACGGGGTTGGCTCCCAAAACGAAACCGGATTAACCGCGGAGGAGCAGAGTAGCGGAGGGAACCAAATTCAAGTTTTGGATTTCTCCGCTACTCTGCTCCTCCGCGGTTACCAGTTTTTCTCACAGCCCCGACGGCTTAGGTTTCAGAGGCACGTCGAAGGGGTTCGCGCCTTTCACCTTCAGCTTGCGGCTGTACACCTTGTCGTTGGCCGTCACGTACACGGTGTCGAAGTTCGGCCCGCCGAAGGCCAGGTTCGAGCACGCGCCGTTGGGGGTGGGCAAAATGCACTGCACGCGGCCGAGCTGGTCGCAGACTTGCAGGCCCATGCGCGTCGCCACCCACAAGCGGCCGTCGCGGTCACACCGCAAGCCGTCCGCGCTCGACTCGTCGGCCGTGTCCGGCACGTGCAGGTGGAAGTACTTCTGCTTGTGGGCCAAGGTGCCGTCGGCCTGGATTTGGTAGCTGTAGATCCAGTGCGAGCGGCTGTCGGCGACGTAGGCGAGCGTCTGGTCGGGCGACACCGTCACGCCGTTCGCGTAGCCGAGGCCGGTATCGACGCTCTTGGCCTTGCCGCCGATCACGAGTTGCACGCGGCTGCGCTCCGGGCCGGGCAGGCCGGGGTTGGTGGCGTAGATGGCACCCGTGTGCGTCACCGTCAGGTCGTTGACGCTGAAGCCGGTGGTGAGCGGGCTGGGCACGCCGGCGGCGTCGAACTTCTGCACGCCGGTGCCGCCGCCGCTGTACAGCGTGCCGTCGGGGCCGAAGGCGAGGCCCGACGCGCGGTTGCTCGCCGTACTCCACGGCGACGGCTTGCCGTCGGCGTCCACCTTGTAGATGACGGACTTCGGCACGTCGCAGTAGAAGACTTCGCCTTTAGCGTTCGCGGCCGGGCCTTCGGTGAACTGGTAGCCCTCGCCGACGACGTTCCAGCCTTCGCCGGGGACGAGCAGTTGCTGCAACTGCACCGACCCGACCCCCGCCTTGACCGGCTCCGGCCAGCCCTTCCAGAGGTACGCCATGCCCTCGGGGAAGAGTTCCGTGGCGTGCTTGTTGTTGTGCTTCTCGGTGCCCCAGCGGCTCTCGACTTCGTACCCGGCGAACTTCAGCGACCGCTCCAGCGACTGGTTGGCCATCCACCAGTCGCCGCCGTAGGCGTTGTTGTCCTGGTCGCCGTCCTCCATGAACACGCGGATCGGCTTCGGCTCGACCTTGCGGACCAAGGTCGAGTAGTTGTGCCCGCCGCGCAAGCCGACGTAAGTGCCGATGCCGCTGAACACGCGCGTGAAGGCGTCGGGGCGCTCCCAGGCGGCGGTGAACGCGGCGATCGCCCCGGACGATGTGCCGCCGATGCTGCGGTCGTTGCCCGACTTCGACAGCACGAGCTTGCGGCCGTCGGTCGCGGTCTTGGTTTCGACGAACGGCAGCAGCTCGTTGAGCAGGAACTTGGCGTAGCCGTCGCCGAGGCCGTCGTACTCGAAGGAGCGGTTGAAGCGGTCGAGCGCCTTGGCGGGGTCGGCCGCCTTGACGCGGCCGTGGACGACGAACACGCCGATGGTCACCGGCATCTTCTTGGCGGCGATGAGGTCGTCGAAGACCTTGGGCGCGTTGAACTGCACGCCGTCCTGGTTGACGTGGACGCACGCGGGCGTCGTGCCGTCGTACTGGGCGGGGACGTAGACGAACACGTCGCGGGTGGTGCCGGGGAAGACCTTGCTGGCGTCGAAGGTGAACTTCATGACCTCCCCCTTCGGCACCCCCTGGGCTTGCAAGGCGCACGGCAACAGGAGCAAGGCCAACAGGGCGAGGCGAGGCATACGGGCACCGGGTGTCGGGAGAGGGGTCGGAGATAGAATTCAACCGCGGAGGAGCGGAGTAGCGGAGAAGACCAAATCTTAAACTTGAATTTGGTTTTCTCCGCGTCTCTGCGTCTCCG
>JAYTUC010000291.1:0-15241 GCA_043744775.1 Fimbriiglobus sp. | reverse complement strand
GCGTTGAAGACGCGGAAGAAGCGGCCGAGGGCGAGGTTCATGCCGCGGGTCACGAGGTCCGGCTTCGCCCCCTTGCGCTGCAACAGGATCGCCGCGAGGGCCGGGCTGAGGGTCAGCGAGTTGAAGGTCGAAATCAGCGTCGAGATCGCAATGGTCAGGGCGAACTGGCGGAAGAACGAGCCGACGATGCCGGGGAAGAAGGCGCAGGGCACGAACACCGCGACCAGCACCGCCCCCACGGCGACGATCGGCCCGGCCACGTCTTCCATCGCCGCGAGCGTCGCGGCCCGCGGCGACAGCCCCTTCTCGAGCTGGTGCTGCACCGCCTCGACGACGACGATGGCGTCATCGACGACAATGCCGACCGACAAGACGAGGCCGAAGAGCGTCAGGTTGTTGAGGCCGAAGCCGACCAGCCACATCGCCCCGAAGGTGCCGACGATCGCCGTCGGCACCGCGGCCAGGGGGATGATCGCCGCACGCCACGTCTGGAGGAACACCAGCACCACGACGGCGACGAGGATCACCGAGTCGCGCAGGGCCTTGAAGACCTCGCGGATCGACTCGCGCATGAATGGCGTGGTGTCGTAGCCGATCTCGCAGGCGACCCCCCGCGGCAACTCCCGCGACAGTCGCGCGACGGCGGCCTTGATGTCGTCGGCGCACTGCAAGGCGTTCGCGTCGGAGAGCAGGAAAATCGCCAGGCCGATCGTCGGCTTGTTGTCGAAGCGGTTCTCGACGTCCTGAGCCTTGGCGTTCAACTCGACCCGGCCGATGTCGCGCACCCGCACGACCGCGTTGGGCGTCGCCTTGACGACGACGTTGGCGAACTCCGCCTCGCTGGTGAGCCGGCCGACGAACGTCATCGGGATCGAGGTCGCCGTCTGGTCGTCATCGCCGAGCCGGCCGAGCGAGACTTGGAGGTTCTGCTGCCGCACGGCGTTGACCACATCCAGCGAAGTCAGCCCGCGGGCCGACAGTTTCACCGGATCGACGTGGACGCGCATGCTGTAGTCGCGCTGGCCGAACACCGTCACGTCGCTGATGCCCTCGATGCGGCTCAGCTCGTCCTTGATGCGGGTGACCGCGTAGTTGCTCAGGTACAGTTGGTCGTAGCGGCCCTGCGGGTCGTCGGCCGTCGCCGGGCTGTTGACGCTGATCGTGAGCAGGATTTCCGGCGAGCGCTTGCGGGTCGTCACGCCGGTCGCCCGGACGACTTCCGGCAGTTCCGGTAGCGCGAGGTTGACGCGGTTCTGGACCATCACCTGGGCGAGGTCGAGGTTGGTGCCCGGCTCGAAAGCGACGGTCAGCGTGTACGAGCCGTCGCTGGTCGATTGCGAGGTCATGTACAGCATCCGCTCGACGCCGTTGACCCGCTGCTCGATCGGCGCGGCGATGGTCTCGGCGACAATCTTGGAGCTGCTGCCGGGGTAGGCGCAATCGACCTGGATCGTCGGCGGCGTCACCGGCGGGTACTGCGAGATCGAGAGTTGGAACGCACTGATCGCCCCGGCGAGGGCGATCACGATCGAGAGGACCGACGCGAAGATCGGCCGGTCGATGAAGAACTTCGCCAGCATCGGGCCGCCTCCGTTACGACCCCGCGCGGGCCGGGGCCTGGGGGGCGGCCGCGCTGCCGGTCGCCTTCGACGGCACGCCGGTCTTGCCGGTCTGGTTACTGTCCGGCGACAGGTCTTTGACCGGCGTCGCCTCGGCGCGGCGGGCCTGCACCTTCACGCCCTCGCGGACCCGCTGGATGCCCCTGACCAGGATCCGCTCCGTCGGCAATACCTTCGAGTCGAGCAGGACTCGGTACGGGCCGTACTGTTTGCCGACCTTGGCCACGTCACGGCGGACCACCTCGTCCTCGTCGTTCAGGGCGTAAACGAACTTCTTGCCCTGGTTCGAGCCGAGAGACACCTCGGGGACGAGCAGCACTTTGCGCTTGCCGGAGGTCGGCAACTTGACCCGGACGAACAGCCCTGGCGAGAGCAGCGTCGTGGCGTTCTCGACGGGCCGCGGCCTCGCGTCGCCCCCGGCGGGCGGCGGCGTGGTGGCGTTCTTGACGACCGCCCTCAGACGCCGCGTGCCGGTGCCGGCGTCGAACTTGTTATCGATAAAATCGACGTGACCTTTGAGCTGATAAGCCTCCTCATCGGGCAGTCCGATCTCGACTTCGGTGGTGCCGTCCGCCTCGAATTTCAGCGTCCCCTTCGTCACCGCGCGGCGAATGTCGAGGTACGTGCGGTCGTCCACGTCGAAGTAGACATGAATCTTGTCGATGTTCAATAACATCGACAGCGGGGTGTCGTCGGCCTTGATAAGGTTGCCGAGGTCGGCGTAGCGACGGCTCATGCGGCCGGCGATGGGGGCGACGATCTTGGTGTACGCGAGGTTGAGCGTGGCCGTCGCGAGGGCCGCGGAGGCGACGCTGAGCGCGGCCTCGGACTCGGCCTTGTCGCCGAGAACCTTGTCGAACTCCTCGGCGCTAACTGCCCGCGAGCTCACGAGCTTCTCCATGCGGACGTAGTCGCGGTTGACGCGGGCCAGGTGGGCGTCGGCGACGTTGACACTCGCCGCCGCCCGGTCGAGTTCGGCCTTGTAGAGGCTGTCATCGATCGTGAAGAGGAGTTTGCCTTCGGGGACGACTTCGCCGTCGTCGAAGTGCAGGGCCTTGAGGTAGCCGGTGACCCGCGAGCGCAGCTCGACGCTCTGGAGGGCCTCGGCCCGCCCCGTGAACTCCTCGAAGTCCGTCACCTCGTCGGTGCGCGGGAAGTCGAAGAAGACGAGCGGCGGGGGGGCCTCGACCAGGGTCGGGGCGGGGCGGGTGCAGCCACCGAGCAACGCGGCGAGGAGGCCCGCGAGGACCGGACGCGGGATGTCGCGGCAACGGATTTGCAGGATTTGCATAAAACGGAGAGACCGGTGGGGCGGGCGTGGGGCGGGTGGCGCACAGTCACAATTACCGCGCCGATGGGCATACTTTACAGCATTGGGAGAGTCCGACGCATGAGAAACCCCGTGGTCGAGTCCCACTTGTCGATGCCGGCCGTACTTTCGGAAGGCGAAGGCCCGCCGGTCGTGCTGCTGCACGCGTTCCCCCTCGACCGCGGCATGTGGGCCGGGCAAATCGCGGCCCTGTCGGGGCGCTACCGCGTCCACGCCATCGACGCCTTCGGCTTCGGCGGCTGCGAGTTGCCCGACGGCGGCTGGGGCGTCGAGTCGATGGCCGACGCCGTGGCCGGGTGGGTCGTCGCCCAGAAAATCCCGACGCCGCTCGTCGTCTGCGGGCTATCGATGGGGGGCTACGTCGCCCTTGCCTTCGCCCGTCGCCACGCGAACCATGTGAGGGCACTCGTCCTCGCCGACACGCGGGCCGAGCCGGACAGCGACGAGGCGAGGGCGTCGCGGGACGCGGCGATCGAAGCGGTCGAAGCCCACGGCAGCGTGGCGCAGGTGGAGGCGATGTTGCCCAGAGTCGTCGGGGCAACGACGCACGCCCAGCGGCCGGGGGTCGTTTCCGAGTTCCGCCGCACGGGGCTGTCGCAAGACAAGGCCGCGGTCGTCGCCGGGCTGGTCGCCTTGCGGGACCGGCCCGACGCCCGCCCCGGCCTCGCGGCCATTGACGTGCCGACGCTGGTGGTCGTCGGCGACGAGGACACGCTGACGCCGCCGAGTTGCGCCGAGGCGTTGGCGGCGGGCATCCGGGGCGCGAAGCTGGTCGTGCTGCCGGGGGCGGGGCACCTGAGCAACCTCGAAACGCCGGACGCCTTCAACGCCGCGCTCCTCGACTTCCTCGACGGAGTCGGCTCGAATTAAAGGGGACTTATGCCGCAAGCGACGTTCGGGGGCGGGTGCTTCTGGTGCACCGAGGCCGTGTTCGAGGGGCTGAAGGGCGTGAGCGAGGTGGTGCCCGGTTACGCCGGCGGCCACGTCGTGAACCCGACCTACGAGGAGGTGTGCGGCAAGCGCACCGGCCACGCCGAGGTCATCCAGTTCACCTACGACCCGGCCGTGGTGACGTACAAGCAACTCGTCGAACTGTTCTTAGTGACTCACGACCCGACTTCGCGCGACAAGCAGGGTAATGACGTTGGCCCGCAGTACCGCTCCGTGATCTACGCCCACGACGAGGAGCAGTCGCGTGAGGCGACTGAAGTCATCGCGGCACTGGACGCCGCGAAGGTTTTCGGGAAGCCGATCGTGACCGAGGTCGAGCCGCTGAAGAACTTCAGCGTCGCCGAGGCGTACCACCACGGCTACTTCCGGGCGCACCCTGAGCAGCCGTACTGCGCGTCGCTGATCGGCCCGAAGTTGGGGCAAGTGCGCAAGAATTTCGCAGCACTGCTGAAGGGGTGAACTTACCCGCGAAGTCTGCTTGACGTGGCGTTTAATCCCCGGAGTGGTAAGGCCACCGGGGCATCCTCTTCCCCATTCGCCGCCACGGTGGCGTACCACCACTTTACACTCTTTGGCGCGGCCGGAACACGTTGTACTCCGGGCGATCGGGTCGAAACCGGACTAAGGATGCCATCGATCCGCGGCACTATTATGGATCGCGCCGGGGTTGCATTCATCCCCGTATTCCGCCCCCCGTTCGCTGCACTGACGGCTGGATGTCGTGACCGCTCCGTAGAAAGTCGCTTAGCGACTTGTTGAGATTGTCGTGGATCGAAGGCGTACGTTCTTCTAGTATGAAGTTTATCTTAGACTGAGAATTGTCTAGGATGATACGCCACACACCTTGGGTGTGGACAGAAACTTGAACGTGTCCGTTGACTATTTTAGCACTCCACACATTCGTGCACATCTTCTCAACGAGTGCCGCGGCTGACTTCATGTCAGACTGACGTAGCATCGCCATGATACGCTCCCCGGCACGCCCCGAGTTGCTCCCGAGGCAGCGGTTGGAATTCATCCTCGCCTCGGCTTCGGCCGGCGTGAGAATCATATTGTCTGACATGACGAATCCCTGCAACGTATCGTTTAGACAACTCAGCGAACATACTATCTTACCTACTTTGCCACCTATTCGTACTCGAATTTTTTCGTGAAACTGAAATTACTCCGCCGCCAGCGACTTGTCGGCGGTCGGGAACGCCTTCGGCACCGGCAGCGTCACCTTGCCGGTCGCGGCCCACTCGGTGCCACGCTGTAATGTCGTCTGGAAGCCGACGCAGGCGATCGACTTCACGTCGTGGCCCAGCGTCGTGTGGAAGACGCGGCCCTTGCCGTAGTCGATCACCATCAGCATCGGCTCCTTCTCGCCGCTGCCGCCGGTCGCCTTGTCCGAGTGCGCGAACGCCAGCACGGTCAGGTTCTTCGCCGGGCCGCGCAGGCGGTCGTACAGCTCGTCTTGGGTATGCTTCCACGACGCCGGCAAGCCCTTGGTGATGGGGTGCTCGGGGTCGGTGTGTTCGAGGACGAACTCGTGCTGCTTGCCGTGGCTGCCGCCCCGGCCGGCGCTCTCGTCGCGGAAGACTTTGCCGTCGCGCTGCCGCAGGTACGGGCCGTCCTTCTCGGTGCGGCCGCCCCAGCCGCCGACGCCGATCAGCTCGTTGTACTCCGGCCACTTGGCGAAGGCGTTGTCGGCCGCGTGAACGACGACCACCCCGCCGCCGCCGCGCACGAACGCCAGGAAGTCGGCCTTCGTCTCGGCCGGCCACTCGTCGCCGTTGTAGTTCAGCACGACCACGCGGAAGTCTGCGAACTTCGGCCGGAAGTCCTTCGTGCCCTTCTCCGGCGACGTGGCGACCGTCACCGCGAAGCGGCCGCAGTCTTCGAGGCACTTCTTCAGGAGCGGCGTCGTCGCCCTCCAGTTGTGGTTGTTCTGGCCGTCCACGAGCAGGGCCTTCAACTTCGGCTCGTCGGCCGCGGCGGTGGCGGCGACGAGCAGAGCGACAGCGAGGGAAAGCAGCGGGCGCATGCGGGGGAACTCCGGGTGGGGGCGTGCGGTTACTTCAGGGTCTTGATGCGGACGTTGCGGAACTCGACCGGGTCGGAGTGCCCGGCGAAGCCGAAGAAGCCCTCGGTCGCCGTGATGCCGGTGTGCGGCGTCTTGCGCATGAACTCCTTGACGGCCGCGGTGTCGCCCTCGGTGATGCGGAAGCCGTTGAGTTCAACAGTCACTTTGGAGCCTTGGGCGGTCACCTGCATCGAGTTAAACTCGCCGACGGGCCGCAGGTAGCCGGGGGCCGCGGGGATGGCCCCGTAGACGCTGCCGCAGCGCTGCCGCGGGTCGATCTTGGCGTACTGCGGCGACGTGTCGTCGAGCACTTGCACCTCGCACAGCCCCGAGATCGACGGGTCGCCGGTGCCGGGGTAGCGGAGTGCCAGGCCGTTGTTGCCGCCGGGGGGCAGCTTGAACTCGACTTGAGCGGTGAAGTCGGCGTACTTCTCTTTCGTGTACAGGTTGCCGCCGCGCTTCGGCTTGCAGACGATCGAGCCGTCCTTGACCTCGTAGTCGGCGACCGCGCCTTGCCAGCCGTCGAGGGTCTTGCCGTCGAAGAGTGCCGTGAAGCCGCTGCCGGCCTTCTCGGCGAGAATTTTGTTCGCCTCGGCCGCGGGGATCGCGCGGGCGTAGACGTTCCTCCAGTGGATCGGCTTGCCGTGGGTCTGCAATACGACCGCCCCGAGCAGCGGCATCGGCTGCTTCCGGTCGTAGTAGTTTTCGAGGCGGGCGTGATCGACGACGAGCTTGCCGTTGAGGTGAATCGTCAGGTACTCGCCGACCTGGACGATGCGGAAACTGTTCCACTCGCCGAACGGCTTGTCGGCCAGCACAAGCGGGTCCTTGCCCTTCGCGCCGGGCGAGTTGTTCCAGAGGCCGCCGCTGCCCTTGTCGGACCCGAGCTTGAACTTCGGCTCCTCGGTCGAGTCCCAAATCTGGATTTGCGGCAGGCCCTTCATGTAGATGCCGCTGTCGCCGAGCGCGACCGTCTTGTAGTCGATGAGGAACTCCACGTCGCCGAACTGCTCGACGGTCGAGAGGTACGCGCCGTGGCCGTCGTTGACGAGTTCGCCGTCCACGACGCTCCAGTGCTTGGCCGCGTCGGCGTCCCACTTGTCGAACTTCGCCTTCACCTCGTCCGCTGGGAGCTTCAGGAGGTCGAGCGGCGAGCCGCCCTTGTCGTGGACGGCCCAGCCGCGCCAGCCGGCGAGGTCCTTGCCGTTGAACACGGCCTTGAAGCCGGCGGGCGGCTCCGCGGCGAAGGCGAAGCTCGCGGACAGGGCGACAACGCACCCGAGGAACCAACGCATCATGGGGACAACCTTCGGCGACAAAGTGGCGGGCGGCGGGGCGAACTCCGACGCGGCGATGATACCGCCCCGCCGCGCGAAGTGCAGCCAAATTTCGGCGCGGGCCGGCGGCGTGGCCGGCCGATAGACTGCCGGCGGTCTCCCCAACTCGCCGAGGACTCCCCGTGACCCGTACTTTGCTCGCCGCGCTCGCCCTACTCGGGGCGACGCTCACCGCCACCGCCGCCGAGAAGGAGCCGCGATTGTTCGAACTCCGCGTCTACACGCTCAACGAGGGCAAGCTCGACACCTTCGCCGGCTTGCTGCGCGACACGGCCTCGAAGCTCTACGTCAAGCACGGCATGACGCCGCAAGGCTACTTCGTGCCGCTCGTCAACAAGGACAACGCCTTCTACATCCTGCTCGCCCACGAGAGCATGGCCGCCCGAACCGCGTCGTGGGCGGCGTTGCGGGCCGACCCCGAGATGGTTTCCGTGCTCGACAAGCTCAAGGCCGAGAAGGTCGTGGCGAAGGCCCAGGAGATCTTCCTGAACGAGACCGACTACTCGCCGAAAGTCGAAGTCGCGGCGGGCAAGGCCGAGCGCGTCTTCGAGCTGCGCACCTACACGACGACTCCGGGCAACTTGGCGGCGCTCGACGCCCGCTTCCGCGACCACACCCGCAAGCTGTTCGAGACGCACGGCATGACCAACCTGTGGTACTACCACCTCACGCCGGAGTCGAAGGCGGCCGACTCGACGATGATCTACTTCCTGGCGCACGCCAGCGACGCGGCCCGCGGCAAGTCGTTCGACGACTTCCGCAAGGACGCGGCGTGGAACGCCGCGCGGGAGGCCTCGGAGAAGAAGGCCGGCGGGTCGCTGACGACCAAGGACGGCGTGCAGTCCGTCGTGCTCAAGGCGACCGACTTCTCGCCGCTGCGGTGAATACCCCGTGCCGGACGCTGACGCTTCCGGCTCGCCAGGATCACGCGACCGAGGCCTCGGACTCGCCGACTCTTCGCCGGGGAGAGTCGGCCCGATAGCCGACTTCGGCAAGCTACTTCGCGGACGGCTTGAGGGACGGCCAGACGCGGACGCTGCCGTCGCGGCTGCCGGTCATAATGTTCGCGCCGTCGCTGATGAACCGCAGGGAGTGAATCGAGCCTTTGTGCCGGGTGTAAGTCTGAACCAGCTTGCCGCCGGCGTTGAGGTCGAACAGCCGGGCCTTGCCGTCCTGGCTGGCGGTCGCCACCATCTTGCCGCACGGCGAGAACTTCGCCGCCCAGACGCCCTCGTCGTGTTCGAGGGGCGAGCCGACGCGCGAGTAGTCCGAAAGGTTCCAGACTTTGGCCTGCGTGTCCCACCCGGCGGAGAGGAGCCGGCTGCCGTCGGGCGAGAAGTGCAGCGAGTAAATCGGCGACTCGCTCGCCGCCCAGACGTTGACCGAGCGGTTCAACTTGAGGTCCCACAAGGTGACCATCCCGTCGCCCCCGGCGAACGCCATCGACTCGCCGTCGGGGGCGAACACGATGGCGTTGACGGCGCTCGTGTTCTTGTGGCTGAACAGCGACTTTCCGTCGTCAGCCAAGTCGAACATCTCGACGAAGCCCAGGCGGTCGGCGACGGCGACGCGCTGGCCCCTTGGCCCGACGGCCGCAGTCCTCACTGAGCGCTTGGCGTCGCAGGAGGCGACGAATTGACCGGTGAGCATGTCCCAGGTCTTGATAGTGCCGTCGTCGCCGACCGAAACCATTGTCTTGCCGTCGGCGGCAATGTCGGCCACCCAGACGGGGCCGGTGTGGGCGGGCATCTTGTTCTCAGCGTCGCGGTGGAGTTCGTAGCGTAGGCGCTTCGGCTCGACATCCCAAATGTTGATGCGGCCGCTCTCAATTCCGGTGGCGAGCGTCTTGCCATCGGGGGACATCGACAGCGACCAGATGCTGCCGGACTTGCTCTGGAACGTCTCCAACGTCTCCGGCCCCTCGTCGGCCTTGGCCGCGAGGCCGGCCGACACCCCCACGGACGCCTCACGCGCGCGAGACGCCACGAACCAGGCGGCCGCGGACCCGGTGATGATGCCAACGCCGAAGACGCTGGCGAGCGTCGCCGCGGTGCGGGCGCAGAACCTCTGGCGGCTCTTCGCCCAGACCCGCGTCGCCGACCGCGCCCCGGCGCAGTCGGCCGCGGGGACTTGCAGCGGGGTGAAGTCCTTGATCGTCGCGTAGTGGGCCGCCAGGAACTCGCTGAACTCCAGGGCCGTCTGGAAGCGGTCGTCGGGGAACTTCGCCAGCAGCCGGTCGATGGCGTCCTCGAGCCAGACCGGCACGCTCGGGTTGTACTCGCTGAGCGGCGTGTGGGCCTCGTCCGCCACGCGGCGTAGCACCGCCAGCGGGGTGCGGCCCTCGAACGGCGGCTTGCCGGCGAGCGTCTCGTACAGCACCGAGCCGAGGCTGAAGAGGTCGGCGCGGGCGTCGATGTCGTCGCCGCGGGCCTGCTCCGGGGCCATGTAAAGTGGCGTCCCGGCGACGAAGCCGGTGCGCGTCAGCTTGTCGTCCTCGACCGCGCGGGCCAGCCCGAAGTCGGTGAGCTTGGCCTTGTCGGTGCCGGCCTCTAGGAGGATGTTGCCGGGCTTGATGTCGCGGTGGATCAGCCCCGCCGCGTGCGAACTCGCTAGCCCGGCGGCGCACTGCGCCCCGAGCCGCACCGCCTCGACGACTGACAACTTGCCGACGCGCTTCAGCTTCTGTTCGAGCGACTCGCCGGACACGAGTTGCATGACGATGAACGGCAGCCCCGATTTGGGGTCCTCATCGACCTGGAACACGGTCACGAGGTTGTCGTGGGCAACGGCGGCGGCGGCGCGGGCCTCGCGGCAGAAGCGCTGGCGGGCCACGTCGTTGCTGGCCAATTGCGGGTCGAGCACCTTGATGGCCACGTCCCGGCCGAGCGCCGCGTCGGTCGCCTGCAGCACGATACCCATGCCGCCGCGGCCGATGACCCGCTTGACACTGAACGTGCTGATGCGCCCCAAAGCCCCGGTGACGCCGGAGCGGGTCAGGAAGTCGAGGTTCACTTCGGAGGTCGGGACGGTCGCCCCGAAGCCCTGGGTCACCACGCTATCGGAGAGGGCGTCCTCGGCCTTGCCGAGTGCGAGCCAGTACGCCGAGTTGGCCGGCGGGTCTTCGGTGCCCATGCCGCGGACGACCTCCGCCAACTCGCCCTCGCCACCGACGGCCATCGACTCGAGGCGAGCCTGGCAACCGGGGCAGGAGCCGACGTGCTCGGCGACCTCGTTACTGCCGTCCGGGGTGGCCACCTCGCCCAAGAGGACGGTGAGCGCCTCCTCGGTGGGGCAGCCGTTCTTCTCGCACGGCTTCACGATGAACATCTCGACGCACCTTCGACATTCGACTAAAACTCCGGGGCGACCCTACCACGCCTCCGCTTCCGACTGCAACTGCTGGACCTCGTCCCTCAAGCGTGCCAGTACGCGGCTCTTGGCAACGTAAACCGCGCCGGGCGTCATGTGCAACTCCGCACCGACCTCGGCGGCCGGACGGCCCTCGACTGCCGTGCCCCAGAACGCCTGCCAGGTGTTCGCCTGAAACTCGCTCTTCACGCGCTCCATTGCGCGGGCCGACATCCGCCTCTGATACTCGCGGTCCCAGTCGGCCTCGGCCTCGTTGTCCGCCCGGTCGGGGAGTGACTCCAACCGCTCGTGGTTCGCGGAGTCGCCGACGGCTCGGGTCCGGTTCTTCTGGGCGCTGAGGAAGTTGTAGATTTTGTTCCGCGTCACGGTGTAGAGCCAACCCCGGAACGTCCCCCGCTCGGGGTCATAATTCAACTTCTCGGCGTTGCGGGCGACGCTCTTCATGACCTCCTGCATCAAGTCGGCGGCGTCGGCGTCTTGGAGGCCCCGCTTGCGGGCGAAGCCGTAAATCACCGGACCATAAAGGCGTACGAAGGCAGTCCACGCCTGCGTGTCCCCGCCGTCTTTCAGGCGGTTGAGCAGCGATATCCGCGTCAGCGGCGGTTCCGCCATGCGAGCTACGTCCTACCCAAGGTTACCGGGCGCTGCAGTCTACCTAACAGGCCTCCGCCGACTGATCTGAGCGAATCTGCGGGACCGTTGGAACGGCCATTATGCGAGCGGGACGCGAATCGGGTACGGCCACCAGAGGCGTGCCGGGGATTCGGCGGGCGGGCCTCGCGGCAGGTCACAGGTACTCCACAACTTCCGGCGTCTCGAACCGCACTTTCGCCTTGGCCGAGTAGGGGTCGTCCGCCGCGCGGTAGCCCGCCGTCGCCAGGACGACGGAGCGGTAACCCTTCTCGGGCAGGCCCAGGATTTCGTCGTACCTCGCCGGGACGAACCCCTCCATCGGGCAGGTGTCCACTTCGAGCAGCGCCGCCGCCGTCAGGAAGTGCCCGAGCGCGATGTAGACCTGATTCGTCATCCACACATCGACCTCTGCCCGCGGCTTGGCGGTCAGCGAGTGGGTGACCATCTTGCGGTAGCCGTCGGTCGTCGCCAAGGGCACGCCGTGGACCTCGGCCGTACGCCGGGCCAGCCGGTCGGCGTCGGCCGCCCCGACGTTCTCCTTGAGCGCGAAGACGATCAGGTGCGACGCCTCCACGACCTGCTTCTGGCCCCAAGAGTGCGCCAGCAGTTTCGCCCGCGTCTCGGGGGTCTCCACGACGAAGAACTTCCACGGCTGCAAGCCGTAGGACGACGACGACAGGACCAGACTCTCGACCAGCGCCGCCCAGGTGTCGGCCGGGATGCGCCTCGCGGCGTCGAACTTCTTGACGGCGTAGCGCCACCGCAGTCGGCTGAGTAAGTCGTCCGGCGTCACGGTTGTCATCGGGCACTCTTGAAGGTTGCGAAGGCGGGGGAGTTAGCCGACGGTCAGTTCACGCTCGCCGCCGGCGAGGAGGGCGCGGCCCTTACGCATCGTGTCCATCAGCCCGGCGAGGTCCAGCCCGACTTCGGCCAGCAATTCGCCACGCTCGCCGTGCTCGATGAAGCGGTCGGGCAGGCCGCGGCGGACGACGTTACGCGTGTCCAGCCCCGCGGCGTTGGCGGCCTCCAGGACCGCGCTGCCGAAGCCGCCCTCGACTGTGCCCTCTTCGACGGTCACGACGAGCGGCAAGTTTTCGATCGCCTTGAAAATCGTGTCGCGGTCGAGCGGCTTCACGAAGCGGGCGTTGATCACGCCGACGCTCAGCCCCTCGTCGCGCAGCCGCCGGGCCGCCTCCTGGCAGAGCGGGGCGAAGGCCCCGAAGACGACGAAGCAGCCGTCGTCGCCCCACTCGACCACCTCGGCCTTGCCGTGCTCGATCGGCGTCGGCCGGCCGCCGGACTCGCTGCGGTCGAGGCGTTCGAGGTTGGCCTTGGGGTAGCGGATCGTCGTCGGCCCGCGGTGCTTCAGGGCGAAGCGAAGCATCGGCTCCACGTCGAGCTCGTCGCCGGGAGCCATGCAGGTCATGTTCGGGAAGAGCCGCAGGTACGGGATGTCGAACGCCCCGTGGTGCGTCGGCCCGTCCGGCCCGGCCAAGCCGGCGCGGTCGAGCGTGAACACCACCGGCAGGTTCTGCAGCGCGACCTCCTGGAAGATGTTGTCGAAGGCGCGCTGGAGGAAGGTACTGTAGATGTCAACGATCGGCCTGGCCCCGGCCTTGGCCATGCCGGCGGCGAACGCCACCGCGTGCGACTCGCAGATGCCGGTATCGACGAACTGCTTCGGGAAGTCGGCCCGCACCTTCTCGAGCTTGTTGCCCTGGCACATCGCCGCGGTCAGCACCACGGCCGTCTTGTCCTCGGCGAGGACGTTGTGGATGGCGGAGGTCATGGCGTCGGTGTAGGCCTTCGCGCCGCCCTTCTTCATCGACAGGATCTCGCCGGCCGGGCCGAAGCTCTCGAACACCGGCGGGGCGTGGAAGGTCACTGGGTCGAGCGCCGCCTGCGGCACGCCCTCGCCCTTGGTCGTCAGGACGTGCAGCAGCACCGGCCCGGTTTGGCCCTTCAAGACCTTCAAGATTTTCCGCAGGCCGTGCAGGTCGTGGCCATCGACGGGGCCGAAGTAGCGGAAGCCCAGCTCCTCGAACAGCATGCCGTTCTTGAAGACTGCTTTGAGGCCGTCGCGCAGCGACTCCAGCGACGTGCGGGCCGCCTCGCCGACGAGCGGGATCTGCTTGAGGAACTCGTTCAGCGTCCGCTTGCTGCCTTGGTACAGCCCCGTGGCGCGGCACTGGTCGAGGTACTCCGCGAGGCCGCCGGTGCGGGGGCAGATCGACATCTTGTTGTCGTTCAGCACGACCAGGACGTTCTGCTTGGTGCCGCCAATGTTGTTGAACGCCTCGTAGACCATGCCGCACGGGAAGGCCCCGTCGCCGATCACGGCCACGGCGTGGCGGTCGGTGCGGCCGAGCAAGTCGTCGCCGGCCTTGAGGCCCGACACCGTCGAGACGCTCGCCCCGGCGTGCCCGGTCGTGAACAGGTCGTAGGGGCTTTCGGCCGCGTTGGGGAAGCCCATCAGGCCGCCGCGGCGGCGGATCGTGTCGAACTGCTTGAAGCGGCCGGTGATGAGCTTGTGCGGGTAGATCTGGTGGCCGGTGTCCCAGATCAGCCGGTCCTTCGAGAAGTCGTAGGTCAGGTGCAGCGCCAGGCACAACTCGACCACGCCGAGGTTACTGGCGAAGTGGGCTTGCCGGATGCTCAGGACGCGGACGAGTTCGGCCCGAATCTCCTTCGCCACGCGGTCCAGTTGGGCGTCCGTGAGGCGAAGCAGGTCGGCCGGGCTGTTAATCGTCGCGAGCAGTTCCGGCATACGTCACCCAGGCCAGGGAAGGTCCGTCTCGGCGTCCTGCGGTGTCGGGGTTTTGGACCCCCGACGACCGTCACGCCCCCGCGGGAGTTTTATCAACAACCGACCGCCGCGTCAGCGGTCCCTCTGCACGACAAACCGGGCCAACTCCGCCAGCGGCCGCGCCCGCTCGCCCAACGCCTCAGCGGCCCCGGCAGCCAGTCGGCCGAGTTCCGCGGCCCGCGCCCGGCTCTCTGCGACGCCTAGCAACCCAGGATAGGTTAGCTTGCCGAGGGCAGCGTCCTTGCCGACCCGCTTGCCGGCGAGTTCCGCGGAACTCTCGACATCGAGCAAGTCGTCGGTCACCTGGAAGAGGAGGCCGAAAGCCGCCGCGAAGTCGTCGAGGTGCCCGAGTGCCACCGGATCGACACCACCTGTTCGTTCGGCCTGCGCGGAGTAAAGCCCGAGCCGTAGCGCGGTTCGGAACAACGCCCCGGTCTTCAAGCCGTGAATCTTTTCGAGGTCAGCGACCGTCAGGCTGGAACTGTCCGACTCGGCTTGCAGGTCGAGCATCTGGCCGCCGACCATGCCGGCGGCCCCCGCACCCGCTGCAATCTCCTTGAGGCTAACCGACGCCGTAACGGGCGGATAACTATTCGCCACGACCCCGAAGGCGAGCGTGAGGAGCGCGTCGCCGGTCAGGATCGCCGTCGCCTCGTCAAACTTCTTGTGGCACGTCGGCAGGCCGCGCCGCAAGTCGTCGTCGTCCATCGCCGGCAAGTCGTCGTGGATCAGCGAGTACGTGTGGACCATTTCGACGGCACACGCCGCCGGCAGGGCCGCGTCGAGGTCTCCGCCGACCGCCTCGGCCGCGAGGACGGTGAGGAGGGGGCGTAGCCGCTTGCCGGGCGCGAGCAACGAGTACGCCATCGCGTCATGTAACCGCGTCGGCGCGTACCGAATGCCGCCGGCGAGGTGGTGCCGAAGTGCGGCCTCGATAGCGACTAACTTCGGCGTCAGGTCGTCCCAGATCGCGGCGGGCAACGGCGATCCTCCCACCAGACGGGGCGACAAGTCTCAATGGCACGATTGTAGTCGCCGCGCGGCGGCACCGTCGAGTCGCAGTTTACTTTGCGTCGCAAAGAAGTGCAAGGGCATTCAGCCGAACAGGTCGTCGGCCGACGGCTTGGCCCG
>JAYTUC010000290.1:0-15314 GCA_043744775.1 Fimbriiglobus sp. | reverse complement strand
CCGGCTCGGCAAACCCCACCGGAAGCAAGGCCAAGCAGAGGGAGAGAGCCGTCCCGGCTCGTTACCAACCCTCGGGTAGGCTGCTCGACCCGCCGGGCGACCGGCGGGCTAGATAAATGACCGTCACGGGGGGCAACCCCTTCGACAAAACCCGGCTTACAGGCCGCCCGACGGACCAGTCCGGGTTACCTGAATCGCCTCCCGCCCCGTATGATGGGGCCATGCGTCGCCGCGACTTCCTCCGCACGCCCACGGCCCCCGAGTCACCGGGGTCGCCGCGCCACGCCCCCGGCGAGTTGTCGCTGATCCGCGTCTCCCGCCGGGCGATGGCGACGACCTTCGAGGTCGCCCTGCCGTTCGGCACCCCCGACGCCCTCGCCGCCGCCGAAGACGCCCTCGATGTCATCGACGCCGTCGAAGACCAACTCACTGTCTACCGCGATTCCAGCGAAGTCGCCGCACTCAACGCCGACGCCTTCGGGCGGAGTGTCCCCGTCGCCGCGAACCTCTTCGACTTGCTGACACGGTGCGCCGAGTGGACGCGCGACACGGCCGGCGGCTTCGACATCGCGGTGGGGGCGTTGGTCGCGTCGTGGGCGATGCACAAGCGTGAGGGCCGCATCCCGCCGCCGGCCGACCTGGCGAGCGCCCGCGCGAATTCCGGGATGCGCCACGTGATGCTCGACGGCCAAACGCGGTCGGTGAAGTACCGCTGCGCCCGACTGTCGCTGAACTTCGGCAGCGTCGGCAAGGGTTACGCCCTCGACCTGGCCGCCGAGATGTTGCGAACCCGCTGGGGCGTCGGCTCCGCGTTGCTGCACGGCGGCGGCAGCAGTGTCCGGGCGCTCGGGACGCCACCGGGGCACCCGCGTGGCTGGCCGGTGGCGGTCACGCACCCGTCGGGCACCGGCACGCTGGGCACGGTTTACTTGAGGGACCAGGGAATGGGCACCTCGGCGGCGACCTTCCAGTTCTTCGAGCTCGATGGCCGTCGCTACGGGCATGTGATCGACCCGCGGACCGGCAGTCCCGCCGCCGGCACCGAGAGCGCGAGCGTCGTCGCCCCGACCGCCGCGCAAGCCGACGCCCTCTCGACCGCGTTTTTTGTGCAAGGCGCGGACGCCGCGACCGAGTACATTCAACCCAGGCCGACGCTCCTCGCCCTGATGCTGCGCTCCGACCGACCGACCGCCGAAACGATCACGCCACCCCCTGGGAACCGTTGATGGACCTGCCCCTCCCGATCCAAGTGGTCTACGCCGGCCTCGGTGGCAGTCTGCTGGCACTCATCGTCGCCACGGCCCAGCAGAACTGGCAGCCGCGCGTCTTCTTCCTGCTGGCGTTGCGGTTGGCGATCGGCTGGCACTTCCTGTTCGAGGGCATGAACAAGATCCAATCGCACGTCGTCGGCGTCGCCGAAACGTCGAAGCCGTTCTCGTCTGCCCCGTACTTTGAGGCCGGCGAAGGCCCGGTCGCGGAGTACATGCGCAAGACGTACCTCGACGACCCGGAGGCGAAGCTGTACGACCTCGTCCGGCCCGCCGGCGACCCGAAGACCGTCGGCGACCTGCTCGGGGCCGACTTCGAGGCGACGCTGAAGGCCGAGATCGCCAAGCCCGGCGCGACCGCCAACTTGGCCCACGCCTACGGGGCCGCGCCGCCCGGCGACGCCTTCGCCGGGTCGGCTGCGAAGGCCGTCATGGCAATGCCGCTCAACGGGTCCGGCACGCGCTTCCTGGCTGACGTTCCTGCCGGCCCGCTCCGCGCCGCGATCGAGGCCAAAGTCGTCGAGGCGATGCCCGTTCTGGCAAAGCAGCGGTTCGACGCACTCATTCCGGCCGTGGAGGCGAAAGCGGCCGCGGTTCGTGCGGTTGAGGCGGAAGCCGGTCGATCGACGGCGAAGCTCGAAGCGGCCGCGGCCAAGTTCGCCGCGGATGCCCCGAAACTCGTCGAGAACGCCCGACTGAATGCCGCCCGCTGGGCCGCCGGCCTCGACGCCAAGGACGCGAAGAAGAAGTACGTCAGCGGTGAGGTGGCCCAGACCGTCCCGGCCCGCCTGGCCGACTACGAGAACCGCAAGAAGGACTTCGCCGAGTTACGCAAAGACAAGTCGGTGGACCTCGGCCGCTCGTCGCTCTTTGCCAAGCTCACCGCCACCAAGGCCGACATCGCCACCGTCCGCGCCGACCTCACCAAGGACGCCGAAGGCTTTATCTCCGACGCCAAGGCCGACCTCGTGAAGCTCGCCGGCCTCGACGCCAAGGACGCCCCGGCCGAGCCGACGCCGAAGTCGAAAATCCTGCTGCTCGACTACATGACCATGACCACCTTGACCGTGGCGGGCGCGTGCCTGATCATCGGCCTCGGCACCCGCGTCGCTGCGTTGGCGTGTGCCGGGTTCCTGATCTTGACGTACCTGACGCACCCGCCGTTCCCGTGGATCGCCAACCCGCCCGGCACGGAGGGCAACCCGGTGTTCATCAACAAGAACATGATCGAAACCATCGCGCTGTTCGTGATCGCGTCGGTCCCCAGCGGCAGTTGGCTCGGCATCGACGGCCTGATCGCCCGCGTGATTTTCGGCAAGCGCGACGCGGCAGTCTGATTCCGGCGAGTGGCATGTTTGAAGCCTTGCAAACAATTTTGCCGCGGAGACGCAGAGTCGCGGAGAAAACAAATTCAAGTATTGGTCTTCTCCGCGACTCTGCATCTCCGCGGCAAAATTTTTTAACCTAACCCATCTCTCCGGAGTATCACTCATGGCACTCGACCTCACCGCCGAGCAGAAGGAAGTCGGCCGCAAGAATTTCGACGCGGCCAGCGGTAGCATCAACCGCCGCACCTTCCTCGGCACCGCCGCCGGGGCCGCCGCGGCGATCCCGCTGTCGGCCGGCGTCTACTTCGGCTACCAGAGCCTCGGCGGCAAGCCGGTCAAGACGGCCATCATCGGCTGCGGCGACGAGGGCGGCGTGCTGGTCGGCGAGCACAACCCGCAGTTCGTCGAACTGATCGCGGCGTGCGACATCCGGCCGTTCAACCAGAACCGCGTCCTCAACGGCGACCCCAAGGTGCCGCTGCGCAAGGGTTTCATCTTCCACTACGGCAAGGCCCGCACGAAGGAGATCGGCGAGAAGCACTTCTACCAAGACTACAAGGAGATGCTCGACAAGGAGAAGGACATCGAGGCGGTCATCATCGCCCTGCCTTTGCACCTGCACGCCTCGGTGTCCATCGAGTGCATGAAGCGCGGCAAGCACGTCCTGTGCGAAAAGCTCATGGCCCACGACATTGCCGAGTGTAAGGCGATGATCAAGGCGGCCAAGGACAACAACGTCATCCTGTCGATCGGCCACCAGCGCCACTACTCGATGCTGTACGCCCACGCGCTCGAAGTCGTCAACTCCGGTGTGATCGGCGACATCAAGCACATCCGGGCGCTGTGGCACCGCAACAACTCGTGGCCCGCCGTGCCCGAGGACAACTGGGTCAAGACCAGCGACGTGAAGCAGCCGGTGCTGCGCGACGGCTGGTACCCGCCGATCGTGCAGGAGGACTACGACGCCTTGCAGCGGCCCGGCCCCAACGGCGAGAAGCCGCTGGTCGAGCGCTACGACTACAAGGACATCAACGAGCTGATCCGCTGGCGCATCCTGGACCGCACGGGCGGCGGGCTGATGGCCGAACTCGGCTCGCACCAGCTCGACGCCTGCTCGATCTTCTTGGGCAAGGTCAAGCCGCTCTCGGTGATGGGGGCGGGGGCCAAGTCGTTCTACGGCCCCGGCAAGAACGAGCGCGACGCCGACGACCATGTGTTCGTGACCTACGAGTTCCCCGGCAAGAACCACCCCAAGGGGGTCAACAAGGGCACCGACACGTCGGACGTGGTCATCGTGACGTACTCGAGCATCAACACCAACGGCTTCGAGAAGTACGGCGAGTGCCTGATGGGCAGCCGGGGCACGATGGTCGTCGAGGCCGAGACCGACGTGTACCTGTACAAGGAGGGCACGCCGGGCAAGGCGGCCGAGGCGGACTCGAAGAAGACGGCCGTGAGCGTCACAACAGCCCCCGGCGGCAAGCCGGCGATCGAGGCGTCGAGCACGTGGGGCGGCCCGAGCGCGTCGGCGGTCAAGGCCGACGGCGGCGCGTCCGGCCCGGTCAGCCGCGGCTACCGCGAGGAGATGGAACACTTCGCCTACTGCATCCGCAAGTGGGACAAGGCGAAGGGCTACGAGACGAAGCCCGACGGCAAGTACGCGCAAGACCTGCCGCGCTGCCACGGCGAGGTGGCGATGGCCGACGCGATCCTGGCGCTGACCGCCAACCTGGCGATGAAGCACCGCGTCCGCGTCGAGTTCCAGCCCGAGTGGTTCGACAGCGCGAGTGCGGCCACGCCCGAGGCGCTGTTCGACGGCAAGAAGCTGGCGTAACCCGCCCCCTTGGAGTTCGCGCATGGCGACCGACGGCCCGGAGGTGACCCCTGAGCGTCGAGTCATGCTCGCGGAGAAGGGCCGGCGGCTCTACGGCAAGTACTGCGGCACCGGCGGCCGCGGCATTTGCTCCGAGAGCTTCGCGGTGTACCACATCGGCCGGGGCGAGCCGGTCGTCGCGGCCGACCTGCCCGCCTACCTCGAGGCTCGCGCCGGCGAGTTAGTCGCGGCCGACCCGGATGGCCGCGGGGCGATGACGCGGGGCCTGATCGAGCGCATCCGCCGGCACCTCGCGGGTGTCGGCGAGGCCCAAAACTAGACGCCCGTCGGGAAACCCGGACGAATCGCCCGGACGCCCTCTCATACTCGGCGAACGTGAGCTAAGCTCCCCGCGCGGCCCGGCACAACTCTCGCCCGGCCGCGACCCTGGGAGGCGCAACCGCCCCATGCGCGCCGCGATGACCGACCCGACCACGACCCGCTGCGTTGGCGACGAGCCGCTCCCCGGCTACCGCCTCGTCGCGCCCCTGGGCCGCGGCGGCTTCGGCGAGGTCTGGCGCTGCCTGGCCCCCGGCGGCTTGCAGAAGGCGATCAAGTTCGTCGCCGAGGACGCCGCCGCCCGCGCCGAGGGCCGCACCCCGCTGAAGACGGAGTACGAGGCCTTCCAGCGCGTCAAGGGCATCCGTCACCCGTTCCTACTGCAACTCGAGCGCGTCGAACTGGTCCACGGCGAACTCCTCATGGTGATGGAGCTGGCCGACAGCAGCCTGCTCAACCGCTTCCAGGACTGCCGCGCCGCCGGCCGCGCGGGCATCCCTCGCACCGAACTGCTGTCGTACATGGTGGACGCGGCCGAGGCGCTCGACGTGCTGTGTACGCAGCACCAACTCCAGCACCTCGACGTGAAGCCGGCCAACCTGTTCCTCGTGGGCGGCCACGTCAAGGTCGGCGACTACGGCCTGGTGGCGCACTTCGAGCGCGGCGGCCCCAAGGCGGGGCGGCTCGGCCGCGGCCTGACGCCGAAGTACGTCGCCCCGGAAGTCCTGGTCAACCAGGTCGATCCGCGCTCCGACCAGTACACGCTCGCGCTGGTCTACCTCGAACTGCTGACCGGCAGCTACCCCTACGACGGCACCACGGCGGAGCGCGTCCTGCACCAGCACGCGCACGCGACGCCCGACTTCGGGTCCGCCCCGGAGTGCGACCGCGAGCCGCTCGGCCGCGCCCTCGCGAAGCGCCCCGGCGAGCGCTACCCGTCGTGCCTCGAGTTCGTCAAGGCGCTGCTGACCCACCACGCCGGCGGGCCGGCCGACACGCTGCCCATCCGGCCGCCGGCGGGGCGGACGCTGCCGGCGTGGCGCGGCGGGCCGGCCCTCGACGCGACCGTGGCGGCGACGGGCTTACCGGCCGCGCTCGGGGGGGCGGCCGACGCGGGGCCGGCCGGGCCGGGGCTGTACGGCCCGACGCGGCTCACGACCCTGGCCGGCGGCCCCGGCGGGGGCATCGACTTGCACCGCGCCTTCCCCGGCTACACGCTGGCCGCGGAACTCGAGCACGGCCCGCGCGGCAAGGTCGTCCGCGCGACCGACCCCGCCGGCCGGCCCTTCCGCGTCCGCACGGTCAACCTGGGCCACGGCAGCGCGGCCGAGATCGAGGGGGTGTTGCGCTCGGCCCTCTCGTCGCACCCGCGCGTCCACCAGAGCGTGTCGGTGCCGCACCCGCGCTGCGTCGCGTTCGCCGTGCCGGACGACCTCACGACGCTCGCCGACCGCAACCGCGAGTCGGCCGCCGCCGACACGCCCCTGCCGCGTCCCGAGTTGGTTACGCTGCTCGCCACGGTCGCGGCCGCCCTCGACGACCTGCACCGCCGCACCGGCTTCGCGCACGGCCTGCTCGACCCGGCCGCCGTGGTGACGCAGGCCGGCAAAGTCGGCCTGACCGGCTTCGGCGTGGGCGAGTTGCTGCGGCGCACGCGGCCCGAACTCGACTGGATCGACCGCGACCCCTACGCCGCCCCCGAGGCCGTGAGGGGCGAGGCCGACCCGGCGAGCGACCAGTACAGCCTGGCGTTGCTCTACCTCGAAGCCGTGCGCGCCTGGACGCCCGCCCCGCGCCGGCCCGGCTCCTCGGCCGACCACGGGGTCAACTTCGGCCCGCTGCAGGACTACGAACTCGCCGCGGTGCGCAAGGCCATCGCCGCCCGCCCCGCCGACCGCCACGCGACGTGCGCCGCCTTCGTCGCCGCGCTCGGGGCCGCCCCCACCGGACGCCGCACGCTCGACGAACTCCGCGTCGTCGAGTCGTCCGCGTGCCTCGCCGGGCGGCCGGGGCCGGGGCGCGCGCCGGTCGAGCCGGGCGCGCTCGTCGAGGCGATCCTACGGCTGGCCCCCGCCGCGCTCGGCGCGGCCCCCACGCGCCAGCCCGACCACCGCTGGGCCTGCCGCGTCCCCGTCCTCGTCGGCGCGGAGTTGCTCCGCCTGAGGCTCGAGCAGTTCCGGGCCGACAACGGGCTAACCGCGCTGACCTTCGGCCCCGGCGCGCTGGTCTACCGCAAGCCGGCCGGCCTGGGCAAGCCGGGGGCCGAGTTGACTGTCGAACTCCCCGCCGGCACCTCGTGGCGCGCGGCCGAGGTGACGGTCCACGCCCGCGGCGTCGGCGGCCTCGACGCGGCGGCGAGGGAGTTGCCCCCGGCCGTCGCGGAGTTGTTGGAGCGTTTCCGCCGCGCGGCCCACCCGGCCGCCGACCGCCGCCGCGCCCCGCGCCGCCGCGCCGACCTGCCCGTGACGCTCACGCCGATCGACGACGAGTTGCGCCTGGGCGAGCCGCTGGCGGCGCTGTGCCGCGACGTGTCGGCCGGCGGCTTCGGCTGCACCGCCGACGGCGACGGCGTGACGGGCCACCTGTTCGCGACCTTCCCCGGCGGCCCCGACACGGCCCCCTGGGGCATCCTATGCGAGGTCGTCCGCAGTGCCCGCGACCCCCTGACCGGCCAGACGGCGATGGGCGTCCGCTTCCTGGGGTAACCGGTCATTCGCCGACATGGGCGGTGCAACCCGAGACGCCCCGGCGTATCCTGACGGCGTCCACCCGACGTGCCGGAGGCGACGCATGATTACGCTGATCGAGGCGCTGAACTACCGCAGCCTTAAGTACATTTCGCAGCCGCTCGGCCCGTTCCACGTCCTGATCGGCCCCAACGCCAGCGGCAAATCGACCTTCCTCGACGTGGTCGCCTTCCTCGGCCGCCTCGTCTCCGACGGCGTCGAGGCCGCGGTGCGGGAGCGGACCGAGAATTTCGTCGATCTGCTCTGGAAGCGCGAGGGCACCCGCTTCGAGCTGGCGATCGAAGCGGCTTTACCGGCAGAAGTCGTCGCCGCCCTTGGCAACGGCTCGTTAACGACGATCCGCTATGAAGTCGCTATAGGAGCCTTGTCAGATTCTCCAGCTGATGAATTGGGCATCATCAATGAACGAGTTTTTTTGAAGTGCGACAATGCGTCTACTCAAATCACGCGAGCGATGTTCCCGAGTTCTTACGCTACCCATGAAACGCTCATGCACAAATCGCGAGCGGGTTGGCACCCCGTCGTTAGCAAGAACACCGGGGGCAACGATAATTACGCGCCTGAAGTCAGGATTACTAAAAAGGTTTGGACACACACCTTCAAACTCGGACATCGTAAGTCGGCGTTGGGCAACTTACCCCCAGATGAATTACAGTTCCCCGCTACGACTTGGCTGAAGGAACTTTTGACCGATGGGGTACAGCCATTCATCCTCAACAGCGCGGCGATTCGTCGCCCAAGCCCGCCGAACCAGCGGCGCGGCTTTCGTATGGATGGTTCGAACCTGCCTTGGGTAGTGTACGAGCTGATAAATCTCCACCGGTATGACGAATGGATTTCCCACTTACAAACTGCTTTGCCGGATTTAGTTGCCGTAGTGCCGATGTTACGGCCTGAAGACCGCCACCGGTATCTTATGCTCGAATACCAGCATGGCACTAAAGTGCCGTCCTGGATGGCTTCAGATGGTACGTTGCGAATGCTAGCGTTAACGCTTCCCGCCTACCTCCCAGAGTTCCAAGGCATCTACCTTATTGAAGAGCCTGAGAACGGTATCCACCCGACGGCAGTTGAAACAGTTTACCAATCGCTGTCATCCGTTTATGACGCTCAACTTCTCTTGGCATCGCACTCCCCTGTCATTCTTGGATGTGCCTCACCCGAAACGATTTTATGTTTCGCTAAAAATGAAGACGGGGCCACGGACATCGTCACTGGGACCAACCATCCACGCCTTCAGGAGTGGCAGGGCGAGACGAACCTCGGCCAACTGTTTGCGGCGGGGGTTCTGGGGTGAATAGGGCCAAGACCAAGGAAAAGACGCCCGCCGTCTTTAGGGATTTAGTCGTCTTGGCTGCCGACAAGGACACTGAGCAGGCGCTCGTGGGCCTCTTGTCAACCCGTGCCGCGTCGTTACAGATTCGTCCCCTTCAGTTCGACACAGCAATCCACCCACAGCACGATCCGGGGTGCCTGCTCGAAAGTGGTGGCATACTTGCACGCTACTTGCGGTCCCACCACCGGGCCGTTGTCATTTTGGACCGAGAGGGGTGTGGGCGTGAAGCGTTGTCACGCATCGAACTGGAAGCTATCATCGAGGGCGACTTGTCTCGCATGTGGGGCGACCGTGTGTCTGTAATTGTGAACGACCCAGAATTAGAGAGTTGGGTCTGGAGCAAATCACCACATTTGCCAGACCTGTTGGGGTGGGACGACATCGATCTGACGCTACCAAACTGGCTAGTTGAAAAAGGGTATCTGGATAGCGTAAGTCAGGTCAAACCCGCGCGGCCCAAGGAAGCGATGGCCGCCGTGCTTCGCCAAGTTCGCAAGCCACGCTCGGCGGCGATCTTCCGACAGATCGCTGAGAAGATATCCTTCCATCGCTGTACCGACCCCGCTTTCACGAAACTCCTCACCACGCTCCGCAAGTGGTTCCCCGCCGCGTGATCACATCCCCGACGCGCTCGGGCGAGGCGGGCGGCGGCCGCTGCTCTTGGAGGGGCCGGCGTTGCCGGCGTTGCCCTTGCCGGCCGGCTTGGGCCCCTTGCGCCGACCCTTCTTGCCCGCCCCCTGCGGCGACGCCACCTTCTCGCCCTTCAGCACCGCGATCTTGTCGCGGATCAACGCCGCCCGCTCGAACTCCATGTTCTGCGCCGCCTCCAACATCTCCTTCTGCAATTCCTCGAGATACTCCGCCGTCACAACGTCCGTCACGGCCGTGCCCGTCGCGGCGTCTTGCGCGACTTGGTGGGCCTCGATCTCGCTCTCGATGGAGTTCTTGATGGCACTCATCACCGACTTCGGCGTGATGTTGTGCTCAATGTTGTACGCCATCTGAATCTCGCGCCGGCGGTTGGTCTCGGCCATCGCCCGGCTCATACTGTCCGTCATCACGTCGGCGTACAGGATCACCTCAGCGTTGACGTTGCGCGCGGCCCGGCCCATCGTCTGGATCAGCGACTTGTCGGAGCGCAAGAAGCCTTCCTTATCGGCGTCCAGAATCGCCACCAAGGCAACCTCGGGCAGGTCGAGGCCCTCACGCAGCAAGTTGACGCCGACGAGGGCGTCGAAGGCCCCCTCGCGCAATTCGCGCAGCGTCGCGATGCGCTCGATCGCGTCGAGTTCCGAATGCAGCCACTTGCAGCGGATGCCGCCGTCGCGGAAGTAGTTGACGAGGTCCTCCGCCATGCGCTTCGTCAGCACCGTCACCAGCGTCCGCTCCTTACGCTCGGCACGCTTAACGATTTCCTGAATCAGGTCTTGCACCTGCCCGCGGGCCGGCTTGACGTGGATGACCGGATCGACCAGCCCCGTCGGCCGGATGACCTGCTCGATCACCTCGCCGCCGACTTTCTCCAACTCGTAGGGGCCGGGGGTGGCGCTCAAGCACAAACATTTCGTCAATCGCTTCTCGAACTCCTCGAAGCGTAAAGGTCGATTATCCATTGCGCTCGGCAGCCGGAAGCCGTGCTCGACGAGGGTTTGTTTCCGCATCTGGTCGCCGAAGTACATGCCCCGCACTTGCGGCAACGAGACGTGCGACTCGTCCACGACCAGTAAGAAGTCGTCGGGGAAGAAATCGAGCAGCGTGTACGGCGGCTCGCCGGGCTTGCGGCCGGTGAACCAGCGCGAGTAGTTCTCGATGCCGGAGCAGTAGCCGACCTCCCGCATCATGTCGAGGTCGTAACGGGTGCGCTGCTTGAGCCGCTCGGCTTCGAGTAACTTGCCTTCGAGCTTGAACTGCTCCAGTCGCAACGCCAACTCCTCCTCGATGCCCTTCATCGCGACGCGAACCTTGTCGTCGGACGTGACGAAGTGCTTGGCGGGATAGATGTAGAACTCGGGTAGTTCCTTGATGACCTCGCCGCCGACGGGGTCGATGACCGACAAATCGGTGACCTCGTCACCGAACAGCTCGACGCGGTACGCCAGCTCCTCGGACGAGGGCCAAATCTCGATCGTGTCGCCGCGCACGCGGACCTTGCCACGCTCAAAGGTAATGTCATTTCGCTGGTACTGGATGTCAATGAGCTTCGTCAAGAGTTCGTCGCGGTCGATGGTTTCGCCCTTGGCGAGCCGCACCACCATGCGCTTGTACTCCAGGGGCGAGCCGAGGCCGTAGATGCACGACACCGACGCGACCACGATCACGTCGTCGCGGCTTACCAGCGACGACGTGGCCGAGAGGCGGAGGCGGTCGATGTTCTCGTTGATGCTCGCGTCTTTTTCGATGTAGATGTCGCGCTGCGGGATGTACGCCTCGGGCTGGTAGTAGTCGTAGTAGCTGATGAAGTAGCTCACCGCGTTGTTCGGGAAGAAGTTCTTGAACTCCTTGTAGAGCTGCGCGGCCAGGGTCTTGTTGTGCGCCAATACCAGTGTCGGCTTGTTGAGCGCCGCGATGATGTTCGACGCCGTGAAGGTCTTGCCGGTACCGGTCGCCCCCAGCAGGACTTGCATCGGCTTCTTGGCGGCGAACCCGGCGAGGATCTGCTCGATCGCCTTGGGCTGGTCGCCGGCCGGCTCGTACTCGCTCACCAGGTCGAACTTGATCGTCATGCCGTGGCCCCGCCGGGTTGCCGAGAGAATCCGCCGCCGCGGTGTCCATTTTAGGCAGACGCCGCCCGCCCGTGCAGCGTCGGTTTCCCGCAGGGGTCACGCCGTGTTCCACTGGCTCCGCAACCGCCGACGATCGCAGTGGCTCGCCGAGCCGTTCCCGCCGCACTGGGAGGTGCTCTTGCACCGCAACGTGGCCCACTACGCCCACTTGACCGCCCCGCAACAGGCCAAGTTACGCGACGACCTGCGGGTCTTCCTGCACGAGAAGCGCTTCGAGGGCGGCAGCGGCTTCGTCGTCACCGAGGAGGTCCGCGTCACCGTCGCGGCCCAGGCGGCGCTCCTGATTCTGGGCCTCGATGTCGATTACTACCGCTGCGTCGATGCGGTCATCGTGTACGCCTCGACATTCAAGACGCCCGACCCCGAGGATCTGAGCGAGGACGACGACCTCTCCGACACGCCGCTGGCGGGGCAGGCCGTTTACCGCGGGCCGGTGATCCTGTCGTGGGACGCGGTGCAAGCCGAAGGCCGCGACATCGGCATCGGCCAGAACGTCGTGCTGCACGAGTTCGCGCACCAGCTCGACTTCCTCGACGACGGCATCGACGGCACCCCGCCGCTCGACGACCCGCGCTTACGCTCCCGGTGGCCGACGGTCATGCAGGCCGCCTTCGACCGGCACGTCAAGGCGATCAAACGCGGACGCGAAACCTTCTTCAGCGAGCACGCGGCGGACAACGAGACGGAGTATTTTTCCGACGCGACCGAGGCCTTCTTCTGCGCCCCCCACGACTTAGTGCACGAGGAGCGCGAGGTGTACGAACTGCTGGAGGGCTTCTACAAGGTGAACCCGCGGGAGTGGTTCCCGGAGGCTTAAGAAGAAATACAGTTTTGCCGCGGAGACGCGGAGGAGACCAAATTCAAGTTTTGGTTTTCTCCGCGCCTCCGCGTCTCCGCGGCAAAAATTCTTACCTCAGCCCCAACTTGCCGATGATCTCGCGCGTCGTGTCGCCGACGGGGTAGTGGTGGCCGTCGATTTGCGTCAGGGGCACGATGCCGGTGTTGCTGTTCGTCAGGAAGCCCTCGCGGACTTCGCCCATGCGCGCGTAGGGGATCGTCGCCTCCTCGATCGGCACCGGCTGCGTCTGGAGGAGGTGGTCGCGGACCGTGCCGGGCAGGAAGAGTTGAGTATCGGCCGTGGGCGTCCGCCAGCCCTCGTCGAAGCGCAGGAAGACGTTGGCGTGGGCCGCTTCGAGGACGTTGCCGTCGGGGTCCACCATCAGCGAGCTGTCGAAGCCGGACGCGTGCGCCTCCTTGCCGACCGCCAGGCGGCCGGCGTAGTTGAACGTCTTCCAGGTCAGGTACGGCTGGCCGCTCAGGACCGGGCTGAGCCGCTTTTGCAGGCGGCACGCGGTCATCGGCAGCGGCCGCAGGTTGGCGCTCATCCAAACCATGCCCGGCTGCCCCGGCCGGCCGGCGGTGGCGTTGACGCGCACGATCACGTCCTGGGCGGTCAGTGCCCGGACGTACTGCGCCACCTGCTTGGCGTCCGGCAGGCGGTCGGGGGCGACGTTGATGTCGAGCAGCGCCAGGGTCCGACGCATGCGCTCGAGGTGCAAGTCCCACAGCCACGGCTCGCCGCGGACGGTGCGGGTCGATTCCCAGACGCCGCGGCCGAACAGTAGGCCCTCGTCGGCGGGGTCGATGTGGAACTTCTCGACCGGCACCGCGTAGCCGTCCACCCACAAGAGCGACACGATGCGCAGCGCCTCGTTGACGATCGCCGGGGGCGTGGTGGCGGGCACGGCGACGCCGCGCTCGCGTAGCACCGCGAGGGGGTCCGTTTGCAGGCGGGCCTTGTGCGCGCCCTCGGCCCACCAGTACTCGTCGCGCGGGGTCACGTCCTGCGGGGTCGTCATCGGCTTCGCTCCGGGGACTCGGGTGTCATCAGCTTACTTCGGCGAGGCCGGGGCGGGAACGTGGGGGCGAACCGGAAAATACCGGATTTACCGCAGAGGGCACGAGAGGGCACAGGAGAAAGGCCAAACCCTAGCCGAGTCAAACAGTGTTAGCCGCAGAGACGCGGAGGTCGCGGAGCAGACCGAATTCGAGTTTTGGTCTCCCCCGCGGACTCCTCGTCTCTGCGGCTCACCGCCTTTCGCCATGGCTTTTCTCCTGTGCCCTCTCGTGCCCTCGGCGGTGAATATCTCTCGCTGCTCGGCTATCATGGGCAGAGTCCCCGCACAGTGAGGGCGTTGCGATGGCGTTTGTCTTGCGGTCGCCGGGTCGGCGGGTCACGCTGCCCGAACGGCTCGCCCAACTCGGCCGCGGCCGCCGTCGCACCGGCATCGCCGCCGGGGCGTTTCGCCTCGCCGCCGGGTCGCTGGGGCTGCTGGCAACGCTCACGGCCCTCGACGCGGCGGTTCACCTGCCGGCGGTCGCCCGCGCCGTCGGTCTGGTCGGCTGGCTGACCGTGACACTGGCGCTGTACCTGCGCGGCGTGCGGGTGCCGGCGCGGCTCTCGACGCGGCCGCTGGCCGTCGCGCTGATGCTGGAGGCGAAGTTCCCCAAGTTCAACGACGCCCTCGCGACTGCGATCGACCTGCTGACGAGCGGCCGGCCCGAGAGTCGCTTCGCCGACGTGACGGTCTTGCGCGCCGAGAACATCGCCAAGCGGACGCCGATCGACAGCGTCGTGCCGACGGGCCGGCTCTGGAAGGCGGTCGGGCTGACGCTGCTGGTGGCGGCCGTCGCGGTGCCGCTGGCGGCGGTCAACCCCGGCCGCACGGGACTCGTACTGGCCCGCCTCTTCGACCCGCTCGGCGACCACCCCTGGCCGACCCGCACCCAGTTGAAGCTCCTGGAGCCGGCCGGCGCGGCGTCGCTGCTGGCCCGCGGCGACCCGTTCGCGCTCCGCTTCGCCGTCGGCGGCGAGCTGCCCGAGACGGCCACGGTCGCGGTGCGGCTCTCCGGCGGCAACCTGAGCGACGAGGTGCTGACGCTGCCCCTCGAGGAGGGCCGCGCCGAACTCGTCGTCGAACACCGCCTCGACGCCGGGCGGGTGCCGCGTAGCTTCGACTTCCGCGTGCAGGCCGGCGACGCCGTCACGCCGTGGCACCCGGTCGAAGTCGCGCCGGGGCCGAAGCTCGTCGCCCTCGGCGGCCGGGCGTCGCCGCAAATCGACCTGAGTTTCCCCGCCTACACCGACCTGGCCCCTGTAATTTTGGCCGACGGCGCGGGCGTCGTCGAGGCCGTCGCCGGGACGCGGGTCCACTTCGTGGCCGCCGCCGACCGCCGCATCGTGAGCGCCGCGTTCGTGCCGCAGTTCGACACGACCAACGTGGCCCGCGCGACCGCCGCGGCGTGCCTGTCGAGTGTCAACCCCCTGTCAGCACTCGGCGCGCAACTCCTCGCCGACGCCATGACCGCCGACATCCCGCTCGACATTTCCGGCCCCGACGGCACGCTGCTGGAGGCCCAGTTCACGCCCCACCAGGCGGGGCTGTACGCGCTGCGCTTCGCCGACGAGCGCGGCCTGACCGGCGTGCGGCTGATCGACTTCCGCGTCTCCCCGGACCCGCCGCCGGTCGTGCTGCTGGAGCGGCCGCTGCCCGCCAAGGACGCGCTGCAACTGCTGCCGACGGCCGGCTTCACGCTGCAAGGCCACGCCGAGGACCGGCCGTTCGCCGTGCGCTCGATCGCCTGCGAGTACCGCACGGGGGCCGACGCGCCGTGGCGGACGCTGCCGCTCACCGACCTG
>JAYTUC010000289.1:0-15337 GCA_043744775.1 Fimbriiglobus sp. | reverse complement strand
GTCAGCGCCCGGAGTGCGTGCGCACGCCGTCGTCGCCGCGCACGCTCCGGGCGCTGACGCTTCCGGCTCGCCACGTCGCTAAACTAACCCCGACGACGGGACCGCACCGGACGGAGATCAGACGCATGGCGATTTGGGAAATTTGCATCCGCCGGCCGGTGTTCACGCTGATGCTCGTGATGGGGCCAGTCGTCCTCGGCGTCGCGTCGTACACCCGGCTCGGCGTCGAACTCTTTCCGAACGTCGATATCCCCGTCGTCGTCGTCACGACCACGCTCAAGGGCGCGAGCGTCGATGAGATGGAGGCGGCCGTTACGAAGCCGATCGAGGAGGCCGTCAACACCGTCTCGGGCATCGACGAGCTGCGCAGCACCACCCGCGAGGGGGCCACCGAAGTCGTCGTGGGGTTCAAGCTCGAGAAGAACGGCGACCAGGCGGCCCAGGAGATCCGCGACAAGATGACGCTGATCTCGGCGCAACTCCCCGCCGGCACCGACTACCCCAAGGTCGAGAAGTTCAACCTCGACGCCGCCCCGGTCATCACTCTGGGGGTGTCCGGCAAGCGGTCGGTGCGCGAGATTTCGGAGATCGCCCGGAAGCTCATCAAGGAAGACCTCGAAGGCAACGTCTACGGCGTCGGGGCGGTCATCCTGACCGGCGGCCAGCAACGCGCCATCAACGTCACCGTCGATCCGGAGAAGCTGCGCAGCCGTAGCTTGAGCATCGAGAACGTGCGAACGGCC
Organism: Fimbriiglobus sp.; assembly: GCA_043744775.1. GTDB lineage: Bacteria > Planctomycetota > Planctomycetia > Gemmatales > Gemmataceae > Fimbriiglobus. Next base: position 14,594 of record JAYTUC010000289.1, on the reverse strand, counting down.
CTCGGGGCGCAGAACCTCGAACTGCCCGGCGGCCGCGTCGATCAGGGGTTGCGCGAGGAGGGCTTGCGCACCCTCGGCCGCGTCAGCAAGGTCGAGGACTTCCCGAACCTGACGGTCGTCAACCGCAAGGGCCACGCCATCCAGCTCTGGGAGGTCGGCAGTGGCCCCGGCCGCGGGGTCGAGGACGGCGTCGAGGAGCCGCGGACGCTCAGCCGGCTCGACGGCGACGTGGCGGTGAGCCTGATCGTCCAGAAGCAGTCCGGCGGCAACACCGTCAAGGTCGCCGACGCCATCAAGGCCCGGCTCGAACTCATCAAGTTGACGCTGCCCAAGGACATCCACATCGAAGTGATCCGCGACCAGTCGAAGTTCATCAAGGGGTCCATTGAGGAAGTCAAGTTTCACTTGATGCTCGCGGCCGTGTTGGTCAGTGCGGTGCTGTTGCTGTTCATCCGCGACTGGCGGACCACGGTCATTGCCGCGCTGGCGGTGCCGACCTCCATTATCGGTACGTTCGCCTTCATGGACGTGATGGGCTTCTCGTTGAACAACATGACGCTGCTGGGTTTGATCCTGGCGGTCGGCATCGTGATCGACGACGCCGTCGTCGTGCTCGAAAACGTCTTCCGGCACATGGAGGAGTACGGCAAGACCCCGTGGGACGCGGCGGTCGAGGGGACGCGCGAGATCGCCTTGGCCGTGTTCGCCACGACGATGTCGCTGGCGGTGATCTTCGCGCCGATTGCCTTCATGTCGGGGCAGGTCGGCCGCTTCTTCAACAGCTTCGGCTTCGTCGTCGGCTTCGCCATCATCCTGTCGATGGTCGTGAGTTTCACGCTCACGCCGATGCTGTGCGCCCGCTTCCTGCGCGCGCCCAAGGGCGGGCACGCGGCGGCGAAGCGCGGCTTTTGGGCCTGGCTGACGCGCCGCTACGTCGCCACCTTGCGCTGGTGCCTCGGCGGCCGCGCAGGGTGGCACCGCGCCGTCGTCGTGCTGGCGGGGATTCTGGTCTTCGCCTCGACGCCAATTCTCTTCGTGATCGTCGGCACCGACTTCGTGCCGAAGGACGACCAGAGCGAGTTCGAGGTGGCGCTGACGCTGCCCGCCGGGACCGCCTTGGGCGACGCCGACCGGCTGTGTCTGGACCTCGCTAGGCAACTCAAAGTGGTCCGCGGCGTGACCAACGTGTTCACCACGATCGGCGAGACCAACGGCCGCGCCGCCAAGGGGCAGGGCGACGTGACGCGGGTGCTGTTCTACTGCAAGATGAACGACCTGCGCGAGCGCCCCTTCGGCCAGCGCGACGCCATGCAAGACGCTCGAACCGTGATGCTGCGCTACCCCGACTTGCGGGCGTCGGTGCAGGAGGTCAAGCTGTTCAGCAGCAGCGCGTTCAAGAACGTGCAGCTCGAAGTCTGCCTGACGGGGCCGGAGACTGCGGTCCTCGAAAAGGCGGCCGACGCGCTGAAGCGGCGCATGGCGGCGGCCGGCAGCTTCGCCGACGTGGACACGACGCTCAAGGAGCGCAACCCCGAGTTGCAAGTCGCCATCGACCGGCGCAAGGCGGGCGACCTCGACGTGAGCGTGCAGTCGATCGCGTCCACCCTCGGCGTGCTCGTCGGCGGCGAGCCGGTGGGCAAGTTCAAGGAGGGGGCCGACCAGTACGACGTCTGGCTGCGGGCCGCGCTGCCGAGCCGCGACCGGCCCGAGGCGATCCGGTCGCTGACGGTCCCCGCGGCCGGCGGACAGCTCGTCGAGTTGCGCAACGTCGCGGCGATTTCCGGCGAGCGCTCGCCGGCGGTGATCGAGCGCTTCAACCGCCAGCGCTTCGTCGCCGTGCAGGGCAACCTGACCGAGGGCGCGGTGCTGGGCAAGGTGCTGCCGGTGGTGGCCGGGTACATCGACGAACTCGACCTGCCGGCCGGCTACCGCTACGAGTTCCTGGGCGAGGCGAAGTTGATGAAGGACTCGAACTCGAACTTCGCCCTGGCCTTCTTCCTGGCCTTCGTCTTCATGTACATGATCCTGGCGGCGCAGTTTGAAAGCCTCGTCCACCCCATCACGATCCTCGCGGCCGTGCCGTTGACGTTGCCCTTCGCGCTGTTGTCGCTGCTGATGTTGCGAACCCCCTTGGACGTGTACGCGATGATCGGCCTGTTCATGCTGTTCGGCATCGTCAAGAAGAACGGTATCCTGCAAGTCGATTACACCAACGTCTTGCGGTCCCGCGGCCTGGCCCGCGACGTTGCGATTCTCAAGGCCAACGAGGCACGCCTGCGGCCGATCCTGATGACGACGATCATGCTCGTCGCCGCGATGATCCCGATCGCCACGGGTCAAGGTCCCGGAGCTGGCGCGCGGGCGAGCATGGCGAAGGTCATCCTCGGCGGCCAACTGCTTTCGCTGTTGCTCACATTGCTCATTACGCCGGTGGCGTACAGCCTGTGGGACGACGTGTCGCGCGGCGTGAGTTGGCTGGCGATGCGCCGCCGGGCAGCGCCGGCACCGGGGGAGACGCTCGTCGATTTGCAGCCGGTGGCGGGGTAGTTCCTGGCGAGCCGTCCGCGTGAGCGGGGGGGTTGCGGGCGCGGGCAGTCGAGAGAAACCCCCCGCTCACGCCGACGGCTCGCCAATGCTACGCCCGGACCAGCTTCGCGTATGCACCCTGGAGCGCCTTCGTCACGGGGCCGACGGCGTACTCTTGGGCGTCGATCTTGCCGACCGCGGTCACCTCGACGGCGGTGCCGGTCACGAAGACCTCGCGGGCCTGCCGCACCTCCTCCGGCCAGATGGCGCGCTCCACGACCGTGAGGCCTTGGGCGCGGGCCAGGTCGATCACCGTGAGCCGGGTGATGCCGTTCAGGAAGCAGTCGGCGGCCGGGGTGTGCAGCGCGCCGTCGGGCATCACGAAGAACAGGTTGGCCCCCGTCGCCTCGGACACCTGCCCGCGGTAGTCGAGCATGAAGGCGTCGTCGTAGCCGGCCGCGACCGCCTCGTCGCGGGCCATCGTGCAGATCACGTAGAGGCCGGCGCACTTCGAGGCCGTCGGGGCGCTCTCGGGGCTGGGCCGCTTCCACCGGCTGGTCTGCAGCGCGATCGACGGCCCGCCGTAGTAGGCCGGCCACTCGAACGCCGCGACCGCCAAATGCACCTTCGTGCCCTTCGCCGAGACGCCGATCGCCTCCGCGCCGCGCCAGGCGATCGGCCGGATGTAGCCGAGGTCGAGGGCGTTTTCCCTGACGACGAGTTCGGTCGCGGCGACGATTTCGTCGAGCGAGTACGGCAGCTCCATCGCCACGAGTTTGGCGGAGTCGAGCAGGCGTTGGGAGTGCTCGCGCAGCTTGAAGACCTTGCCGCCGTAGCAGCGCTCGCCCTCGAATACGGCGTTGCCGTAGTGCAGGCTGTGCGACAAAACGTGGACCTTGGCGTCGCGCCAGGCGGTCAGCCGGCCGTTGACCCAAATCACGCCGTCGCGCTCGTCCAGGGGCAGCAGCAGGCTCATCGCGATCGACCTCAAGCGGGGGAGGAGTAGCCGAGACGATTCTAGCGACCCGGCCCCCGCCGGCGAACAACGTATCCGCCGCGGCGTACCGGGTGTAGGGCGAACGGCGGGGGGGCGGCGGATGCGCGGGCGAGTCACGGTGCTACTGCTACTGCTGGGCGGGTTCCTCGTGGGCGGGCTACTGCTGACACTGCTTCAACGCAGCCGGGCGTCGCAGGCGCTCGTCTACTCGGTGAACAACGTCCGCGAGTTGAGCCAGTTCGCGCTACTCGGCGGCACCGACCCGATCAAGGGTCCGCAGGCCGGCCGGCTCAACTTCCCGGACGACCCGCGCTTCGTGGCGACGCCGCGGGAGCGCTTCGCCGAGTGGAACGTCGCCGCCGCGGTGCCCGCCGGGACGGTGGTCCGCCCTGAGCTGCCGCCCACGCGCCGGCTGAGTTGGGTCGCCCCGCTCCTGCCGACGTTCAACCAGAAGCGGCAGGACACGCTCGCCGTCCACGGCCGACTCGACCTCGCGCAGCCGTGGGACGCCGGGCCGAACCGGGCCGCCGCGGAGACGCCGCTGCGCCTCCTGGTCAGCTACGCCGCCCCGCCGCCGGCCACCCCCGGCGAGCCGGCCGTGACGCAGTTCGTCGGCGTCGGCGGCCTCGGTGTGGACGCCCCGACGCTGCCCCTCGGCCCCGACAACGTGGCCGACCGCCGCGCCGGCTGCTTCCGCTACGACGGCCCGACGCCGTTCGCGGCAATCGCCGACGGCCTGAGCCAGACGGTCCTGATCGGCGAAGTCTCGACCGACCTCGGCCCGTGGCTGCAAGGCGGCCCGGCGACGGTGCGCACCTTCGACACCTCGCCCGACGCGCGGCCGCCGGTCGGCGTCGGCGGCCAGTTCGGCGGCAACCACCTCGCCGGCGGCGTCTTCGGCATGGCCGACCACGGCGTGCGCGTCTTGACGCGCTACACCGACGCGAAGTTCCTGGCGAACCTCTGCACGGTCAACGGCGGCGTCGCCGCGCCGATGCCGGGGGAGTAGTCGGCGGCTCCGCCGCGGGAGCGGCGGACATCAGTCCGCTGTTCCCTCCCGAGTAGGGAATAACAGCCCGCGGGAGGTTCTCGGCGCTCGCGCTTCGGAGTCGTCCCCACGTCGGGTCGGAACAGCGGACTCACGTCCGCCGCTCGCCGCACCTGCGGCGGGGCCGTAGAACGGCCTGCCCCCCGGAGGCTCTGACGATGGAATCGAAACTCGTGACAATTTGCACTTACACGTCCGCCGTGCAGGCCGAGGTCGTGAAGCTGGCACTCGCGGCGGAGGGCGTCGAGGCGTTCGTCGGCGACGCCAACATGGTCACCACCGACTGGCTTTTGGGCGGTGCCCTCGGCGGCGTCAAGCTCCAAGTCGCCGAGCCGGACGTCCCGGCGGCGATGGCGGTGTTCGCCGCCAACGAGAGCCTGGCGAAGCCGTCGGCCGACCGCCCCGCGGACGACGGCGTGCCGCGCTGCCTGTCGTGCGGCGCGACGATGCCCGCCGAGGCGACCGCCTGCCCCGCGTGCGGCTGGAGCTACCTCGACGGCGCGACGCCTGAGGACGCCGAGGCTTAAGCACGTCAAGAGTCGGCGTCCCGCAACCCCTGTTTTCGGAGTCACATATGCCGGGCTGGGCTTGGCTCCTCATCGGGTTGGCGGCACTCGTGACGTGCGTCGCCGTCGGGCTGTTCGTCGCCTGGGTCATGCGGATGTTAAAACTGCTCCAAGGTTGGGAGGAGGAGATCGAGGAGTTCGGCGAGCGCACGAAGGCCTGGGTCATCGATGTCGAGGCGGGCGAGGGCCTGATGTGGCCGATCGCGCACGTCCTGTTGTGCCCGGACGCGAACGTCCCGGACGAGGTCATGCGGGACCTGGCGTTGCGGGTCGAGGCGGTCCGCTTCCGCAAGCCCAAGGACCCCGTACTCGCCGAGGTGGCCCGCCTGACGCGGTCCGAGCACGCGACCACGACGCCCGGCCGGCAACGCCTCCCCGACGAGTTCACCGGGGGCCACGAGGTCTACGCGCAATACTTCCATATCGACGCGGGCCACAACGAGGACAACCTGCCGAAAGGGGCCCTCGACTATGAGTCGTTCGACGTGCTGGTCATTTGGGACCACGAGACGGACCTGCTGCTCATCCCCCGCAAGAAGAAGCCCCGCCGGCGGCGTGGTTAGCGCGCGGTGAGGCCGGTCCTTGGCCGGTCCTCCTGGAGCTGGCCTCTGTGAGGCCGGTCTTACCCCCTGACGCAGCGGCCCCCGACACGGGCAGTATGACCGGCCTCACAGAGGCCAGCTCCAGAAGACGAGGCACCGGCTCACGCCGCCGCGCCGATCACGACGACGCCGGCCACGAGGTCGGCGAGGGTGAGCTTGCGGTCGGCGGGGAACAGCACGTACGCGGCCGGCGACTCGGCGCAATCGACGATGAGCTGCCGGTGGTTCGGCACGCTGAAGCCGGCGTCGGTCGGGATGTGGCCGCTCACGAGGAAGTCGGCGTCCACCTTGCGCAGGTAGTCATCGACGGTGCGCGGGGCGGTGTCGCGGCCCCACACGATGCCGTACACCAAGCCGCCGGGCAGGTACTCCGCCGGGTCGAGCGTGTCGGCCTCCAGGCGGCGGGCGTCGAAGGTGCCGAGTTGCCGGGCCGACGGAAGGCTGTGCGACAGGAACACGGCGTTGGGCGTCCGCAGGGCCACCGGCAGGCCCGCGATCAGCTCCATGTACGCGGCGTAGACCTCCGGACCCGCGGCCCCGTAGGCCTCGTTCACCCCCTCGCGGAAGACCTCGTTCTGGGAGGCGTCGCCCTTGCCGATGGGCCGGTCGGTCCACTGCGCGAGTTCGTGGTTGCCGGGCAGCAGGTGAACGCGCTCGGGGAACTGGCACTTCAGCGCGGCGTACAGGTCGAGCAGTTGGTGCGACTTGTCCCCGCCGTTGGGGTAGCGGAACGGCCCGTGGACGACCTCTTGCAGCACGAGGTGCCGGGCCGGGTGCCGCGCCAGGTCGGCGGCCTTGTGGACCGCCTGGAAGTTGGCGACGTGGCCGTGCAAGTCCCCGGCGACGAGGACTTCGGTGCAGTCCTGGAGGCGCACGAGGAACCCCGACCGGCCGGGGGTGGCGCGGGCGAGGGCCGCGGCGCGGCGCAGGATCGGCAGGATACGCTCGGGCGGCGGCATCGGAGTCCCTGGTCAACGCGGGGGCGGCGGGCGACGGTATCTTAGGCGCGGGGCGGGGGGTTGCCCGTAGCGCGGCCCCGCGCACAATGGCCCGACCGGCCGGGGGCCGGCCCCGCCCGACGGAGCGGCCCGCGCCGATGCAACTGTCCCGCAACCTTACGGTCGAGAGTGTCGCCCGGCTCGAGCCGACCGCGCCGCGGCAGATCCGCGCGGCCTGCCCCGTCGCCGAGGCCGTGGCGATGCTGCGCGAGTTCCGGGTCGGCTGCCTGCTCGTGACCGACGCCGGCCGGCTCGTCGGCGTCTTCACCGAGCGCGACCTGCTGACGCGGGTGCTGGCCGCCGGGCTGCCGCTGAGCACGCCGCTGCGGGGGGTCATGACGGCCGACCCCGTGGCCGTGGGCTTGCAGGAGCCGATCCGCCAGGCGATCCGCCGGATGCAGGACGGCGGCTACCGGCACCTGCCGGTGATCGACGCCGAGCGGCGGCCGGTCGGGATTTTGAGTGCCAAGCGGGTGATCCGGTACATCGCCGACCACTTCCCGCACGTGGTGTACAACCTACCGCCCGGCCCCGGCAGCCCCAGCCCGGCGACCCGTGAGGGGGCTTGACGGGCTAGCCACCCCCGGCACCGGCTGGCGTCGCGTCCCCCGACGAGTCGGGGCGGACTTTTCCCGCCGACGTTGCTACACTAGCAGTATGTGGCCGAACCGCGAAGAGACGGATAAGCTTCTGGACGACGCCCGGCAGGGTAAAGCCGGGGCCGTCGATGCGCTCCTCGGCCGCCTGCGCGAGCCGCTGCGGCGCGTCATCGACCTGCGCCTCGACCCCGTACTCGCCCGCCGCGTCGATGCGTCGGACATCGTGCAGGACGTGCTGATCGAGGCCAACCAGCGGCTCACGGAGTACCTCAAGACGCCGAACATGCCGTTCCACCTGTGGCTGCGGCACTTGGCACAGGACCGCATCATCGACGCCCACCGCCGGCACCGCACCGCCCAACGCCGCAGCCTCGACCGCGAGCAGACGATCAACGCCCCGGCGTGGGCCGAGGACTCGTCCACGTCGCTGGTCGCACAACTGATGGACCAGGAGAAGACCCCGGCGAGCGAGGCGATCCAGGCCGAACTCGCCCGCCGGCTGGCCAACGCGGTCAACGAGTTGAACGACGACGACCGCGGCATCATCCTGATGCGCCACCAGGAGCAACTCGCCAACCAAGAGGTCGCGAAGATGCTCAACCTGAGCGAGGCCGCCGCGAGTATGCGCTACCTCCGCGCGCTGCGGCGCTTGCGACTGGTGCTGGTCCCGGAGCCGGACGGCCAGGCGAGCGACCTGTAGGTTCAAACAAAACATTCAGCCGCGGAGACGCAGAGTTCGCGGAGAAGGCCAAATTCAAGTTTGTGATTTGAATTTGGCCTTCTCCGCGAACTCTGCGTCTCCGCGGCTAAACTCTTCTCCTGGATCCAAGCACCCCGAGACTCCCCTTGCTCATCTACACGACCCCCGAAGACTTGCGCGCCGAGCCGGACCACCGCCGCTTCTGGCTGCTGGGCATCCTCACCTGCCTGCGCGACCGGGCCGACCGCCTCGAAGTCCGCTTCGGTGACGGCGACGCCACGCTCTACCACCGCGTCCAGGGGCGCGACTGGGAGCTGACGCCCGTCTCGGAGGAACTCTTCGAGACGCTCAAGCCGACCGTTCGCGGCTTCGCCCGGCTCGTCACGCCGCAGCGGCCCGACTTCACCATCACCGCGGGGCTGCCGGACGTTCGCACCGAGCCGCAGGAGATCGGTTGGCTGACGTTCGAGCTCGAACAACACCTCATCGACCTGCCGGTGCGGATCGACCCGCGTGAGCCTTACGGCTTCATCCAGGTCGATTTCGAGTACCCCGAGGAGATGGAGTTGGCCGGACTCGCCGGCGCAGCACTCGCGGAGTATTACGAGTTGGATTGAACCCCCGCCAGACAATCCTTTCCGCGGATCGGTGTCGCCGCCCATGCCTGACGTGCTCTTCGGTCTCGCCTACGTCCAGAACCTCGACCCCCTCGGCCACCGCGTGTTCTCGACACTTGTCGCGGCGCTCCCGGTGGTCGTGCTGTTCTACCTGCTGGTGGGCCGGCGCTGGTTGGCGAGCGGGGCCGGTGCGGCGGGGTCGGCGGTCGCGATCCTGATTGCGTGGCTCGTCTACGGGATGCCGCCGGGGATGGCCGCCGCGTCGTGGGCCTACGGCGCGGCCTTCGGGCTGCTGCCGATTGGCTGGACCGTCTTCGGCGCGATGGCGCTCTACAACCTCACCGTCGAGACCGGCCAGTTCGCCGTGATCCGCCGCAGCATCGGCTCGCTGTCCGGCGACGCGCGGGTGCAGGCGGTGCTCATCGGCTTCTGCTTCGGCGCACTCATGGAGGGGGCCGCGGGGTCCGGCGCACCGGTGGCCATCTGCGGGGCGATGCTCGTCGGCCTCGGCGTCCCGGCGTTCCGCGCCGCGGTGATCTGCCTGATCGCTAACACCTCGCCGGTCTGCTTCGGCGGCCTGGGCGTCCCGATCCTGACGCTCGGCGACGTGACCGGCATCCCGCCCGAGACGATTAGTGTCATGTGCGGTCATCAACTGCCCATCTTGTCGTGCCTGATCCCCTTCTACATGGTCAAGGTGATGTGTAGCTGGCGGCAAACCTTGGCCGTGTGGCCGGCGCTGGTCGTCGGCGGCGGGTCGTTCGCGCTGTGTCAATACGCCTTCGCCACCATGCACACCTGGGTGCCGGGCCTGAGCGTCTGGCCGCTGACCGACATCGGGGCGTCGATCTTCTCGCTGATGATGCTGTCGCTGTTCCTGAAGTTCGTCTGGCGGCCGAAGGACGAGTGGAAGTTCGCCCCGCCGACCGCCCCGCCGGCCGCGGTCGTCGCCGAGGGGACAATGGGCCACGGCGTTGACGTTCGGGCCGCCCTGCGCGACTCGGGGCCGACGGCGTCGCTGCCGCTCACACCCTGGGTCGTGGCGCGGGCTTGGTCGCCGTTCGCGGTCATGGCGGTTTGCCTCGCCGGCGCGGGGGCCGTGCGGCAGTACGAGGCCCGAACCAAGTCGCCGATCAGCGTGGCCGGCGTGGCGTCGTACTACGAGTTCGCCGTTCCTTCGCTGCACCTCGAAGTCGAGCGCGCCGACCGATTGCAGAAGCTCAACGCGATCGACGACGAGAAGAAGGAGCGGGCCGTCTACAAGCTGGCGTGGCTGACCGCCCCCGGCACGCCGGTCTTCGCCGCGACGGTCATCTCGGCCCTGCTGTTGGGCGCGACGCGGCGGCAATTCACGAGTGTGTTGCGCAAGACCTTCGTGCAGATGAAAGTGCCGATCCCGACGATCGCGTTCATGCTGGGCTTGAGCTACGTGACGAAGTATTCCGGCATCGACGCGACTTTGGGCGTCGCCTTCGCGGAGGCGGGGTTCCTGTACCCGTTCTTCGCCGCGATGCTCGGCTGGCTGGGCGTTTTCCTGACCGGCACCGACGCCGGCAGCAACGCGCTGTTCGGCAGCTTGCAGCAGATCACGGCCGGCCAGGTCTACGAGAGCGGGGCGTTCAGCGGCTCCGAGTTGACCCGCGCCCAGGCCGAAACGCTCATCTGCACGGCGAACAGCACCGGCGGCGTGATGGGCAAGATGATCGACGCCCAGAGCATTTGCGTGGCGACGGCCGGCACCAACCAGATCGGCAAGGAGGCCGACCTGTTCAAGGCGGTGATCGGCCACAGTGTCTTCCTGGCGGCCGTGGTCGGCACGATGACGATGCTGCAAGCCTACGCCTGGCCCTTCACGCGCATGGTGCCGTAAGGATGCATTGGCGGTAACGCCTCAGTTCCAAGTTGCACGACCTGCATGCCGCGGAGTAAGTCCACTTTGTCCGAACCCAAAGAGTGAATTCGCTTATCCGTGAAAATTCCGACTATTTTGGTGTGAGCCAAAAACGACTTGATGTATATGCCTAGTCCTGGATTACCTGTTTACTATTCGTGTACTTAATCGGTAGGCTACTTGCCATGCTACGACTTGTCGCGTTGAAGTTCGGTCCGAACCCGACCGCCCCACCGCTCGAATTCGACCCCCTTAATGTTACCGTTTTTGTTGGACCCAACAACTCAGGAAAGAGCCTGATACTCCGCGAGATCAATAAATATCATGGCTTTACCCCGTCAGGTTCTAATGAACCGCTGTATAATATACTTGCTGGACTTTACCCTTTGTTTCCAGAGTTGAAACGGGTTTACTCCGACATCGAATATATTCGTGCCAAGAACATCCGTCATAACGCAGGCACAGCCGAAGGGCATTATTGTGTTTATTTACCATCATTCGGAGGCAGTCTCTCTTTGATTGATAAGGTCGCGGCTAGTGCTAAGAATGGCTGGGATATGCAGAGTGCTGGTATGCCAATTGATCACTCTACCGACCGAAGTTTTATGATGCATATCGTATCGCAATTTATACTCAAACTTGATGGTTCTACGCGGCTAAACTTGATCGGGGAGCACGAGCTCGGCGACACGCAATTGCCGCCCACAAACTTGCTCGCAGAGCTGTTTGTCGATGATCTGGCGCGAGAGCGTGTCCGAATGCTGACCCACGAAGCGTTTCAACTGTACTCCGTGCTGGACCCGACTAACTCCGGCAAGGTGCGGGTCCGCCTGTCCACCCGTGCTCCCGTTGATAACACGGAGGAGCAAGGTCTTGACAAGGCCGCCCGCGACTTCCACAAGCAAGCGTTGCTAGTTGAGTCGGCGAGCGACGGTGTTCGCGCGTACATAGGCATCCTCGCCAGTCTTATTAGCTCGATGTACCGTATCATTCTCATCGACGAACCTGAGGCATTTCTGCACCCCCCTTTGGCTCGACGCCTTGGCGGCGTGATTGCTAAGTTGGCGACGGAGCGCGAAGGTGTCGTATTCGCTTCCACCCACAGTTCTCACTTCTTGATGGGGTGCATCGAGTCCGGGGCAAAGCTCAACATCGTTCGCCTGACGTATGAATCGGCTGTGCCCACCGCCCGCCTCCTTTCGCACGAGAAGCTTTTGCCGCTGATGCGCGACCCGCTTCTGCGATCCACCGGCGTACTCAATGCGCTCTTCGCGTCGGCAGCAGTGGTGTGCGAGGCGGATAGTGACCGGGGGTTCTACGAAGAGATCAACACGCGGCTCGCGGCGTCCAAGCGTTCGGTCGAGGACGCGGTGTTCCTCAATGCCCAAAACAAGAGCACGATTCGGCGTATCGTAAAGCCCCTGCGCGAGGCGGGAGTGCCCGCGATTGCTATAGTAGACCTCGACATCCTCAAGCATGACGACTTGAAACATTTACTCAAAGATTGCTTCGTCCCGCAGGCGCTGAGCGACGGCTGGAATTCGACCAAGGGGCAGCTTGCGGCGAGGTATAAGGAAGCCGGGGTCGACATGAAAAAGCACGGCCTCGAAGGTCTTGATCCAGACAACCGGGAAGCGGGGACTGTTTTGCTTCGTCATCTCCGAGAGTACGGCATCTTCGTAGTCTCGGTAGGAGAGTTGGAGCGCTGGCTTTTGCCACTCGGAGTAGTGGGCGAGAAAATCGAATGGATCATTCGGATGTACGAAAAGCTCGGCTCGGACCCAACCACTCCAGGCTACGTCCCGGCTGGCGAAGGCGACGTGTGGGAGTTTGTTTCCTCTATGCGTAAGTGGGTTATGGACCCAAACCGTAAGGGCATGCCACCGAATTGAGCCGTCACAACTGGTGCTGCCTCAAGTGCACGACTTGCGTGACGTGCAGCAGGTCCACCTTGACCGAGCGCTCGAAGAAGGTCGAGCCGGCTTGGCCGGTCAGGCCGACGTAGGCCGCACGCTGGCCGACCCACAGCAGGTCGGGGTGGCGGATGTCGTAGGTCGCCCCGTCGGACAGCACCAGGCGGAACGGCTCGAACGGCTGCTGCGTCAGGCTGTCGCGGAGTTCGGTGGGGGCCATGCGCCTATTCTCCCGGCGGTTTTCGCGACCCCGCCATTGTACCCGGTGCTGGCGGCTCGACGACGGACCCAACTTCCCTAACTTACCACTTACTCGCAACAATCCCCTCTCCCAACTTTTCTCTGGGGACCATTCATGGCCGGCCGCTCGATCCACGCATTCACGGTGTTGCCGTCGCTGCCGGAACGCCTCGCGGGGTTGCAGAAACTCGCCTACAACCTGTGGTGGTGCTGGAACGCCGAGGCGACGGCCCTGTTCCGCCGCGTCAACCCGAGCCTGTTTGAAGCGCTCGACCACTCGCCGATCCGCCTGCTCACGAGCCTCGACCAGAACCGCTTCGAGGAACTGACCCGCGACACCAGTTTCCTGGCCGACCTCGACCGGGCCAGCGCCCACCTGCAAACCTACCTCGACGAGAAGACCTGGTTCCAATCGACGTATCCGCAAGAGTCGGACACGCGGATCGCGTACTTCTCGATGGAATTCGGCATCCACGAGAGCGTGCCGGTCTACTCCGGCGGCCTCGGGGTTCTCGCCGGCGACCACCTCAAGAGTGCGTCGGACTTGGGGCTGCCGCTCATGGGCGTGAGCTTCATGTTCCGCGAGGGGTATTTTCGCCAGTACCTCAACCTCGACGGCTGGCAGCAGGAGCGCTACCCCGAGAACGACTTCTTCAACCTGCCGCTCATCGCCGAACTCGACAAGACCGGCCAGCCGGTCACGGTGAGTGCCCCCCTGCCCGGCCGCGACGTGCAGTTGCGCATCTGGCGCATCCAGGTCGGCCGGGTGCCGTTGTACCTGCTCGACGCCAACATCCCGGCCAACCGCCCCGAGGACCGCAACCTCACCGCGCAGCTCTACGGCGGCGACACGCACATGCGCATCCAGCAAGAAATCTTGCTCGGCATCGGCGGTCTGCGGGCACTCAGGGCACTCGGCAAGGAGCCGACGGTGTGCCACATGAACGAGGGCCACGCCGCGTTCGTCACGCTCGAGCGCATCCGCAACCTGATGGCCGAGCAGAAGCACGACTTCGCCACCGCCGCCGAGGCGGTCAAGGCCGGCACCTGCTTCACGACGCACACGCCGGTGCCCGCCGGCAACGACTCGTTCCCGCCGGCGATGATCGAGCAGTACCTCGGGGCCTACGTCGATAGCCTCGGCGTCGATCGCGCCACCTTCTACGCCAAGGGCCGGCAGCACCCCGAGAACGAGTCCGAGCCGTTCGGGATGACGGTGCTCGCGCTCAAGCTCGCCAACACCTCCAACGGCGTCAGTGCCCTGCACGGCACCGTGTCGCGCAAGATGTGGAACGACATCTGGACCGGGCTGCCCGAGGCCGAGGTGCCGATCGGCTCGATCACCAACGGCGTCCACACGCAGAGCTGGCTCGCGCCGGAGATCGGTGAACTGTTCGACCGCTACGTCCACGTCGAGTGGGAGTCGAAGCCGACCGACTTCAAGGTCTGGAGCAAGGTCGAGTCGATCCCCGACGCCGAACTCTGGCGGACGCACACCAAGTGCCGCGCCAAGCTGATCGCGTTTGCCCGCGCCCGGCTCAAGGCCCAGTTGCAGCGGCGGGGCGCGCCGCCGTCGGACATCCACGCCGCCGACGAGGTGCTCGACCCCGAGGCCCTCACCATCGGCTTCGCCCGCCGCTTCGCCACCTACAAGCGCGGCGACCTCATCTTCCGCGACGCCGAGCGGCTCTCGAAGATCGTCAACGACGCCAAGCGGCCGGTGCAGTTCATTTTCGCCGGCAAGGCCCACCCCAAGGACAACGGCGGCAAGGAGTTGATCGCCCGCGTCGTCCACCAGGCCCAGAAGGCCGAGTTCCGCAAGCACGTCGTCTTCCTCGAAGACTACGACATGAACATGGCCCGCTACATGGTCCACGGCGTCGATGTCTGGCTGAAC
>JAYTUC010000288.1:0-46655 GCA_043744775.1 Fimbriiglobus sp. | reverse complement strand
GCGAGCCGGAAGCGTCAGCGACCGGAGTCCCCCGTCCTGCCAACTGGCACGAAGGGGGACTCCGGTCGCTGACGCTTCCGGCTCGCCTTTTTCGCGCGCCGCCCCCCCGATCGTGTCCTAAGAGTTCGTGCGCGGCCGCAACGGCGTTCCCCGCACTTAACACTCCGTCAAGGGCACCGCCGTGACTAACGCCGCGACGTTCGAGGGCGTCGAGAAGACCTACAAGACCGGGTTGCTCGGCCGCGGCGGGGTGCCGGCCGTCCGCGGCGTCTCGCTCGACGTCCCCGCCGGCAGCGTGTTCGGCCTGCTCGGCCCCAACCGCGCCGGCAAGACCACGCTCGTGAAGCTGCTGCTCTCGCTCGCCGGGCCGACCGCCGGGCGGGTCACGCGCCTCGGCGAGCCGGTTCGCCGCCGGGACACGCTGGCGCGCGTCGGCTACATGCACGAGAACCACGCCTTCCCGCGCTACCTGAGTGCCCGCGAAGTGCTGCACTTCTACGGCGGCCTCTCCGGTGTGCCGTCGGGCGAACTGACCGGCCGCGCCGACCGCCTGCTGGAGCGCGTCGGGCTGGCCGATCGCGGCCGCGAGCCGATTGAGCGCTTCAGCAAGGGCATGGTCCAGCGCCTCGGCTTAGCCCAGGCGCTGATGAACGAGCCCGACTTGCTCATCCTCGACGAGCCGACGGAGGGCCTCGACTTGACCGGGCGGCAACTGCTGCGCGAGGTCGTCGCCGAGAGCCGCGCCGCCAAGAAGACGGTGCTGCTCGTGTCGCACGTCTTGGGCGAGGTCGAGGAGTTGTGCGACGAGTTGGCCGTCGTCGTCGCCGGCAGGGTCGCCTACCGCGGCAACTTGAACGCCTTGATCGGCCCGGCCGGGCCGCAGCGCCGGCCGCTCGAAGCCGCGCTCCGCAAGCTCTACACCGAAGGAGGCCAGCCGTGAGCTTGCCCGCCGCGATCCGTACTGTGCGCTGGATGGTCCGCGACACGTTCCGCCAGGCCGTCTCCACGAAGCTCGCCTGGGTGATGCTCGCCACGACGGCCGCCTGCACGGCCGTCTGCCTGAGCGTGAGCGTCAGCGGCGACGAGCGCCGCGCGGGCGACCGCGACTTCCGCGGGGCCGTCACGGTCGCGGAGGCGACCCGGCTGGGCCGCCTGAGTGCCGCCGCCGCCGGCCGCCCCGACGTGAGCGACGCGGAGGCCGAGCGCCTCGGCCGCGAGCGCGCCAACGGCGACGGCGTGCCGGTCGCCGGCGGGCAACTGTCGCTCGGCTTCGGCCTGGTCACCGTGCCGATCGGCCGCTCGCGCGACGACTCGGTGCGGCAACTGATGCTCCTGCTCGTCGGCACCGTGGGCGACACCCTCGGCGTGCTGCTCGCACTGTTGTGGACGGCCGGGTTCCTGCCGGCGTTCCTGGAGCCGCAGTCGGCGACGGTGCTGCTGGCCAAGCCCGCGCCACGCTGGTCGATCCTGCTCGGCAAGTACGCGGGGGTCTGCCTGTTCGTGGGGCTGAACGCGCTCGCGTTCATCGGCGGCACCTGGGGGGCACTGGGCCTCAAGACCGGCGTCTGGTACGGCTCGTACTGGCTCGCGGTGCCGCTCTTAGTGCTGAACTTCGGCGTCTTCTACGCGGTGTCGGCCTTCCTGGCCGTCTGGACCCGCAGCGCCGTCACGGCCGCGTTCGGGACGTTCCTGTTCTGGGCGCTGTGCTGGGCGACGAATTTCACGCACCACTACTTGTTGGCGTACCCGGTGTTGGAACTCAGCGGGGCGTCGGGCCTGGCGATGGAGGCGTCGTACTGGTTCCTGCCGAAGCCGTTCGACCTGGGGGCGGTGTTCTACGAGGCGATGCAGGCGGAGGGCTTCTCGGCCCGGCCCGAAGTCGTGCGGCTGCTCCAGGAGTCGGGCCGCTTCCACCCCGAACTGTCGGTCCTCACTAGCGGGGCGTTCGCCGCCGGGGCACTGGCCGTCGCCGCGTACGAGTTCGAGACGATGGACTACTGACGTTCACGTCCGCCACATGGCGGACGCCCGCCACCGAATCGGGCGGCTCCACGATCGCGTGCCCAGAAAGTGTGCAGATGAAGGAGCTGTGAAGACGCGATTCTCGAGTTTCTTCCCCAGTTTCTGTCAGCACTTACGTCGAATGCCCCTCGATCATAGGAACTGGTTTCACCTTTGCTCTGTCTATCAACGTGAACGACGCTTGACCCTCCCCCTGATCGGAACCCGAGTCACCCGCTCGGATTTCCCGACGCCTAATGAACCCTCGGCGACAACCCCTGCGTCACCCCTGGGGCGTGTCGCCAGTCAATGCGAAGTCGGCCGACCGCGGCCGGCGAGTTGACGTGTGTTCCGGACCCGACCGGCCTCGTGGCCGGTGTTGACTCCCTGGGTCCGACCCCACCGTGCGTGGCGATTTCCCCGGCGTGACCCGCGAATGCGGCCCGCGGCTGTGGGAACGTCCTGCGTATTCTGAGGTCGAAGCCGATGACCCGTTCCACCTGGTTGAGCCGCCTGGCCGTTGCCGTCGTCGCCATCGCGGGGGCCGCCGCCCTCGCGGGCTTCCCTGAGCCGCTCGCCGCCGCGGACGAGTTCGCGCCCCTGCTCGCCTGCGACGCCGAGACGGCCGCCCGCGCGGCCGCCCTGAACGACCGCGGGGCCACCGTCCTGCGGCGGATCGCCTACAAGGAGCAACTCGTCGCGGGGCTGCTCGCTGGTCGCTACCGCCTCGACGAGGTGGCCCGCGAGTTCGCGCAAGTCATCGGCGAGGACGAGGTCAACCTCGCCATCCTGCGGCAGAACTACGCCGGCGCGACGGACGAGGTGCGGGCGGCGCGGAACGTGATCGACTACGCCCGCACGCTGGCGATGCCGGACTACGAGTTGTCGCTGGCGACCGCCCGCCTCCAGGCCGACTTCCGCAAGCTCTACCCCAACGAGTGAGCCGCCCCGCGCGGGCGGTCCTTGACCCGGCGTCGGCGCAGCGCTTATAGTCACTCCTGGCCCCCGCCGCGAGACTCAGGAGTGACGCCGTGCCGATCCCGATGGCGCTCCGCCGCATCATCATCAGCGAGATCGACGAGCAGCAGCACATCGTCTTGAAGGAGATCGACGGCGAGCGCAGCTTCCCGATCGTGATCGGCCTGTTCGAGGCGACGAGCATCGACCGCCGCGTCCGGGGCATCACGACGCCGCGCCCGCTGACGCACGACCTGATCGCGAGCGCGATCGAGCTTCTCGGCGCGGACGTGCAGGACGTGGTCATCAACGACTTGCGGGAGCACACCTACTACGCCCAACTGCGGGTTCGCCACGAGGGCGAGTTGGTCGTGATCGACTGCCGCCCGTCGGACGCCATCGCCGTGGCGGTGACGCTCAAGGTGCCGATCTACGTCAACGAAGATGTTCTCGGCGACGCCCTCGACGACTGAACTGAGTCGGCGGGCGACCCGGCGCTGCAACGGGGTGCCGGATGCGTCGAGTCGTGGTGGCGTTGGCGTTACTGTTGGCAGCCGCGGGCTCGGCCGCGGCGGGCGACGCGGAGCGCTGGCGGGATTGGACACAGGCCCGCGCCGAGTACCGGACGGCACTCGGCCGCGTCCGGGAGGGGCGCGGGAAAGCCTATGCGTTGCCGGCCGTTGACTTCTACCTCTTCGGCATGGGCGGCCGCGACAAGTCGGTGGACGCCGCCGGCCGGCTGCTCGACGCCCGCACCGGCGAAGTCTTGCGTACCTGGGATGTCGCCGAGGAGCTGATCGTCCCGCCGGCGTACACGGACGCGCTGAAGACTAAGGCCGGCCAACTCGTCGTGGTCTCCGAGGACGAGGCCGCCGTCTGGGTCGAGGCCGACGGCAAGCGCGAGGCCTTGACGAGGGGCGCGGTCAAGCTGCCCGACTTGGCCGGCCGCAAGCACCGGCTCGTCTTGCGGGGCTGCATCAGGAGCTGCTCGTCAACGTGGTCGGTGGCCGGCCGGTGCCCAACGCGTTCGTGTACGCCACGCCGTGATACCGCGACGGCGCGATGATGGCGATGGCGTTCGAGACAACGGGCAACCTGCCGCTGGTCAAGGGGTGGATTCTGGGCCTGCGCGAGCCGTTCGACCGCTGCAACGCCGGCGAGGCGGAGGCCGACAACCCAGGGCAGGTGCTCTACCTGGCGTCGCTGGTGTCGGACAAGACGCACCCGGTCGTGCCGGCCGCGCTCAAGGAGTTGACGCGGCTCGCCAAGGGCGGCGGCGTCGAGGGGCGCAGCGACTTCGCGTCGCACCCGGTCTACCAGACGAAGTGGGCCAAGTTCGGGCTGAAGTCGCTGGGCCTCGACGACCCGTACGCGGTGCCGAAGGTGCGCGACACTTACGCCGCGCTGTTCTGGCGGGACTACAAGGCCGACGACCTGCCGGGCCAGCCGGTGTTCGGCCGCGAGGACAAGTACCCGTACCTGGCCTGGGCGTCGGGCCACTACGCCGGCACGAAGGCGGGCAAGCTCGGCGACCGCGACTACCCCCTGACGTGGTAGGCTGAGGCGAGCCAGGCGAAGTACGGCGGCATGGCGCGGATCAGCCCCGAGTACGTGAAGCGCCGCTTGTGCGGCCTGCACACCTGGCACGCGGCGGAGGCGTTCTTCGCGCTGCGCGAGGAGGCGGAGTAGGCGAGCCAAGAGCGTGAGCGACTGGAGTGAGTCACCTCCATGCGCGAGTTCGCCGGCGACTACGCCCGCCTCGGGGCCACACGCTTCGACGACTGGCTCGTCCGACGCTGAGCCGACCCGGAGCGTCCGTGCGACGCTATCGGATCAGCAATCGGCAGAGCATTCAATCCACAAGTCGCTGCATTTTCGGTTGTTGACTCGCCGATCGCTTGGGGTTACAAGTGACAGTGCTTTCATCACCGCCCCCCAGAGTCCCTCCTATGTCTCGGTCCCCCGCCACCCGCGGTCGGTCGGCGTTCACACTCATCGAGCTGCTCGTCGTCATCGCCATCATCGCCATCTTGATCGGCCTACTCCTGCCCGCCGTGCAGAAGGTGCGGGAGGCCGCCGCGCGGATGAAGTGCAGCAATAACCTCAAGCAGGTCATGCTAGCGGCCCACAACTACCACGACGTGCGGCTCGAGTTCCCGGCCGGACGCTTCGGCTGCGACGGCTCCGGCACCCCGTGCAACGGCATGACGGCCACGAGCGTCAACCGCGGCGGGGCGAGCGGCTTCGTCGCCCTGCTGCCGCACATGGAGCAGGACAACCTCTTCAAGTCACTCGGCACCGCGGAGGCCGACGTGCCCTGGCCGCCCACGGACAACGCCACCTGGCGACCCTCCGATAAGGTCGGCCTGGAGACGCGCCCGAACGCCTTGGTTTGCCCCTCGGACACCGCCACGCCGTTCGTGGTCAACACCGGCCTCGGGGGGTCGATCAACGCCGCGATCGGCAGCTACGCCCTGGTGACCGGCACCAACGGGCCGAGCCAGGGGATTTCCGAGGCGGTCAAGTACTACAACACCGGCCTGTTCGTTTACCGGCTGACCAAGCGCTTCGCGGACGTGACCGACGGCACGAGCAACACCCTGGGCGTCGGCGAAGTGTTCGACGGCCACCTGAGTACGAACTCGAACATCTGGAGCGTTGGCGGCCGCCACGCGCACAGCCTGCGGACGACCGAGAACCCGATCAACACGCCGCCCGGCACCGGGATCGTTTACACGACTTTGAACGGCGCGTTCATGAGCCGCCACACCGGCGGGGCCAACTTCGCCCTGGCCGACGGCAGCGTCCGCTTCCTCCGGGACAACATCGACATCGCGCAGTACCGCGGTCTCTCCACCATCAGCGGTGGCGAAGTCACCTCCGCCCCGTAAGCGAAAAGGCTCCCCCCATGCGCCGATCGAGTCCCCCCCGCGCCCGCGTGGCGCGGGGGGCCGCGTTGCTCCTGCTGGCCCTGGCCGGCTGCGGCGACGGCGGCCCCAAGGTCGTCCCCGCCTCCGGCGTCGTCACCATCGACGGCCAGCCGCTGGCTTACGGCTACATCCAGGTGATGCCGACCGGCTCGCGGCCGGCCAGTGGCCGCATCGGCCTCGACGGCCGCTTCACGCTGACCACGACCGCCCCCGGCGACGGCTGCGCCGTCGGCACGCACACGGCCGCGATCCTGGCCGGCGAGTCGGTCAGCGCCGTGGCGATGAAGTGGCACGCCCCCAAGAAGTACGCCGACCGCACGGCCTCGAACCTGACCGTCACGGTCACCGGGCCGACCGACGCCCTGAGAATCGAGTTGACGTGGGCCGGCGGCAAGCCGTTCACGGAGAAGTTCGACAAGGAGGGCGGCTCCGAGTTCCAGGGCAGCAAGTAGGCCGGGGCCACGAGCCGCGACGTTTGACAGCGACCGCGCGAGCGGGTAGCGCGGCAGCCGAGGGGGAATTCGTGATGCCAGACCGACCGTCGTTCGACCTCGACTTGCTGCGCGCGGCGTGCGCCGCCTTCAACGCGCGCGACATCGACGCCGCACTCGCCACCATGACCGCGGGCGTGACCTGGCCGAAGGCGTTCCAGGGCGGGTTCGCCCGCGGCCACGCCGAGATCTGGGCTCACTGGACGGAGCAGTGGTCCGAGATCGACCCGCACGTCGAGCCGGTCTCGTCTCGACCCGAAGGGGCCGGGCGTGTCCTGGTCGAGGTGCGGCAAGTCGTGCGCGACCTGGCCGGGGCCGTCGTCGCCGAGGGGAACGTTGGCCACCGCTTCACGGTCGGGTCGGGGCTGATCGCGGCGATGGAAGTGTGCCCGCCGCCGTCGGACGCGGGGGCGTAGCGGGTCTGCCGTTGTCACCCCTGGGCCTTCGGGCTTCGCGTCGCCGGCAGTTCGAGGCGGCAGCAGCCGAGGTTCAGCGCGTCGGTCGAGACGCCCGCCGCGACGGCTTCTTCTAGGATCCCAGGGCACAGCGAGTACCAGACGAACCGCCCGCGCTTCTGCCCCTCGAGTAGGCGGGCGTGCTTGAGCACGGTGAGGTGGTGCGACACGTTCACCGCCGGGATGCCCAGCATCGCGACGATTTCCGTCACGTTCCGCGCCCCATCGACCAAGAATCGCACGACCTTGAGCCGCTCCGGGGCGGCCAGGGCGGCGAGCAGTTCGGCGCAGCGCTGCGGGTCGAGGGGGTCCTTCTTCGGCACGGCGCGGCCCCAACGGTTCGGGCGAGATTCCACGGGCATTGTAGCCCGGAAGTCCCGAGTCGTCGGGGACGCCGTGGGACTTCCGGGCGATTCCGGTGGCGGGCGGGAAGAGGCCCAATATCATCTTGACTCTAGGGCAGGAGTCAATTCGTCGCCCGCCTGCTCCTGACCCCCGCCGGAGTCACCCCGTGCCGCGTCGCACCGCGTTCACCCTCATCGAACTCCTCGTCGTCATCGCCATCATCGCGATCCTGATCGGCTTACTCTTGCCCGCCGTGCAGAAGGTGCGGGAGGCCGCCGCCCGCATCAAGTGCCAGAATAACCTCAAGCAACTCGGGCTGGGCCTCCACAACTCCGAGAGCACCAACGGCTTCATGCCGTCGAGCGGCCAGGGGACGAACTACGCCACCACCCCTGCCTCGGTGGCGTTCGAACTGCACTCGACCTACACGCTGCTGCTGCCGTACCTCGAGCAGGGCAACGTCTACCGCCAACTCGACCTGGCGGTGGCCTACAACGCCACGCCGGGCAACCAGGCCGCGGCCAAGACCGTCCTCAACTTGCTGATTTGCCCGAGCAACCCGCTGCGCCCCGACCCGCGGGACACCCAGGGCTACGGCTGCACCGACTACGGCCCGGTCTACTACGTCGATGTCGATCCGGTCACCGGCACCCGCAACAAGTTGACCCGCGCCGACGGCGGGCTGATCCTCGGCAAGCAGTCGGTCCTGACGATCACCGACGGCACGAGCAACACGATCGCCATCGGCGAGGACGTGGGCCGCAACGAGACCATGACCATGCCCTACCCGGACCCCCTCGGGGGCTTGCGGCAGATCTACCGGTGGGCCGAGCCGGACTGCGCGTACGGCATCTCGAAGGGGGTCAACACCGACAGGACGCCGTTCGGCGGGCCGGCGACTTGCCCGTGGGGGACGAACAACTGCGGGCCGAACGAGGAGATCTTCAGCTTCCACCCCGGCGGGGCGCACGTCGTCTTCTGCGACGGCCACGTCGCCTACTTGAAGGACTCGATCGACCCGCGGACGCTGCGCAAGCTCGTCACCCGCGCCGGCGGGGAGGTGGTCTCCGAGTCCGACAACTGACCCGGCGAATCCCCCCGGCCACGCCACGCTCTCACATCGACGCCAGGGCGCGGCGGTTCCGGGGTCATGAAATGGTCGTGCCTTTGTCGTTGACAACTCCCGACCGCCTCGCGACGATGACGCGGCGTGGGGACTTGCAACTCCGCGACAGGCAGGAATTGAGCCGCCTCCTCAACAGCGCGTGGCAGGTGAGTCGATATGCCGACGCTCGCAATCCTGGCGGGGCTGCCCGGCAGCGGCAAGAGTACGGCCGCCCGTCGCCTGCGGGCCGACCGGGGGTTCTTCGTCGTGTCCGCCGACGGCCTCCGGGTGGCTTTCAACGCGGGCGTCTACCCGCGGGACGCCGGCGGGGAGTACGCCGCCCTGGAGCCGGTCGTCACCGAGGCTGCGCGCCTCGCCGTGCGCCGGCTGATCGAAGCCGGGCGAGACGTGGCGATCGACGCGACCCACCTCACCCGCGAGCGGCGAGCCGGGTGGCGGGAGTTCGCCCGGACGGTCGAGCCGCGAACGCGGGTCGAAATCCACTGGTGCGCCGGCCGGTGGGACTCGTTCGGCCGGTGGGCCGTGGAGCGCGGTTTCCAGGAGGTCGAGTACCGGGCACTGCGGCAGAAACTGGAGGAGTCGGTCGAAGAGCCGCACGCCGACGAGGCCGACGAACTCGTCGTCCACGAACCGACGGTCGCCCGGCCCGCGGGGGATATCGCGTCGGGGGTGCAGCGGGTGGGCGAGTTGGCCGCCCGAGACCTGCGACACAAGGGCGTCTTCGAGTTGCTCGCGAGCGCGTCCGAGGAGCTGGGCGAACTCAGCCGCGAGTTGCTGATCGAGGAGTCGGTCTACGGGAACGCGTACAAGTCGGGCGACGAGGGCAGCAAGGCGGAGGCGATCGACCTCGCCATCTGCGCGTTGGCGATCTACTTCGGCCGGGGCGGCAGTGGCGGGGAGTTGGCGACGACCCTCCACAAGAAGCTCGACAAGTGGCAAGCGAATCCGCCGAGCGCCGAGCCAGGCACCGCGCCTCGAAGTCTCCCGGCTCCGCCGCAGGCGACTCTGGGCGAGCCGCCTGCGTGAGCGGGCGGGTTCCGGGCCTCCCAGGGTTAAACCCCTCCCGACTAAGGGCCGAGTTCACTTGGGGGGGTCCCGGCCGGCGGGCGTCGAGAACTCGCCCGCCCACGCAGGCGGAGCGCCGGGCCGCAAAGCGTGTGGCCCAGAACTCCGACCTCCAGTCGCTAACGCCTTCGGTTCGCCGGACTCGACAAGTCCGCAGGCGCTCAACGCACGTCACCCGCCGCGCGCAGGTCCGTAGTCACGGTGCGACTCTCCAAAGAAAAGGAGTGTGAGGGCACTCTCAGACGACGACATGCCCTTTCGCACTCTTTGTGCTTGCTTGTTCCTGACATTGGTCAGCATAATCACATCACGTCGAACTCGCCGTATCAGTCCCCGCAAACTCCCCAAAAGCCGCCGGCTGACCGCCCGAACCCGCAACCCGTTGGAGCCGCTGATGCCCCCCCGTCGCCGCAACGCCGAGACCCGCCCGACCCCGCGTCACCAGTGGAAGCCGTCTCTGACGGTCCTGGAAGACCGGGCGGTCCCGGCGACCATCACGGTCAACACGATCCTCGACGACAACACGCCGAACAACGGCCTGCTCTCGCTGCGGGAGGCGCTGGCGGCGGCCAACCGGGACAACGCGGGGCTGCCCGCCGACAGCGACGTGGTCGGTGCCACCGTCGGTCCGTTCGGCGTAGACACGATTCGGTTCGCCGCCAACGTCACGGGCACGTCCTACCTGGCGAACGGGACGCTGACGATCTCGAACCCGGTGACGATCGCCGGGCCGGGGGCCGGCCTGCTGAAGTTGTCCGGCTTTACTGCTGCCCCCGGCGGCGTCGGCGGCCCAACCCCGACGCAGAATCGGGTACTCGACGTGGCCATCGGCGCGGTGACGATCCAGGACATCACGATCCAGGACGGCCTGGTCAACTCGGGCCGGGGCGGCGCGATTCGCAACCTCGGCTCGCTGACGATCAGCCGGGTGCTTTTCGACAACAACCGGGGCCAGAGCGGTTCGCCCGCCAGTCCCGCGAACGCGTCGTTCGGGGCGGCGATCTCCAACGGCGTCGTCGGGGACTTGACGGTCAACGACTCGGGCTTCACCAACGGTTTCGCGAGCAACACCCTCGGCACGGACATCTACTCCGACAGCGCGGGCGTCGTCGCCGTCACCAACTCGTCGCTCACCGGCCAGTTCATGAACGGATCCGGCGTGCCCTTCACGGGGGGGAACAGCCTGGTCACCACGGCCGGGACGTTGCGCGTGGTGAACTCGTTCGTGGGCGGCATCGCGGTGAGTGGCGGCACCGCCGACCTGCGGTACGTGACCGCGGCCGCGATCCAAACCACCCGGACGAGCCCCCTGTTGCCGACCGAGGGCTACGGCCTCTACGTCAGCGGCACCGGGGCGGTCACCCTCACGAGCTCGATCGTTTCGGGCAACACGGTCACGGTCAGCGGCGCGGCGACCGCAACCCCCGCGGACGTGGGCGTCGAGGCGACCGCGACCCTGACGCAAACCGCCAACCAGATCGGCACCCTCAACGGGGCGGTCGTCGGCAGTACGCAGCCGGGGATCCGATTCCGCAGCCTGCCTGTCTCGCCGACGCTCTCCCTAGCGTTCGCCATCCCGCTGCCGGGCAGCCCGGCGCTGGGGGTCGGCCTCACGCCCGGCGTCACCCCCTTGAGCGACATCCGGGGGACGCCGCGGCCGGCCGGCGGGCCGATCGACGCGGGCCAGGCTCAGGTCCAGGCCCCCGGCACCGTTGGGGAGGCTTACACGACGCCGTTCGGGGCCACGCTCACGAGGCCGGCGGCGACCGGGGTGTTGCAGAACGACGCCAACGACCCCGACTACGCCGCGATCGCCTCCGCCACCCCCTCCGTCGCCCTGGTCGCCCAACTCGTGACGAATATCCCGGCCGCCGCCGGGTCGGTCGCCCTCAACGGCGACGGCTCGTTCACCTTCACGCCCGCGGCCTCGTTCGGCGGGGCGACCAGCTTCACCTACACCGTCACGAACGGTGCCCGCACCTCCGCCCCCGTGACGGCCTCCATCACCGTCGGGGCCGCCCCCCCGGCCGCCGCCTTGGTGCTGACGCTCACGAACGCCAGCCCGACGACCGACAACACGCCGACGCTCTCCGGCACGGTCAGCAGCGCGAACCCGACCGACATCACCCTGACGATCACGGGCCTCGGCGTCGCCCTGCCGCCGTTCCCGGTCGCCGCCAACGCCAGCACCTACTCGGCCACCATCCCGACGGACGCGCCGGCCGCCCTCCGGGCGCTGCTGCCCCCGCTGTTCCGCGACAGCCTCCCCGACGGCACGTACACCGTGACCGCCGTCGGCAGTGACCGCGTGACTAGGGCGGTCAGTAACACCGCGACCCTGACGTTCGTGATCAACACGGCCGCGCCGCCCGTCGTCGCGCAGACCCGGACGTTCGTGGTGGGCGGCGGGGCAGGGGCCGGGCCGCGGGTCCGCGCCTTCGACGAGGCGGGGGCGACGAAACTCGACTTCTTCGCCTTCGACCCGACGTTCCTCGGCGGCGTCCGCGTCGCGCAGGGCGACCTCAACGGCGACGGCATCGACGACATCGTCGCGGCGACCGGGCCGGGGGTCGAGTCGCGCGTTAAGGCGTTCGACGGCAAGACCGGGGCCGAACTCGCGTCGTTCCTCGCCTACGAGCCGGGCTACACCAACGGCGTGTTCGTGGCCGTCGGCGACGTGAGCGGCGATGGCAAGCCGGACATCGTCACCGGCACCTCGTCCGGCGGGGCGGCGCGGGTGCGCGTCTTCGAGGTGGCCAAGGCGTACGCCCAACTGGAGGGCGACGCGGGCAACTTCTTCGTCTACGACCCCGGCTTCCGCGGCGGCGTCCGCGTGGCCGTGGGGGACATCACCAGCGACGGGGTCGCGGACATCGTCACCGGGGCCGGCATCAGCGGCGGGCCGCACGTCCAGGGCTACACCGTCAAGGGCGGCACGCGCACCCAGGTCGCCAACTTCTTCGCCTACGACACCGCCTTCCGCGGCGGCATCTTCGTCGCCGTCACCGCGGCCGGCCAGATCGTCACCGGCCCCGACGGCCTGCCCGACTCGGCCGGCACGATCGTGAGCCAACTGTTCGCGGGCCTGCCGAACACGACCGGCGGGCTGTCGAAGCGCTCCTCGACCGACGCCGACCTGACGACGGCCCCCGAGGTCCGCGTCTTCGACAGCCGCGGCACGACCGTGGCCACCACGCGGCCCTTCGCCGACACCTTCGCCAACGGCGTCCGGGTCTCGGCCGGCACCGGCAGCGACGGGGCGACGCTGATCTACGCCGCCGCGGGCGAGACCGGCGGCTCGCGCGTCAAGGTCTACCGCCTGAGCGCCGCGGGGCTGGCCCAGGTCGGCGGGGATGTCCTGGCGTTCGAGGACACCTTCCTCGGCAGCGTCTACGTCGGCGGCACCACCCGCCCCGTGAGCCGGTGACGCCGGCCGACGCCGGGACGACGAGAAACGCCGAGGCCGCGGAGGTGAGTCCCTCCGCGGCCTCGGCCGTCCGCCGGTTCGGTTAGAACCGGTAGTTGAACGTCGCCGTCGCCTGCAGGGAGAACGGCCGCGGCCCGGTCAGGGGTGCCCCGCTCGCGAAGCCCAGCGTCGTCGCCCGGCCGAAGGTGAAGTGCAACCCGCCGAGGGCCGTCACCGTGTCCGGGAACGAGATGTCCGACGTCGGCCCCACGTTGCGGTCGCGGTGACTCAGCGGCGTGTTGACGTGCAACTCGGCCACCGGCACCAGCGACGTCAGGAAGCCGTTCGGGTTGCGGTAGACGAAGTAGCCGACCGCGAAGCTATTCGTCAGCAGCGTCACGTCCGAGGAGTCGGTCGGCACCACGACCGCCGAGAAGCCTTGCAGGAACGCGTTCCCGCCCAGGCCCGTCCGCAGGTAGCCGACGTACGGCTGGATCAGCGTCGGGTGGACCGAGTCCCCGGTCAGGGTGTTCGACTGCGTCAGGCGGCCCGTCGGCGCGGTCACCGCCACGCCGGCGGACAGCACGTCGCCGGTCAGGCGGTTCTCGGAGACCACGAACTTCGTGATCACCGTGAGGTCGCCCAGCGACGTGCTGTTGAGGCTCGAGTCGCTGGCGACGAACTGGTTGTACGGCAGGCGGATGCCGACCGACATGCGGCGGTCGGCGAAGGCCTGCTCGTAGCCGAAGGTCTCCTGGTGGAGGGACAGCCGCGCCGCGTCGGGGCCGTTGACGCCGCGCAACAGGTTGTCGTAATAGTTGTAGACCACGTAGGCCCGCGTCGTGGGCCGCGGCGTGTCGTTCTCGGTGATCTTGAACGTGCCGCGGTTCACCAGCGGGATGAGCGTCAGCCTCGCCACGAGTTCGGGGGCGAAGACTTGCCCCGGCGGCGGGAGGACGTTAGTGGTGACGACGCCGGGCTGCTGCCCCGGTGCCGCCGGGGCGGGGCGGCCGGCCAGGAGTTCGTCGGCCGGCCGGCCCAGCAGGATGTTGGTCGCGGTGGTGCGGACGCCCGTGGCGAGGTTGACGAAGATCGGCGGCTGGCCGACGACTTGCCCCGTGGCGGCGATGACGCGGACGGGCAGCGGCCCCGGCACGAACCCGCCGCCGAAGAGGTCGCCGAACACCGCGGGGAACGCGGTGTCCGCCGCCTCGGTGCCCCGCGAACTCGCCTGCGCGAGGGACGTATTGAGGTTCGGCACCGGGGCCGGCGGCGCGGCCGGCGGGGTACTCGCTCCCCCCGGCGGGGCGGGCGGCGTCGGGCTGCCGTTGGGGGGCACGGTGCCCTGGGGCACGCCACTCGGGGGCGTCACGCGGGGCGGCACGGGGCCGGGCGGCGTCGTGCCGGGGGGGCAGTAGGGGGCCGGGGGGCAGTAGGGCACCAGTGCGGCCGGCGGCCAGTTGACGACCCTCGTGCCGCCGCTCGCCGGCACCGCGCTCGGTGAGTCCCCTCGAGACTCGCCGGCGACGGACGCCACGCAGCCCGTGACCAACAGTAGTCGCGCGATCCTTCGCATTCCACGCTCCCTAACGACGGTGTTCAAGGTGGGCGACGCCGGCCACGGTCCGTGCGGTCGGTGACAGTAGCCCACGCTCAATTCATCGTCCTACGCCAAGCGAATCCTCCAAGGAAGCTAGGCATTTTTCCGGGGATTAGAACGGCGGGGGCGATGCGGGGGGTTCCGCCATCTCGGGGGGTTGAGGGACACCAACCATTCGAGACGCCGCCGGGGAATATTTCGGTCGCCGCCCCCTTTATCGTTGCAGCTTGTCGATAAGTCGTTACACTCGTCCGGGAGTGGGAACGGCTCGCCAGGATAAGCCCCGTTCGCGCAAGCACTCGCCGAACCAGGCACTCCGCCAAAGGTCCGTATGAACCCTCCGCTCCGGCCACTCGTTTGCTTGGCCTCTCTCCTTGGCGTCCTGGCAGGGGCACCCCTCGGCGCGCAAGCGCCGGTGGTGCGGCTGGCCCGCGACGAGCCGGAGATCGCGTCCCAAGTCGGGGGGCGGACCGGGGCGTGCGACGCCTTGGCGTTCACCCCCGACGGCGCGACCCTGTTCGCCGCGGGCGACGACAAGGTGGTCCACCGCTGGGCGGTCGAGCCGGCCGGCCTCCGCGGCCAGTCCCCGATCCGGTGGAACACCTTCCGCGAGCAGCGCGGCGTCATTTACGCGCTGGCAATCTCCCCGGCGCACGGCGGCCGCCGGGTGGCCTACGCCGGGTACGGCAAGCTGACGCCGGACGTGGTCGTGGCCGAGCTGACCGGCCGCGGCTTCGAGGTCGCCTACGGCCTGTCCCCCAAGTCCCCGAAGCCGACCCCCTACGCCGCCGCCGGCCACGCCGCCTGGTCGCTGGCCTTCGACCCGACCGGGACGCGCCTCCTCGTCGGCCACGGCGACGGCTCCGTCTGGGAGTGGGATGTCGCCGGCAGCAAGCCGGACCAGCCGGCGGTGCGGGCCGTCGCCCCGGCGGTGGCCCCGACGCCGACGGCGGCCACGCGGGTCGTCTGGGTCGGCTACGCCCCCGGTGGGGAACTGGCGTTCCTGCGCTCGGACGGGTCCGGCCACGTGGTGCCCAAGGGCGGCGCGGTCGCCGCGAAGGCCCCGGCCACCTTCCAGGTGCCGGGCGGCCGGCTGAAGCGGGCGGCCTCCAGCGGCGACGGCACGACCCTCGTCGCCGTCCCCGCGGGCGAGACCAAGGAGGGGTCGAGCCTCCGGGTCCTCAAGCTGCCGGCGGGGCAAGTCACCCACACGGTCCGGTTCAAGCCCCAGGAGTCGCCCGACTCGGCCGCCCTCGACGGCACCGGGCAGCGGCTGGCCGTCGTGGTCCGCGAGTACGCCGCCGACGGGCCCAAACCGAAATTCGCCCACGACCCGTCCGGCGCGGTCGAGATTTACGACTTGGCCCGCGACGCCGCGAAGCCCGCGGCGCGGGCTAAGACCGCCGTGGCCCTTGACGAGGTCGCCTTCCACCCCAAGGACGCGCACCGCCTCGCGACCGCCGGCGGTTCGAGCCACGCGACGACACTGTGGCGGCTCGACGGCGCGAGCCTGAAGCCGACTTACGACGACGGCGCGGCCAGCGTCGGCCGCGCCGCCTGGGCCGTGGGGGTGACGGCGGACGGCAAGTACCTCAGCGTCCGCGACGGCCGCGACCCGGCCCCGAGCGGCCCGAACGCCCGCGGGGCCGGCCCCTGGAAGTCGTTCGACCTGCGGCAGCGCACCTGGGCCGGCGAGCACACGCCGGTCCCGCCGCTCGAAACTCATGGCGGCTGGCGCGTCGAATTCGACCTGGTCAACGAGTTCACCTGGTACGCCGTCGGGCCGCGCGGCGAGCGGCAGGCGCTGCCGCTCTCGCCGACGCGGGACGACCGCCCCTGGTGCTACACCTTCGTGCCGGGGCCGGGGCCGGTGCGGCTCGCGGTCGGCCACTACTGGGGGGCGAGTGTCTTCGAGCTGGCCGCCGGCAAGGTGCCCCACCGCGTCCGCCGGTTCACCGGCCACGCCGGGGCCGTCGTCGCCATCGCCCCGGCCTTCGACGGCAAGGGGCTCGTCACCGCCGGGCGCGACCTGTCGGTCTGCTTCTGGGGGCTGGCTGACTGGCCCGACACGCAGCCGATCCTCGGGGCGACCTTCAAGGCCAAGGGGGCGGCCTTCGCCGTGGACGCCGTGACCCCCGGCAGCCCGGCCTGGGAGGCGGGGCTGACCGCCGACGACCCCATCGCGCAGGTCTACGCGGGCGGCAGCCGGACCCCGCTGCCCCGCGCCGACTGGGAGCGGGCCGTCGCCGACCCGACGCCGCACTCCGAGTTGGCGTTCGCCCTGACGCCCGCCGCCGGCGGCAAGGACTTGCGCGTCGCCAAGACGCAGGTCCTGCACCGCCCCGTCGTGCGCTTCCTGCCGCTGAGCAACGGCGAGTGGCTGATGTCCCGCTACCGCGAGGGCTACTTCGACCGCTCGACCAACGGCGACCGCTACGCCGGCTGGCTGCTGTCGAAGGACTCCGCGCACCTGCCGCCGGAGTTCTTCCCCCTGGCCCGCTTCGAGGCGCACCTGCGCAAGCCGGAGAAGCTCACCGAGGCACTCACGCGGCTGACGTACGAGCCGGACAAGGTGATGCTGGCCGAGCTGGTGCCGCCGCGCGTGGCCGTCGCCGCCGCCGCTCCCGACGCCGCCGGGGCACGCGTCGTCACCGTGACCGTCACCCCCCACGCCCGGCCGGACGGCACGGCCAACGCGGTGCAGCGGGTCGAACTCTGGCTGAGGGGGCACTACCGGGTCGGCGCGCAGGTGCCGGCCGGGCCGTTCGCGCCCGGCGTGCCGTTCGCCGTCACCTTCGCCGTGCCGGCCGCCGACCTCGTGTCCGGCCCCAATAGTGTGCGGGCGGTCGCGCTCGCGTCGGACATGGCCTTCGGTAGCGGCGCGACGACTTTGACCGTCGCGCCGCGGCCCGGCGAGACGCCGCGCAGCAAGCTGTTCGGGCTGGCGGTCGGCATCAACGAGTACGCGGGGATCGGTCAGCCCGACTTGAAGTGCGCGGTGAAAGACGCCTCGCTCATGGTGACGATGTTCGCCCGGCAGCGGGGCGTTCGGTTCGCCGGGGGGGGGCTGGCGTCCCTCGAAGACGAGCAGGTCACCAAGAAGGGAATCGTGGACGCGATCCGGGCCGCGGCGAGCGAGAGCCAGCCGGAGGACGTGTTCATCCTGTACCTCTCCGGGCACGGCACCCAGGTGACGGCCCCCAAGCCCGGCGGCCCCGGCCGCGGCTGGCACCTCGTCATCCCGCGCGAGAAGGCGGGGGCCGAGTTGGCCCGCCAGTCCGCGCCCGAGCAGGCCCGCGCGTGGCTCTCCGCCGAGGAGTTCTTCCAGGAGTTGTCCCACGTCAAAGCGCAGCCGATCGTCTTCATGGACAGTTGCCACTCGGGCGGGGCGACCGCGCAGGTCCAGAGCAAGAACGTGGTCCGCGACTTCCGGCCCTACGGCGTCGGGCCGATCGTGATGGCCGCCTGCGGCGAGGGCGAGTTGGCCTGGGAGAGGCCGGCCGGCGACCACGGCTTCTTCACGGCGACCCTCCGCGACTGCCTGACGACCGACTTCGCCGCCGCGGACACCTCCAAAGACGGCCAACTGTCCATCGACGAGGTGTTCGCCTACGTGCAGCGCCGCGTCTTGGTCGATGTGGGGGCGGCGGGCAAGATGGAGGAGAAGGAGATCGTCCAGCGGCCGGTGCTCACCCCTGGTGCCGGCGACGTGAGCCAACTGATTCTCGCGGGGCAAGTGAAGAAATAACCGACAGCTTGCAGTAATCGGCGGTGCGCTACGACGAAGATACTTGTACGCCGGTGACCGGACGCCTAAAGTGCTACGACACAATTAGGTGCGACCTTCACCGGATCGTCCGGGCGGCGGTGGCGACCCGGCCGCACCTGAACTCCGCCCCCCGCCGCGGGGCCGCCCTCGAAAGGTGACGACGTTATGTCCCGACTCCTAATTACCCCCTTGGCCATCGCCCTCGTGGGCCTCCTGGCGACCGCCGGCGTGGGCCGGGCCGACAACATCGACCGCGTGATGCGCGAGGACGGCGCGGACCTCGCCGCGGCCGTCCGCAGCAAGCTGCAGACGAAAGTCGTCGCGGTGCTGAAGTTCCAGACCCAGATCGGCACCGCCAAGCCGTCGTTCGCCACGGGGACCGAGAACCAGAAGATGGCCGAGCGGGTGCAGAACCTGCTGGTGGTGACCAACGACGACGCCAACCCGCTGACCGTGCTGGCCAACGCCGGCGAGGCGGCCGCGGCCAAGGCCCGCCACGACAAGCACCCCCTCGACTGGACGACGGAGGCCGGCCGCAAGTCGCTCTTCGAGCTGAGCCTGCCGGTGCTGTGGAACCCCGCCGAGAAGAAGACGCCCGACGCCTACGTCACCGGCGTCGTTCACGTCAGCGCCGACATGAAGGGCGCGACGGTCGAACTCCTCGGCTTCACCCGCGCGGCCCCCGGCAAGCTGGTCAAGCTCGGCACCATCAAGAAGGAGCTGGCCGCCGGCAAGGCGGCCCCGATCCCCGTCGATCGCGCCACGCTCGCCGACCTCGGCCAGTCGTTCGCCCTCTCGAAGCGCGTCCTGAGCCGCGCCAGCGTCAACAAGGGGCTGACCTCGCGCAAGCTCATCGACGACGAGGCCGCCGACAGCGCCGCCGGCAAGGACCCGGCCAAGCCCGGCACGGACATGGTCGCCCCGATCGCCGCCGCCGACTCGCCGGTGCTGCTCGAAATCCTCTACGACGGCCAGCCGCAGACCCCCAGCGCCGACCCGGAGAGCGCCCGCGAGGAGATGGTCGCGACCCCGGCGGAGACCCAGAAGTTCACCTTCCGCGTCCAGAACACGCTCGACTACCCGGTCGGGATTCTGCTGACGGTCAACGGCAAGAACACCATCGCCATCGACAACGAAGACCTGGCCACGGCCGGCGACCCGTCGGGCTTCCGGCTGTGGGTGCTCAAGCCCGGCAAGAAGTACGACATCACCGGGTTCCTCAAGAGCGAGGCCGGCACGTCGGCCCCGTTCAAGGTCCTCCCCGAGGACGAGTCGGCCCGCCTGTTCGACACGCTCGCCCCGACCTACGCCGGCCGCATCCAGATGAACGTCTACGGCAAGCTGCCCCCGGCCATCACCCCGCCCAAGGACCCGGCCAAGAACCTGGGCGGCGA
The DNA here is from genome assembly GCA_043744775.1 of Fimbriiglobus sp. Classification (GTDB taxonomy): domain Bacteria; phylum Planctomycetota; class Planctomycetia; order Gemmatales; family Gemmataceae; genus Fimbriiglobus. Next base: position 27,116 of record JAYTUC010000288.1, on the reverse strand, counting down.
CGAGCCCGTCACCTCGATCGACACCCTGAGCGAAGACGCCCTGGCCTCGGCCGGCCTGGGCACCTCGCTCGAGAAGCGCATCGGCGGGGCCAAGACCGCCGCCAGGGCGAAGCTGCTCTCCAAGGGGCTGCTCAACTTGACGACCGACGCCAAGGGCCACCTCAAGTCCACCGACCACGCCCGGACGATGGCCAAGGGCCTCCGCAGCAAGGGCCTCGTGATGGAGTCCCCGCAGACGACCGAAGGCGGTAAGGTCGAGATCGTCTCGCTCGAGGCCGACCCGGAGCCGATCGCCAGCCGCACCATCCGCTACTACACCAAAGGCACCGCCGCCCCGACCGCCGCGGCCGACTCGCAGTAACTCCCCCTCGTCGCGGCCCGACCGGCGGGCCGCGACCCCCTCGGCCCCTCACCTCTTCTTCCCCGAGACGGCCCATGCGTGCCCACCGCCTGCCCCCCCTCGCCCGCGCCGCCGTGCTGGCCCTCGCCGGGCTGTGGCCGACGGCCTTGGCCGCCGCCGAGCGGCCGCCGCACCTGCACGCCTTGCTGGTCTTCGACACCAGCACGAACCTGACCCCCTCCGTCAAGCTCGACCAGAAGCACATGCTCGACCTGCTCGGCCGCACTCTGCCCGCCGACCGCTTCACGGCCAAGACCCTCGAAGGCCCCGCGGTCACTCCGGAGCGGATCGCCAAGTACTTCGCCGAGGTGAAGCCGGCCGCAGGCGACACGATGCTCTTCTATTTCACCGGCCACGGCTCGATCCGCAACGGCGGGACCGCGGCCGACGGCGCGGACAAGGGGTTCACCTTCGAGTTGCAGTCCGACGGCAAGTCGCCCAGCAAGTTCCCGCTCGCGCGTGCCGACGTCCGCAAGCTCATGGAGGCCAAGAAGCCGCGGCTGGCGGTCCTCCTGACGGACTGCTGCAGCAACCGGCTCGAGATCGCCGCGCCCCCGCGCATGAAGGACCGCGCCACCTACGACGGCGCGCCGACCGCCCCGTCGAAACTCATGAACAACCTGCTGTTCGCGCCGTCCGGCGTCGCCGACATCACCGCCGCGACCCGCGACGTGGCCATCTGCGACACCGACATCGGCAGCTACTTCACGTACGCGATGTGCCAGGCGGCGTACGCCAACGGCGGCAAGGCGCTCGGCTGGAAGGAGATGCTCGCCAGCGTGAAGGACAACACGATGAAGGCCCACCGCCACGCGCTGGGCAAAGGCCCCGGCGACCCCCTCGAGCCGGGGCAGCACCTCCAGACGCCCGAGGCCCTCACGCTGCCCGCCGCCGGGGCCGTGGCCCGCGTCGAGCCGGAGCCGAAGGCCAAGCCCGAGCCGGAAGGGGTGGCCCGCAAGGCGTTCGGGGCGGTCAGCCTAATTAACACGTCGGACGCCCCGGTCAAGTTCGAGCTGCGCTGGCGCGACGGCGACAAGTGGCTGGCCGCCGAGTTGAAGCCCAAGCAGCGCGTCATCATCTCGACGCCCGAGGAGGCCGCCGGCACGACGGCCCTCCAGGTGCGCGTGGACGGCGAGGAGCGCAAGCTGCCGACGAAGCGTGTGGTCTCGGAGACGCCGCCGAAGGACTTCGACAAGGGCAAGCTCCACGACCTCGGCGTCAAGCCGTAGCGGGCTGCGGGCTGCGGGCTGAGGATCGCCGGCTCCGGCTTGACGCGACGCCCCGATCCGGTACACGGTAACCCTGCGCGGCGACAGTCCGCCGCACCGCCAGGGTTTCGCGCATGGCCGGCTTCCGCACGCACGTCACCGTCTCCACGATCTGCGGCGTACTCTATGGGGCCGCCATCAAGCCGATGGGCTTCGACCCCGCCACGGCGTTCCTCGCGGCCGGCGTCACCGGCGTCGGCGGCATGCTGCCCGACCTCGACAGCGATTCGGGCATCCCCGTGCGCGAGATGACGAGCCTCGCGGCGGCGGTGCTGCCGATGCTGCTCATCCCCCGGCTCACGAACGCCGGCGTCGGCCACGAGGCGATGATCGCCACCGTCGTGCTGCTCTACTTCGTCATCCGCTACCTCGGCGCGTACGTGCTGCGGGCGGCCTCGGTCCACCGCGGCATGTTCCACAGCATCCCGGCGATGGCGATTGCGGGCCTGGTCGTCTACCTGGCCTACGACTCGCCGAACGTCAAGGTCCGGCTGGCCCTAGCCGCCGGGGTGATGATCGGCTTCCTGTCGCACCTGGTGCTCGACGAGATTTACAGCGTCGATTTCAACGGCGTCCGCATCCGCCTGAACAGCTTCGCGGGGAGTTCCGTGAAGTTCGTGTCGCCGTCGTGGGTCGGGACGAGCGAGTGCTACCTGATGCTCGGCGGCCTCGGCTGGCTCGCGCTGAGGGACTCGCAGCAGTACTGGAAGTGACCGGGGGCACCGCGACCCGCCGCCACGACACTCACAGCCCCGCGATCAGGCCGTCTCCAGGAGGTGCGCCAGGATGCCCATGATCGCGGCCAGTTCGGTCGAGACGTACACCCGCGTGTCGAAGGTGAGGTCGTTGCTGGCGAGTGTCGCGAACTGCCACTCCGAGCCGGTCGTGACGACGCCGTGGATGACCGTCGCGTCGGCGTTGAACTCGCGCGCCGCCACCATCGCGGCGATGCACTGGCCGTAGCCCGCTTTCAGATCGACGTTCTTCGCCTCGGCGATGGCAATCACGGGGGCCGTGATGCGGAGTTGCAGCGGCGAGCGCGTGAACGGGAAGTCGCAGAAGCCGTTGAGGCCGCGGGCCGGATCGACGCTGAACTCGGTGCCGGAGAACAGGGCGAAGCGCGCTTTGAGGTGCCGGCGGACTTCCGCGAGGACCGGCGCGATCATGAATTCGGAGCGCGCCTTTTCGGTACCGATAGCGATGGCGAGTTGGCCGTCTCCGACCATCCGGTCCAGGAAGTCTTGGCCCCGGTCCAGCGGCGGCACGCGGGGGTAGAGCATCGCCTGACGCAGGCTAAGGCCGAAGGTGTCGCACACCTCGGGGAACGTGAAGTCGAGGAAGGCCACGGCGTAATCCTCGGGGGGTGGGTACGAACTGGGGCGGCAGCGGCGGCCGGCGTCACGCCGTCTCCAGGAGGTGCGCGAGGACGCCCAGGATCGCCGGCGACTCGATAACGAGGTACTCGCGGTCGTCGAGGGTCAGGTCGCTCCCGGCGAGGCGGAGGAACTTCCACGAAGTGCCGGTCGTGACGACGCCGTGGATGACGGTCCCGTCGGCGTTGAACTCCCGCGCGGCGACCATCTCGGCAACGCACTGGCCCAACCCGTTGCGGATGTTGTCGTTCTTGGCCTCGGCGATGGCGATCACCGGCGCGGTCACGTCGAACTGGTACGGCGAGCGGGTGAAGAGGAAGTCGCAGAAGCCGTTGAGGCCGCGGGCCGGATCGACGTTGAACTCGACGCCGGAAAAGAGGGCGAAGCGGGCATTCAGGTGCCGGTACAGTTCGGCCAGGACCGGGGCGATCATGAACTCCGAGCGGGCCTTCTCCGTGTTGATGGCCAGGCCGAGCTTCGCGCCCAGAGTCATGCGGCTGAGGAAGTCCCGGCCCGGATCGAGCGGCGGCACGTCGGGGTACAGCGACGCCTGCCGCTGGGTCAGCCCGAGCTTGTGGCACACGTCGGGGAAGGTGAAGTCGCGGAACGCCATCGCGGGAACCTCGGTGGGGGGGCATCTTAGCTGGCGCGAGCGACTCACGCCCCCGGCTCGGCGGAGTCCGGGCCGGTCAGCGTGAGCGAGTCGTCCCGCCAAACATCGACGAAGCCTAACCCATCGACCATGAACCGCCAACCGGGCGGCAGCGCGAGGTTCGGTAACGCGACCGGGCACCGATCCGCCATGTGTTCGACGCACATCGGCTGGCAAAAGTCGTCCGCGTCCGACCAGTCTTCGCCGGCGAAAACGTACCAACCGCAGGTCGTCTCTGTCGGCGGAATCCGCATCCCGTGGACCGGAAGTCGGTCGAGTGTCTGGAGTGCAATGCCGACCTTGGTCCCCGGCGTGGGCGGATCGAATGCGGCTCCGTGGTCGGCGCACGTCCGGGCTTGCAGTTCGAGAAGCGTAGGGTCCACAACTGCCCCCTTACCCCGCCGGGGGGAGCTGCTTCGTGGCGAGCTTGGCCTGGCCCAGCAGGTACGTCAGCTCGCCGCTGAAGACGAAGTTGTCGTCGCCGAACGCTTGGCGGGCGCGGTTGCTGTCGAGGTGCGCGAAGAAGATCTCGGCCTCGCAAATCAGCGTGTCGCCGCAGGTCACGCGGCCGCTCACGACGCCGCCTTCGGACCGCAGGTCGATGAGGTCGCAGGTGTACGTCAATTGCTCGCCGGGGTGGGCCTCGGCGTGGAACTTCGCGTGCGGAATCTTCGCCAGAACGACCTTCTCGCGGAACTGGTTCGCCTCGCCGACCAGAATGCCGCCGGTCTGGGCGAGGCCTTCGAGGATGAGCGCCGCCGGCATCACCGGGAAGCCGGGGAAGTGCTCGGCGTAGTGGTCCTCGGCGTGCGACAGGTTCTTGACCGCCGTCGCACTCTTGCCCGGCTCGAAGGCGGTGAAGCGGTCGATCCAAATCCAGCGCATCGTGGGGAGTCCGCTAGAATGATTCGACGCGGGATACTGACACGAGGGCGAAGCGATGTTCAAGCCGGAATTCATCAACGAGCGGGTCAAGGCCCAGCCGTTCCGCCCGCTGCGGATCATCGCCAGCGAGGGGCTACAATATGACATCTACCACCCCGACCTGATCATGGTCGGGGAGCGTGACATCACCATCGGGCTGAGTCGCCGGCAGGGGACGATTTACGACCGGCAAATCCGCGTCGCCCTGATCCACATTGTCGCGATCGAGGAAATCCCGCCCGCCCCGGCGACGGACACGGCGACCGACGCCTAGGCCGCGAGCTTCTTGGCGACGAAGCGTACGATCAGGTCCACCGTGAACAAGTCACCGATCTGGTCGAGCTTCGGGGCCTTGGCGAAGGCGTTGATCTTCGACTGGTCGGCGTAGGGCAACTTCTCACGCAGGTAGTCGAGGCCCTTCGGGGTCACCACGCCATCCTCGACGAACTCGGGGTCGCCGGCGAAGATCGACTCGGGGAACAGTTCGTTGCGGTCGATCTTGCCCAGCCGGAACTCGCGCTCGAGCCGAAACACGATGTCGAGCATGTCGATCGACTCGGCCCCCAAGTCGGCGTTGAGGCGGGCCGCCGGCGTCACCTCGTCGTCATCGACGCTCAGGGCATCGACGAGCAGCGTGCGGACTTTGGCCAGGATTTCGTCGTTCGTCATCGGAGGCATCCTGCAATCGGGCCGGGCGGAGGGGTCGTTAGCCGATGGCCGCGCCGAGGCTCAAGCCCCCGTCCACGGTAATCACCTGCCCTGTGATGTATGATGCGGCCGGGCCGCAAAGAAACAAGACGACGTTGGCAATGTCGGCCGGGTTCCCCAGCCGGTTCAGCGGGATCGCCTTCTTAATGATGTCGCCCGCCTTGTTGCGGACCGCCTCGCTCATGTCGGTCTCGATGAACCCCGGCGCGACCGCGTTGACCGTGATGCCGCGCTTGCCCATCTCCATCGCCAGCACCTTCGTGAGGGCGTTCACCGCCCCCTTGCTGGCCGAATAGTTCGCCTGCCCCGCGTTGACGTGGCTGCCGGCGACACTCGAGATGTTGACGATCCGCCCGGAGCGCTGCTTGAACACCATCTGCTCGGCGACCGCCTTGCAGAAGTAGAAGGTGCCGTCGAGGTTGGTCGCGAGGACTTCACGCCAGGCCGACGGCTCCATGCGGACGAACAGGCCGTCGCGGATGACCCCGGCGTTGTTGACGAGGATGTCGATGCGGCCGAACTCGGCGAGGACCACGGCCCCGACGCGCCCGGCGGTCTCGGGGTCGGCCACGTCGCCCTGGTACGCCTTCGCCGTGCCGCCGGCCGCGGCGACCTCGGCGACGAGGGCGTCGGCCTCGGCGGACTTGCTGCGGTAGACGAACGCGACCTTGGCCCCGGCCTCGGCGAGTTTGAGCACGATCGCCTTGCCGATGCCGCGGCTGCCGCCGGTGACGAGCGCGACCTGGTTTTCGAGCGTCATCATGAGTCCGTCTTCCCGAGGGGCGTGCGGAGTTCGCCGGTGAGCAAGGCCCAGCGTTCCATGAGGTGCGTGCGCAGGCGGTCGTCGGCGACGACGCCGGCGGGGCCGCGGTCGCGCAAACTGTAGCCGTGCAGCGTGAAGGTGGCGGAGATCGTCGGCTGGCCGGAGTCGTCGGCTCCCTTGCCGCGGAACGTCACGCGGTCGCCGTCGAGCGCAGAGTCCTTGCCCCAATCGACGGCCACGTCCATGCGCCGGCCGGGCAGCATGAACCCGCCGTACTTGACGTTCTTGACCTCGCGGAGCACGACGACGGTGTGCCGGTAGCCGGTGGTCGCGCGCCAGAGCCACGACGCCGCCTCGGTGAGGCTTTGCAGCATGAGCACCCCCGGCATGACGGGGAAGCGCGGGAAGTGGTCGGCGAGGTACTCTTCGCCGAGGGCGAGGAACTTGCAGCCGCGCAGGAACTTCCCCGGCTGGTGGGCGTCGATCCGGTCGAGGAGTTGGTAGCGCATCGCGGGCACCGGTCCGGGGGCGTTCGGCTGCCGTGACTATAAGGCGTCGGGCCGGCGAAACAACCCCGCGCGGGAACTCGGCGGGTGCGCACTTGTTGCCGGCGCGGGAGCGGTTATGATGGGCGTCTTGCGGAGCGTAATAGGTCTACCCAACGGGAGCGAACACATGGCCGGCCGACGCCGCGGTGCGGGACGACGAAAAGTGGGCCGCAAGAAGCGCCGCATGCGCGCCAAGATCCGCCACCGCAAATAGGCCGCCCGCGGTCAGTCTGCCAGGAGCGGGCGGACACACTTTGTCCGCCGAGGTCTTCGCTATGCTCTACGCTGCCAGACCGAGGGGTCGCGGCTGGTGTGGAAGACGGCGATCACCTCGACCCGATCCGTGTGGACTCTGTAAAATACGCAGTACGGCCGTCGTCGCAGGACTGACTTGCGGATGTCTGCGTAAATGACTTGGCACATCAAGGGTTGCGAACTGATCCGGTCGAAGCACTGCTGAACAATCTCAACGAACTCGAGTCCGAGGCCCGCCCTCAGGGCGTCGTACCAATCGAACGCCTCGTCGAACTCCGCCTGGGCCTCGTCGCGCAAGACCACGGGGAGTTTCACAACCGCGCCCGCGCGACGGCTCGGGCCTTGACGACTTCCCATGGGGTCACCCCGTCCGGCCGGGAGTTGCTGTCAGCCAGGCGACGCGCCAACTCGTCGCGTTGAGGTTCCGAAAGCGCGTCCGCTTCAGTCCCCTCGAAAACGCTGTCCCAAAGTGCCTCGGCGAGGGCTAGGCGGTCCTCCAGGGGCAGTCGGTCGAGGCCGAGTTCTTGGAGCGTTGGGGCCATCGCGGAGCCTCAGGGGGCCGTTTCGGGACTAACACATCGTACCACACCTTGCCGAAGCTCGCCCACCGCACTTTTGCCGAAGTAGCACGACTCGCTGGAGTTCCGCGGTAGGCCGCACTCGGCGAGCGGCAGGTGTCGGACCCCTGTTGACGGCCCGGCGAGCGGGGGACGATAGTCCTCCGAGTCCGCCTCGATCGCGAGAGGGCTTCGCCAGACAGGAAGTCTCGGGGGACTATCGTCCCCCGCTCGCCGGGAGTGGCCTCGGCCTCGGCCGTCACTTCGCGCGGGGCGTCGCGGCGCGGTCGATCAGCCGCAGGTAGCGCTCCGCGCGGGCGGCGCGCTCGGGGTCGCCCAAGTCGGCGAGCGACACGCCCTGCGGCTTCAGCGACTCCAACAGCCAGCTTCGCGCGTCGGCGACATTACCGTCGAGGAGCATGAGCATCGCCCGGTCGGAACTGGCGTACGACTCCTGCTGGAGCGCCTCGCGGGCCTGCAAGATGCGGTTCAGGTAGCCCGCCAGCGGCGAGCGCGACGGGCCGGCCTGGTCGGAGACCACCGGGGCGACGGTGCCGCCGGCCAGCGCCTGCAAACCGGTGATGACTTCCGGCACCCGCGCCGCGGTCGGGTCCCAGGCCCCCCGCGCGGCGGGCCGGGCGGGCGGGCCGGGCGGCGGCGGCTGCACCGCGGCGGGGCTGCCGGGGTTGCCCTCGAGCCGCGCCGCCGCCATCTGCAGCACCCGGAAGCCGTAGGCCACCTCGTCGTTCGCCCCGGTCCTCAGGATCTCCTGGACGCGCTCGTCGAGTTCCGCCAAGTCGGCGGCGGCGGCCTCGAGCCGGCCGGCGCGCAGCTCCAGGGCGACCTGCGTGATGACCACCTGCGGCGGGATCGGCTTCGCGGGGTCGGGCGACAGCGTCCGGAACAGGTCGGCCGCGTGCAGCGGCAGCCCGGTCTGCGCCGCGGTGCCGAAGCGGCTGAGCGGGTCGGCGACGCGCTTCAGGGCGTCGCCGCGGCGCAGCACCTCGCGGCCGTAGGCGTCCTGCCGGGTCTGCATGCCGGCGCGGCGGGCCTTCAGCGCGTCCTCGGGCTTCCCGCCCGGCTTCGCGCGCGACGCCAAGTCCTTACGAACGGACTCGGGCAGCGCCTCGAAGTAGGCGACGTGGCGGTCGTAGGCGAGCTGGGCCGCGTCGAACTGGCCGGTCTGCTCGAAGTTGCCCGCCAGCGCGAACGACTGCTCGAGCACCACGTCCGGGCCGACCCCGCCGCCGCGCGGGAAGCCGGCCACCGGCACGCGCTCCAGGGCGCGGAACTGCGCGGTGAGCGTCTGCAACTGCCGCTCGCTCAGGCCCGAGAACAGCGGCACGTCGAGCACCGGCGCGCCCGGCAGCGCGTACGCCTCGGCCAGCAAGGCGTGCGGCTCGGCGAGCGACGGGTTCGCCGCGATGGCCTGGCGCGCGGCGCGGATCACCAGCACGGGCGCGGTGAAGGCGTCGTCCTCCGGCGGGCGCGGCCGCGGCGGCCCGGCGCGGCCCCCGCCGAGCAACGCCATCGCGGCGGACCGCTCCGCATCGACGCCCTGGCCGTACTCGACCTCCGCCCGGAAGCGCGCGTAGTCGGCGTAGACGCGGTACGCCGCCGCGTCGTCCAGCTCCGGCGGCACGGCCGGCGGCCGGTCGAGGAACTGCTCGGCCGGCTCCTCGGGCGCGAAAGCCGCCGGGGTCGCCCGGCCCTCGGGCAGCCGCGGCAGGTCCGGCCCGAAGGCGGGCCGCGCCGCGTCGAACCTCGACGCCCTCGCCCGGCCGTCGGCCGCGGGGTCGCCGGTGACGCGGCCCAGGAGCGCGAGGCGGCCGTCGAGGTGCCACAGCACCCAGCGGGCGTCGTCGCTGGCCAGCCCGAGGGCCGCCCGCGCGTCGAGGCGCTGGCCCGACTGCGTGTCGAGCCGCGCCTCCGTCGGCCCGGCGACGGCGAGGTAGCCGGCGTCGCGCGCGGCGACCACGCGGTTCAGCTCGCTGGACCGGGCCGCCGCGGTCGCGGGGTCGCCCCCGCCGACGCCCCCGCCGACGCCTTGACGCGCCGCGACCAGGTCCGGCAACTCGTGGCGGTGCAGCGGGTAGCGGCCGTTGACGAAGACGCGCACCGCCGGCGCGTGCCAGGCGAGGTAGTTGCCGAACTCCGCGCTGGTGTTCAGGCCGCGCAGCCCGTCGGGGATCGACCCGTCGGCGCGCAGGGCGGCGACCAGCTTGGCCGACCGCTCCAGGCCCGGCTCGGGGGCCAGCGACCAGTCGAGGCGGTTCCGGGCCGAGCGCGCCGCGACTTGCGGGTGCAGCCAGCCGGGGTAGGTCATCAGCGGCAGGGCCGCCGCGAGGGCCACGCACACCACCCGGCCGAGGCCGCACGCGGTGAGCAGGATGCGCGTCTTGGGGTCGGCGGCACTGCCCAGCCGCAGCCGGCCCGACAGGCCGTTGAGGTGCCCCGCGATCAGCGGCGCGACGATTACGGCGAAGTACGGGATCAGCCGCACGTGCAGCAGCGACAGCCCCGCGAACGCCGCCCACAGCAGCACGTGCGTCGCGCGCAGCCGGCGGAAGCCGAGCGGCAGGGCACCCGCCCCCGCGACGACGAGCGCGGCGTACGAGTAGCCGTTGACGCTGTTGCCGAGGCCCGCGCTGGTGGCGTAGTCGTCGCTGAGCGGCGTCAGCGTCAGGCCGCTGAGGTCGTGCGACTTGGAGGCCCCCGCCGGCAGGCCGAAGCCGAGTTCCATCGGCAGCAGTTGCGTCAGCGCCTCGCCGGGGTCCTTGGCCAGCCCCGCGAGCAGGTACGGGTTCAAGAAGCAGGCGACGACCCCCAGGCCGAGCGCCTTCGCCAACGCCTTGGCCGGCGGGCCGGGGGCGAACGGGTCGGCGGGGTCGGCGCGGCCGGCACCGGGGGGGCCGAACAGTTGGCGCTGGACCAACTCGCCGACCAGGACGCACGCCAGGGCCAGCGGGCCGAGGAAGAACCAGGCGTCGAGGTTGGCCCACAGCGCGAACACGCCGGCCAGAATCAGCGGCTCGCGCCACGAGTCGGCGCGCCACCGCAGCCGGGCGATCAGCGCCAGCGTCAGCGACAGCATGAGCATCGAGGCGACGGCCGGCCGCAGGGCCGCGTAGGGGGCCGCGGCCAGCGCCGCCACGACGCCCAGCACCGCCCACGGCCAGAGCGCGTGGCCCGGCCGGCGCAGCAGGGCGAACAGGCCGAAGGCCGCGGCGAAGGCGGCCGCCTTGACGCCGACCAGGACGACGCCGGTGGGGTCGGCGCGGTAGGCGAGGTAGGCGGCGAGGTCGAACAGCCACGACGTGCGGACCCACGGCCGCTCCGGGTCGGCGAAGCTCAGCGGGTCGGACCCGAGGTGCAGCTTGCCCTCGGCGATCAGCCGGCCGCCGGCGAGGTGCAGCCACAGGTCGGAGTGCCGGGCCGCGAACGACGCCAGGAGGAACGCCAGGACCACGCCGACGAGCGCGAGCACGACATCGACGGCGGCGAACCACTCCGGCCACGCCGCCGGCTTCGGCCCAGTCGGTACGGCCGGCACCGGCGGGGCGGCGTCGGCCGTCTCGGGCGGGGTCGTGGGGGGTTCGGGCGGGGGGGCGTTCGCCTTCACGGGTCGTCCTCAAGAGCGGGGTCGCGGCGCACGCCGTCCCCGTCCCTACGCCCCGCGGCGGGTCCAGGTGCGGTCGACGCGGGGACTTCCGCCGCGGGGGCGGCGGGCCGCGGCGGCACGCGGGCCTCGAGTTCGCGGCAGAGCTTGCGGAACGACGGCGAGTTGGCCCGACACAGCGCGAGGTCCATCGCCTTGGCGAGTTCGACGGCGTCGCCGGGCTTGTTGTACTTCAAATTCCTGCCCAAGCGTCGCTTCTGAGCTGTGAGCCAGTCACCGCCGCTGCCGTGTTCGGCGTCCCCGGCGACGGCCATGTCGGTCGGCAAGCCGCAGACGCCGCCCAACGACGCGGCCGCAACCTTGAACCAGTTCTCCAACTCGCGCTTGGGCAGGACGCAAGCGATATCGAGGTCGGCTCGCGCCTCCTTTGCTCGCTTGAGGAGCAGCGGACCCAATGTCGCTGGGCAGTCCTCCTCGGCATCGATCAGCAGCAGGATGAACCCCGTGTCAATTGCAGGCTGCCACAAGGCGTCTCGAAGACTGTTCGCGGCCAACTGAATTTGCTTCGGCAATTCGGAGTCGCCGGGTTTCACCAGCGAGGACCTTTTGGTAGTGACCGGTTTCAACACTGCCAGTACGGAGGCGTCCTCCGCAGGCTTGACAGACTTCCAAAGGCGCGACAGCAGTATCTTGATGCACCGCTCTTCAGTCTGCCCTTCGACAATTGGCACCACAAAGATTGTCATGAAGGGGCCAACTCTCGCCCCGCCAACTCGGCCTGTCGGTTCAAGTCGTTGCGGTCCGGTCCCAATTGCCGTCCCCGCTCAAGTTCGCCGAGCGTCGCCAAGTCGTTGTGGACGTTGCGAACACTCGCCCCGTCCACCGGCCCGATCACCGTGTGGCCGTCCACCATCTCGACGACGCGGACATTCGCGGGCTTCACCTCCGCGGCGTCGAGTAAGTCCGGCGAGTGGGTCGTGATCAAGATTTGCGTGCGTAACGTCGCCTCGTCGAACGCGGCGACCAGCGCCCGCATCGCTGCGGGGTGCAGCCCCGTCTCCGGCTCCTCGATGCAGACGAGGCTCGGCGACCCGTAGGGGTTCACCGTCTGGAATGCCGCCATCACCGCGGCGAACGCCCGCAGAGTCCCGTCGGACATGCTCGCGGCCGGGAAGCGATCGGGTTTGCGCAGCGGGCCGTTCCAGTCATCGACGTTGCCGGACGTGTCGAACTCCATGATCTCGTAGCCGCCGGCCGGGAGGACGCCCGCGAACTCGACCGAGTGCGCGACCGCATTGAGGTAGCGCGCGGCCCGCTTCGCCGCTGCCGGGTCGGCCGCCAGCGTCGATCTGTACACACTCGACAGGTTCGAGCCGTTATGCTTCAGAAACTCGCCGGGTGTAGGGGACTGCAAGCGACGCATTGAATCTGGACTGAAGTCGTAGGCCAATACATTTTCAATGCTGTCTACAAATTCGTTGCAAGGCCAAATGGGCTGGCAGATGTTAAGGAGCAATTTGCCAGCAACTATTTGTTCGATATTAAGCGGAGGATTATTGCCAATGTCCCATTCTATGTACCCCCGACTAGTTTTGTACCCTGGAATTTTGCTACGCTTCGCATCGCGCAGGACGAGCCGCTCGCTAATTACGCGTGGTACAGCATCTTCAGGTATTCCAATTTCGATCGCAAACGTTGCCCCCCAAGATGAGTCGCCATTTTTGGCTTCGTGAGACGTTTCTACTTCAATCGTGACTGATGGCGTCTCCGCCGACCGGCACAGCACCGCGTCGCGGCCGCCGTGGTCATGGACGGCCTCGCGGACGCCCTTCACGACCACGTCGCGCAGGAAGCCCAGGGCGTCGAGGAAGTTGCTCTTGCCGGTCGCGTTGCGGCCGACCAGGATCGTCAGCGGCTCGAGCGCCACGTCGCAGAACGCGATGCTCTTGTAGTTGCGGATGCGCACGCGGCGCAGGAAGGCCGGCTTCGACGGCGGCGGCGGGGCGTCGGTCGCGGGGTCGGTCGCCATCGTCGTCGCCCTCGGCGGGTGCGGTCGGTACGGCTATGGTACGCGGTCGCGCCGCCCGACACCCCGGCGGAGTTTTTGGTTCGCGCCGCGCACCCGAGTACGGCCCGCGGGGTCGAGTTGCTAGAATGGTGTCGCCCCGTCGCCCCCCGTCAGGAACCGCTTGTATGAAGCCGCGCCTCTTCACCCCCGGCCCCACCCCCGTCCCCGAAGAGACGCTGCTGGAGCTGGCGAAGCCGGTCACGTACCACCGCTCCGCCGAGTCGAAGGCCATCCTCGCCGAGATGACCGAAGACCTCAAGTACGTCTTCCAGACGACCAACCCCGTCCTCACGCTCACCGCGTCGGGCACCGGCGGCATGGACGCGGCCATCAACACCGCGATCGCCCCCGGCGACAAGGTCATCCTGCTCACCGCCGGCCGCTGGGGCGAGCGCTGGAAGAACATCCTCAAGGTCTACGGGGCCAACACCGCCGTCGTCGAAGTGCCCTACGGCCAGGTCGTCACGCCCGACATGCTGAGTGCTGCGCTCGCCGCCAACCCCGACGCCGTGGCCGTCTGCGCGACGCTGAGCGAGACGAGTACCGGCGTCGGCCACGACCTCGAAGCGTTCGGCAAGCTGGTAGCCCAGACCAATGCTATCCTCATCGTGGACGGCATCAGTGGCCTCGGCGCGATGGAGTGCCGCGTCGATGACTGGAAACTCGACATCGTCGTTACGGGGTCGCAAAAGGCCCTGATGCTCCCGCCGGGCCTCGCCTTCGTGAGTGTGAGTGACAAGGCGTGGAAGAAGATCGAGTCCGTCCCGCCGCGCAGCTTCTACCTCGACTTGCGCCGCTACAAGAAGGCGATCCTCGAGAGCGACACCCCCTTCACGCCGGCCAACACGCTCATCAAGGCCCAGCGGCTCAGCCTCAAACGAATCCGCGCCGAGGGCATCGAGAACCTCTGGGCGCGCCACGCCAAGATGGCCGCCGCCTGCCGCGCCGCGGTCGCCGCGATGGGCCTCGAACTCTTCCCCGTCCGCCCCAACAGCGGCCTCACCGTCATCAAAGTCCCGGCCGGCGTTGACGGGTCGGCGGTGCTCAAGAAGATGGAGAAGACGCACGGCTACAAGCTCGCCGACGGCCAGGACGCGATGAAGGGCACCATCTGGCGGCTCAGCCACATGGGCTACACCGACGCCTTCGACGTACTCGGGGCCGTCGCGTCGTTGGAACTGATCTTGCTAGAAGTCGGCTTCCCCGTGACCCCCGGCGTCGGCGTGGCGGCATTCCAAAAAGCGATGGCCTCCTGACGCGAAGTACCACCGGGGGCGGGTCCCGGTTCGGAGGAGGTCGTGAGATGTCGCAAGGGTTGACGCGCCGGCAGGCGGCGCTCCTCGGGTTAGTTGTGCTGGTGACGCTGGCACTCGCCTCGGCGTCGCTGTGGCGCATCGGCTCGCACCAAGGGCTGTTCGCCCAGACGTTCGACGTGAGCGTCGGCTTCGCGGAGGTCCACGACGTGGCCCCCGGCACGGCGGTGCGCATCCGCGGCGTCAACGCCGGGCAGGTCGTCGCCATCGACTACCCCGCCGGCGACGGCCCCGGTGCGGTCGTCACGTTGCGGCTGAAGCTCGACGCCAAGTACGCCGGCCGCCTGTACGCCGACGCCTCCGCGTCGCTGCACTCGACGGGCCTGCTGAGTGCCAAGGTCGTCGCCGTGAACCCCGGCAGCCCGGCCGCGGGGCCGCTGACCGAGCGCCACCTGCGCGCGACCGAGTCGCCCGACTTGGGCGCGTCGGCGGCCAAGTTCGGCGCGGCCGCCGACGAGGCGTCAGCGCTGCTGCGCGAGGTGCGCACCGGCAACGGCACCCTCGCGCGGCTGGTGCGCGACGACGAGCTTTACCAGGACTTGAAGGGCCTCGCCAAAGACTCGCGGCGGGAGGTCAACAACGTGACGCAGTTCGTCGAGGACGGTCGGGCGACGCTCAAGAGCGTGCGCCAGGGGACCGACGCCATCGCGAAGATGCCGCTGATCCGCAGTTACGTCGAGGACGCGGCCGCGCTGATCGTCCGCCCGGCGTGGCGGCGCGAGGCGCTGTCCTACAACGCCGACGACCTGTTCGAGCCGGGCACGGCACTGCTCACCGTCGGCGGCAAGCACCACCTCGACGGGGCCGCGGCGTGGCTGTCGCGGCTGACGAACGACAAGGCCGAAGTCGTCGTGGCCGCCTTCTCCGACCCGGCGGGCAAGTCGCAGACGCCGGCGTCGGCGGTCGAGTTGACGCGCCAACAGGCCGAGGTCGCGCTCGCGCACTTGAAGTCGCACGGGGTCCACAAGTTAGGCTGGGTGACACGCCGTAAAATGACCGCGCTCGGCCTGGGGGTTGCACCCCCGCCGCCGTCGGAGAAAGAGGCGCTACCGCCGTCGTGCCTGCAAGTGTTGGTCTTCACGCCCCAATAACCCCCGGACGGACCCCCGATGGCCCCGGCCGGCCCAACCCTCGCCGCCGAACCCGCGCCGCCCCCGCCCCTCCTGCCCGAGGGCCGGGTGACGCTGCTGTTCCACTTCGCGCGGCTGCAACTGCCGGCGATCGCTTTGACGCAGTCCGGTTTCCGAACGCACCTGGCCCGCACGTTTGCCCTCTCGGCCGCGAAAAGCCCGACGCCGTTGACGTGGGAAACCTACCTCGACGCCCTGTACGTGCTCGATTGGCTGGTCGCGGTGGGGTGCCTGACGAACCAGAACGCCGCGTGGGAGATGCTCTTCGCCGCCCGCACCGGCCGCTCGGATTGCTTGCTCGTCGATGCCCTGCGGGCCAGGGCCTGCCGGCTCTACCCGCGCGACGACGAGCGCCAGGAGTCGAGCGTCGGCGAGTTCTGGAGTGTGCTCATCGCCCCGGAGCGCGACGGCGGCACGCCGGTGCTGGCGCGGTACGACGGCCAGCGGCCGCTCGCCCCGTGGCTGATCCGCGTCTTCCAGAACCGGCACCTCTCCGAGCTGCGGTCGCACCACGGCGTGACGAGCCTGCCCGACGACGACATCGCCCAGCCGATGCCGACGGCGACGCCGACCGAAACCCGGTGGCACGAGGTGTTTTGCGACGCCGCGCGGCAGTGGCTGCGCGACCTGCCCGACGCCGAGCGCCTGCTGCTGGGGCTGCGCTGGCGTTACCGGCTGTCGCAGCGCGAAGTCGCGTCGCTGCTGGGCGTCCACGAGGGCACGACTTCCCGGCAGACCGACAAGTTGCGCGACGGGGCGTTGAAGGCGATCAGCGAGCAACTGGTCGTCGCCGGCTGGACCGGCGACGACATCGACGGCTACATCCTGACCGAGATGGCGAGCCTGCTCGTCGATGAGCCGAGCCTGAACGCCGACAGCCTGAAGCGCCTGCTGACGGCCCGCGGTAAGTCGCTGCCGGGCGACGCGGTGGCGACGGTGGCGTGAGCGATTTGGCGAGCCGGAAGCGTCAGCGCCCGGAGTTTTTCGCGTCCAGAACTCCGGGCGCTGACGCTTTCCGGCTCGCCGCAGCGGTCACTTCGCTTCTGGCACGCTCAAGTACAGCACTTCCACCATCCGCACCTTCTTCTTGAACACGAGGCCGGTCTGCGCGGTCACGTGAGTCAGCACCTTCTCCAAGTCGCGGTCCTCCGCCGCCTGCTCCTCGGTCGGGTCGCGCAGGGTGTGGTTGATCCACGACATCCGGGGCTTCGAGGGCAGCGGCGTGTCCCACACGATCCTCGTCTGGAGCCGAGAGCCGACGGCCCGGACGAAGTCGGCCGGGGTGCCGGAGGACTGGCTCGATACCACTGTGGCGTACTTCTCCTTCGAGGCATGACCGTTCGGGTCGAAGTGGTCGTACTCCTTGTTCAACCCCTCTTCGGTGGCGTACACGTCGAACTGCCCTTTCGTTCGCCAGGCGGGTGGGCTGGGCTTGAACGCCCCGCTGACCACGTACACCGTCTTCTCCTCGCGCTTGAGCGTCAGCCGCACGTCCAACTCGCACTCCTCCCGCAGAATCTTTTCGAGTTGCGGGACCAGCTTGTCGAGCGGGGCGTCCTTGCGGGTGACGAAGTCCCCCGTCAGGGACGGCGTCCCGCGGATCACGACGCTTTCGACGACAGTCTCCTTGACCGACAGGAGCGGGTGGTCGCTCGACTCCGGGTCGATCACGACCTCGGGGGAATCCCTCCCGGTCACGAGCGTGACCGCGTCCCACACGTTCAACATCTTCCCGGCCTTCGCGACCTCTGCCAGACGGGCGTACCCGGTCGAGGACATGGCAGTCCGCCGGGTGAGTTGGCGGCCGTCGAAATCCAGGAACAGGGCCAGGAAGAGCTTCTTGCGGTCCAAGTCCTCCCGCGTCTCGGCTTCCTCCTCGGGCGTCTGCTTGGTCTTGTACCAGACGTGGTACATGTACTCCTTGCGATCCTCGCTGTACGGCGGGCCGACCCGCTTGACGTACTCGCCCTGTTTCAGGTCGTACCCCTTGCGGAAGGCGGTCATCCAGGCCGGCTCCGGCGCTGGCTGCGCCTGTGGCACTGGCACGGCTTTCTCAGGCACCGGGGCGGGCGGCGGCTCCGGCTGGCCGGCGTGCAGCGTGAGGGATACACCGGTGCCGGTCGCGGCGACGCCGACGAGGGCCAGGGCCAGCGCGGCAACCTTGAGGCGGATCATGGCGAGGACTCCGTGGGCAATCGCGGCGGCGGGCGCGGCCGCGCGGGGGTCGAGCGTCGCCGCCACGCAGGCGGAGACGCGGTCGAAGCTCAAGGGCGTCAGGGCCAGCGTGGCCGGGAGGGCGACGCCGCGGCGGGTTAGGCTCGCCGCCAGGCGGCCGCGGGCGGTCGAGAGGCGCGAGTGGACGGTGCCGACGGGCACACCCAGGGCGGCGGCCGCGGCCTCAGCCGTGTGGCCTTGCAGGTAGCAGAGCACGACGACCCGGCGGTGCCGCTCGCCCAGCCCGTTCACGGCCGCGTCGAGTTGCGCCAGCTCGTCGGCGTCCGGCGCGACGTTCGCCGCCGCCGGCACGTCGGTGCCGAGAGGCACTTCCCGCGGGCGGCGACTCGCCCGCACGGCCGCGTGGGCGGCGGCGCGGTGCAGCCAGCCGGGCAGCGACGACCGCACTTGTCCCGCGGACCGGGCGAGCAGCAGGAAGGTCGCCTGGAAGGCGTCCTCGGCGTCGGCCTCGCGCCGGCAGACCCGCCGGCAGGTGCCCAGGACGAGCGCCCCGTGCCGCCACACGAGCAGTTCCAGCGCGGCCGGGTCGCGGGCCTCCATCCAGCGGCGCAGCAGGTCGGCGTCGGTCGCGGCGTCGCCGCCGAGGCCGGGCGGGGGCCGCAGGCGGGCGAAGAACGTCGAGAGGGGGTCGCGTGGCATACCCCATTAGGGCGTCGCCGGCGGCGAACGCTTCACTTATTCGTCGGGATTGTTGCCCGACCGGCGAGCCGGAAGCGTGAGCGCCCGGAGGTCTTCACTCGCCGTTGACGTGAAGACCTCCGGGCGCTCACGCTTCCGGCTCGCCTTTAAACCGTCTCCAGCCCGTGCCGGTCGAGCAGCGCGGCGTTGCCGAAGAGCGTGGCCGTCGGGCCGTCGGCGACGAGGTGGCCGGCGTCCAGGATCAGCACGCGCTGACACGTTTCGGCCGCGAAGCGCAGGTCGTGCGTGGCGACCACCATCGTCCCCGGCAGGCCGTTCAAGAGGCCGATCAACTCGCGGCGGCCGCGCGGGTCGAGGTACATCGACGGCTCGTCGAGCAGCATCACCTCGGGCCGCATCGCCAGGACACCGGCGAGCGCGGCGCGGCGCTTCTCACCGCCGGAGAGCTTGTGCGGCGTGCGGTCGCCCGCGCCCGGCAGGCCGACGCGCGACAGCGTCTCCTCGGCGAGCGCGACCGCTTCGGCCGGGGTCGATCCCAGGTTCAAGGGGCCGAAGGCCACGTCTTCGCGCAAGGTCGGGGCAAAAAGTTGATCGTCGGGGTTCTGGAAGACAATACCCACCTTGCCCGGTAGCGCCGCGCGGTGGGCCGGCAACGCGGGGTCGAGGCCGGCGAGCGTGAGTTGCCCCGGCTTGCCCTGTAGCACCCCGGCGACGCGCAAGAACAGCGTCGTCTTGCCCGCGCCGTTGGGGCCGACCAGCGCCACGCGCTCGCCGGCCCGCACCGTGAACGTCATCGGGTGCAAGGCGACGCGGCCGTCGGCGTAGGCGTGTGTCAAGCCGCGGGCGACGAGGGCGTCACTCATCGCCGGCGACCCCCCGGTCCCAGGCGACCAGCCCCGCGACCGCCACCAGGCACAGCGCGAAGCCGAGAACGTCGGCGGGCCGGGTGCGGAACGTCGTCGTCGTGCGGAAGGTGCCATCGAAGCCGCGCGCCCGCATCGCCGCGGCGACCGTCTCCGCCCGGTCGGCGCTGCGCACCAGGAGTCCGCCGACGCAGTAGCCGACCGTCTGGTACGTCCGCACGTTCGAGCGCATGCGGAAGCCGCGGACGCGTAGGGCGACGCGCGTCCGCCGGGCCTCGCTGGCCAGCACGAAGCTGTAGCGGTAGGCGGCCTGCGCGATCTGCACCAACACGCCGGGGACGCGCAACGCCTGGGCCGCCGCCAGCAGCGTCGGGAAGCCGGTCGTGCGGACCAGGGTCAACGCCGCCACGCCGACCGCCGCGAGCCGCAGCAAGACCGTCGCGCCGACGACAAGTCCGCGCCGGCCGTCCGCGAGCGGCAGCACCACCAAGAGTGGGGCGACCGGCAGCGCCAGCAGCAGCACGCGGCCGACGACGACACCCACCGGCACGCGCCCGGCGACGACGGCCAGCGCGACCGTCAGCGTCAGCAAGGCCGCGAGGGGGGCGGGGGTTTCGAGCAGCGACGCGCCGACGCTCAGGACGAGCACGCCGGCGAGTTTCCAGCGCGCGTCCCAGCGTGCCAACAGCGCGTCGCAAGTCGAGGGGTCGCGGGGGGCCGGCGTCATGCGGGTAATTGTAAGGGCCGGCGGCGCAACCGCGGCCTATGAGTAGAATAACGCGGCCCCGACCCCTTGCGCCAGCCGAGGCGACGAACCATGACCGAAGCCGAGTGGCTCACCAGCCGGGACGCCGAGGCGATGCTGGCCCTCGTCGGCGACCGGCTCTCCGACCGTCAATGGCACCTGCTCGCCTGCGCGGTGGGCCGGCGCGTCTGGGACACCATCCCCGAGGGCGACCTGCGCGACGCCCTGAAGTGGTGCGAGCAGCACGCCGGGGAGGCCCACGAACCCGACGCCCTCGCCGAACTCGCGGCGCGGCACGCCGCGGCCCGCGCGGCGGCCCCTGAGCTGGCCCGCGCCGCGCAGCACGCCATCGTCCGCGCGGCCGACCCCGACGCCGACCCCGACAGCTTCGTCCACACCGACGAGCGCAAGGTCAACGCCGCCGTGCCGCTGTTCCAGGCCGCGTCGCGGTACGCCGGGCTGAGCGTCGAGCAGGCCGGCGAGGCGGCGCTGCACGCCGCGGGCGTCGTGTCGTTGCTTACCGAGTTGCCCCCCGGCGAGGACCAACTCGACGGCGTGCGCCGCTGCGTCGTCGAGGCGGGCCGCATCCGCACGGCCGCGAGCCTGCACGCCGCCGCGGCGCTGAAGCTGATGGCCGCCGGGGGCACGGCGGCCGACCTCGACAACGGCAAGAGCGTCAACGTCCGCTACGCCGCGTCGTTGGAGAAGGTCACCAAGGAGGAGGAGAGCCTGGCCGTGAAGGTCGGCGACCTCGAGGAGGCCAAGCAGCGGGCCGACCGCAAGGCCGTCGCGCGCTACCTGCTCGACATCGCCGGCAACCCGTTCAAGCCGTACCGCATGCTGCCGGAGTGGCGCACCGAGGCCGTCGTCGAGTTGGCGAAGGCGATCGAGGAGGCGCGGGCCTACGACCGGATGCCGAGCCTGGCCGACGCACTGCTCGACGCCGACTGCGACGAGGAGGCGGTGCTGCGGCACTGCCGGGGGACCGAGGCCCACGCCCCGGACGGCCCGGCGCACGCGCGGGGCTGCTGGGTGATCGACCTGATCCTCGGCCGCGAGCCGGCCTTCGTCACCGCGCCGCCGCTGGTGCCGCCGCCGCCCCCGCCGCCGGTGGCCGCCCGCCCGGTCGCCGCCAAGGGTCGCCTGCCGTTGGGCGGTATGGACCGCCTGCTGAAGGCGCTCCAAGGGAATGACGACGAGGACGACGACAAGCCGCCGACGCTTTAGAGAGGTTGTCGCCGGCTGCGCGACCGGCGGCGCAGGCCGGGCACCCACGAGGGGCGCCCCTACCGTTCGCCTGCGGCGGAGCCGAAAGCCGCTGCGGCGGAATTCTCGTCGGGGCATCCCCTTGTGGGTGCCCGGCCTGCCCTTCCTGATCGCACCCTTGAGCCGCCACACCGGCCCCGAACCGCCCCCGGAGACCCCCGCCATGACGGCCCGGCTGATGTGCTCTTTCTGCTCCTACGAGTTCGCCCCGCCCCGGTTGGCCAACGCCGGGGGCCGGACCGTCTGCCCGCGCTGCGGCGAGGGCTTCGTGGCGACCGCCGCCCACGCCTCCGATGGCCCCCCCCCGGCCGCGCCGGAGCCGCCCGCGTCGAGCTTCCGGCCGTTCGTCGCGCCGGCGTTGATTGCCGTCACGATGTTCGTCGCGGTGTTCGGGCTGGGGATTTACGCCATCTTCAACGGCAAGACTAACCGCGGGCCGCGCGACGTGGTGCTCGCGGCGGAGGCCGAGACGCCGGCCGCCGTGGCGGCGCGTCGGCTCGACCGCGACCTCGGCTTCCTGCCGCCGGAGGTCAACGCGGTCCTGAGCCTCCAACCGGGCGACGGCCCCGACGACCTCACGAATTCGCTGCAAAACCTGGGGGTGCCGCCCAAAACGGTCACCGACACGCTCGACAAGATCGGCGTCAAGCCGGGGCAGGTGCGGTCGCTCGTCGTCGGCCTCACGCTGCTGCCGGACAACCCGATCCCCCGCGCGGTCGTCGTGCTGAGCCTGCGCGAAATCCCGGCGGACACGCGGCGCATCCTGACCGGCTTCAACGCCCAGCGCGACCCCCGGTTCGCCGGCGACCCGCGTTACAAGGCGACCGTCAATGGCCTGCCGGTGGCGCTGCGCGTCGTGGACCCGATGACGTACCTGCTCGCGCTCGAGGCGCGCGACATCGACCGGCCGCCGACCCCCGGCCGCGATCACCTGACCGCCGGCCTGCGCGAGTCGCTGGCGAAGTGGCCGGCCGGCGCGACGGCCGCGCTGGCGGCCGGCCCCGAGGACTGGGCGAAGTTGCCGAGCGTGACCTTCGCGGCGCTCGCCCTGAAGCAGCCCGACCTGCCGGTGAGACTCGCCGGCGTCCGCGCCCTGGCGGCCTCGACAACCGACGGCACCACCTTCCGCGTGGACGTGCGGACCGGCGACGACTGGGTCACGACGACCGAGCCGGGGCGGACCCTGCTGGAGCGCGTCGGGGCGAAGCGGTGAGAGAGAGACGTGTCGGCGGCTCCGTCGCAGGCGCGGCGAGCGGCGGGCCCGCTCAGTGGTTGACGTTGTCGCTCGTCTTCCAGACGTGCATCACGAGGGACTCGATCGCCTTCGTAATGGCGGGCTTCGAGGACCGCACGCTCAGCCCGGTGTCGGTGGCGAGTAGTCGGGCGACGTGCAGGAGCTGAGGCTTACCCAGCGGCTTGAGCGGGGCCAACCCGGCATCGACTTTGGCCTTGGGGACGCCGCCGCCGTAAAAGCTGTCGAGCAAGGTTCGCACCCCCGCCGCGACCGCCATCGCGGCCTGTTGCTCCGCGAACGTCAACTCCGGGAGTGCGGCCTTCTTGTCGGCCTTCTCCTTGGCGAGCCGCGCCTTCTCGGCGGCTGCCGCGACGGCCTTGGCCTTCTTCTCGTCCGCGACTCTGGCCTTGGCCGTCGCCGCTTCACGTTTCGTGTCGGCGGCCGCCTCCGCCTTGACCCGCTTCGCCTCGACCGCGGCGGCCTTCTTGTGGGCCTCGGCTTCCTTCTGCGCTGGGGACTTGCCGCGGGGGGGGGCGGGCCGCTTCACCTTCGCCAGCAGTTCCGCGAACGCTTCGAGCGTCAGGTCCAGGTAAGGCTTCAGGAACGCCTCGATCCGGCCCAGGACATCGACGGCGGGCGTGGCGGGGCCGGGCTGCTCGGCGACGCGGTGGACCAACTGGCTAAACTCTGCGACACGCATCGGGAAGCTCCCCTTCAAGCTCGTTGACGAGGCTAGTGAACATCAAGTCCGACCGGCTCCCCGGCCTGGGGTGGTCGAACTGCAGCTCGTTGGCCGAGATCGCGGCGTCTTGGCCGACGATCGACTCGAACATTTTAGTGGGCGTGTGCCGCACCGACCGAATTAAGTCCGGCAACCTGTTCCACAACACGGCCTCGTTGCCCGTCGGTTGGGCGACCCGCGTCCGGTTCGCCACGACGCCCATCACCTTGAGGTGCGGGTTGACGTGCGTCACGAACTCCGGCCGGCCGACCGCCTTGAGCAGCGCGGGCACCCGCTCGACGGCCTTGTTGCTCAGCAGCGTCGGGATGAGCAGGTAGTCGCTCGCGGCCAGGGCGTTGACGCACGAGATGTTCAGCAGCGGCGGGCAGTCGAGCAGCACGATGTCGAAGGCCCTGTTCGCCCCCTTCATGTGCAGCGCCTTGCGCAACAGGAACCGCGCGTCGCGCTCCCCCTGCCGGAGCAGCCACCCGAGCGTCAGGTTCAGCTCCGCGTACGCCAAGTCGTCCGACGCCGGCACGATGCTCAGCGACCCCGCCCGGCCGCCCGCGCCGGGCACCGGCATCGCCAGCGGCACCGGCACGACGTACTGGCCCAGGCTCAAGTCCTCCGGGCCTTCCGGCGTGGGCGTTGCCACCGGTCGCGTCGAGGCGTTGAGCAGGTAGTCCTGCATCAACTTCTTGCCCTTGAACTGGTAGTTGATCAGTTCAGGAGGCAGCATCAAGCCGGTCAGCGAGCCTTGCAGGTCGAGGTCCACCAAGAGTACGCGGTAGCCCTTGCGCGCGAGTGCCGCGCCGAGGTGCGCGGTCAGCGTCGTCTTGCCGACGCCGCCCTTGAGGTTCAGCACCGAGATGATCGCCCGCTTGCGGTCCTCGATCGGGCGGAACTTCGGCCGGGCCTGGAGCGCCTTCGCCTGGAGGAGGTATCCGCGCAGCCGGCGGGCTTTGCTCATCCGCCGCTCGCCCTGATCCAAAAGCTTTTCGCGGCGTGCGAGTTCGTCCCGCAACGCCGACAAGCTGCCGTCGGCCGTGAGCATCCCGTCTTCGAGTTCCCGGATGCGGGCCTGGCCGGCCGCGCGGAGCGCCTTGAGGCGCTCGTGCTCCGCCCGCACCAGCCGCAGCGGGATGACTTCGCGGTACAGCTTCTGGCCGGCGGCGAACACCTTGTCGAGCTCGGACTGCTTCTGCTTCGACTCGGCCAGTTGCTGCGTGATCGTCTGCTCGTGGAAGGCGATGGTCTGGTTGCGCGTCGCCACGTCGATCTTGTCGGCCGCGATCGTCGCCTCGGCGTTGCGCAGGGCGTCCGCCGCGTTCTGCGATTTGGCCCGCAAGTTGTCGAGTTCCGTCCGGACGCCGTGCTTCGCCAAGCCCCGCGCGATCGCGTACAGCACCGGCACCGCGGCGAGGACGACGAAACTGCCCGCCAGTTTGCCCCAGTCGATCGCGTCGATCAGCGGGCCGATGAACCCGAACGTCACTGCCGCGAACATCGCCCACCCTCGGTGTCGTGCCGTCGTCCCGACGTTCGGGCGTTGGCAACAACATAGTCACCCGTACACTGCCACGGCCACTGCAATTCCGCGCCGATTTTGCGTATCATGACGGCATGACGCTGACATACACCCTCAACGGCAGCCCCCGCGAGTCCCCCGCCGGGGCGACGCTCGCTGACCTCATCCGCGACCTCGGCACCGACCCGCGGGCCGTCGCCGTCGAAGTCAACCGGGCGCTGGTGCCCCGCGCCGAGCACGCCGCCTACGCCCTCAAGCCGGGCGATGTCGTCGAGGTCGTCACGCTCGTCGGCGGCGGGCAACCGCCGGCCGACACGCCGCTCGTCGTCGGGCCGTTCCGTTTCGCCTCAAGGCTGTTCACCGGCACCGGCAAGTACGCGTCGCCGCAGCTCATGCGCGACTGCCTCGCCGCGAGCGGCTGCGAGGTCACGACGGTCGCCGTGCGCCGCGAGCGCCTGATCGACCACGAGGGCAAGAGCCTGCTCGATTATCTCGACTTGAAGCACCTGACGGTCCTGCCCAACACCGCCGGCTGCTTCAGCGCCGAGGACGCGGTGCGGCACGCCGTCTTAGCCCGCGAACTCCTCAGTGGCCTCGACAACCCCGGCCAGGACTGGGTCAAACTCGAGTGCCTTGTCGATAAGCGAACCCTGTTGCCGGACCCGGTGGACACGCTCAAGGCCACCGAACAGCTCGTCGGCATGGGCTTCCGGGTACTCGCCTACACGTCGGACGACCCGGCGTTGGCGCGACGCCTGAAGGCGGCCGGGGCGGCGAGCGTGATGCCGGCCGGTAGCCCCATCGGCAGCGGCCAAGGTGTGCTCAACCCCAACAACATCCGCATCATTTTGGAGTACCTCAAGGACGGCGACCCCGACTACCCTGTCATCATCGACGCCGGCGTCGGCACCGCGTCGGACGTGGCGCTGGCGATGGAACTTGGCTGCGACGGCGTGCTTTTGAACACCGCGATCGCGTCAGCCAAGGACCCGTTGCGCATGGCCCACGCGATGCGGTTGGCCACCGAGGCGGGTCGGCTGGCGTACCTCGCCGGCCGCATCCCCAAGCGGCTCTACGCCACGGCGAGCAGCCCGACCGACGGCCTGATCTGAGCGCGGGGTTCCGCCGATGTTCGTCGAACTCCCCGGCCGGCCGGCGCGCGAGCCGTCGCCGATGCTCAGCGACCCGCGCGGCACGGGGCGCTACCAACTCGTGACCGCCGCGAACGTCTTGGCCGTCGGGCCGATGGTGTCGCACCGCCTCGACCGGCTGGTGGCGATGCCGGCGGGCTGCCTGGGGCTGGAGGCGTGCCGCGCCGACGGGTCGTTCAACGCCGCCGGGGCCGAGTTCGGCCTGCACCACTTCGGCGACTTGGCCCGCGGCGTCTTGCCCATCGACCTCGACGAGGACGGCCGGCTCGACCTGGTCGCCCCCGGCCTGGCCGGGCCGCACCGCTGGCTCGTGCGCGGCGTCGATGGCACCTTCCGCGACGACGCCTCCCCGGCGTTCGCGTGGCCGGGCGAGGTGCGGTCGCTCGCCGCGGGCGACTTCGACAACGACGGCCACGAGGAACTGCTGGTGCTGCTCGACGGCGAGGTGCGGCTGTTCCGGCTGCCCGAGGGCCGCCTCCTCGACGCCGGTGAGTTGGCGGCCCGACCGGGACGCCTTTACGTCGCCGATGTTGATGGCGACGGCCGGCTCGAAGTCGCGCTGGGCAACCGGCTCTACGCGGCCCCCGTGGCCGGCGGATGCTTGCGCGTCGCGGTGAAGTCGCCGCACGGCGGCCCCGCCTACGGCGCGAGTGTGCGGCTCCGCGCGACCGTCAACGGCGTGGCCCGGACGATGTTGCGCGTGCTCGACCCCGGCACCGGCTACGGCCGCGCCCGCGAGCCGGTGGCGCACTTCGGCCTCGGCCGCGGCGCGACCCTGACCGGGCTGAGCGTGCAGTGGCCCGACGGCGCGCGGCGGACTGTCGAGGGGGTCACGCCCGACACGGCGGTGAGCGTGCCGTACCCGGCGGGGTGAATCGTGACGGACGACTCCATGATCCTCGACCTGGCCGAGCGTGCCGTACCCGGCGGGGTGAATCCCCGGCGACGCGCTTCGCGGCCCGGCCAGGCGAGCCGCTTGCGTCAGCTGGCGGGTTCCAGGCCTAACAGGGTCGGCCCGCTCCCCTTGCCGGGTGGGTTTCGCCACAGGAGCGCTTAGTCCTACAGCCGTAATTACCCGTTGGGTGCTCTCGCCCCGCGCGCCTTGTAGTGGCAAGCCCGCGCCCGGTGCTGGTGCCGCCTCCGCCACACCGACCAC
>JAYTUC010000287.1:0-3883 GCA_043744775.1 Fimbriiglobus sp. | reverse complement strand
AGCGCCCGGAGCTTGCGCGTCAAGGACTCCGGGCGCTGACGCTTCCGGCTCGCCGGTCGTTTCAGAATCCCTCAGCGAACGGGTCGGCGGGGTCGAGCAGCAGCGTCGCCTCGGCGGTGACGTGGGCGCGGCCGGTGACCGTCGGCCGGACCGACGACCCCTCCCACTCGTAAGTCGCCTCGAAGACCGTGCCCAGCACGCCCTCCTGCCGCCAGACCTTGCCCGGCTCCAGCAGCCCGGCCGCCGCCAGGCAGGCGAGCTTCGCACTCGTGCCGGTGCCGCACGGGCTGCGGTCGTACGCGCCGCCGGGGCACAGCACGAAGTTGCGGCCGTCGTTCGCCGCGTCGAGCGGCGGGCCGACGAGTTCAACGTGGTCGATCGCCGCCCCGCCGCGGCCGGTTACCCCCGCGGATTCGAGTGCGGCGCGGATCGCCGTCGTGAACGCCATCAGCCGGGCGGCGTTCGGCCGCGTCAGGCTCTCGCCGTGCCCGCCGACGATGTAGAACCAGTTGCCGCCCCACGCGATGTCTCCGGTCACGCGGCCGTAGCCCGGCACCTCGACGCTCACGCCGGCGGCATAGCGCTCGCTCAAGACGTTCACGACGCTGACGCGGCCGTCGGGGTGCAGGGTCGCGGTCACGTCGCCGACGGGAGTCTCGATCGCGTGGACGCCGACGCCCAGCCGGCCGAGGTGGGCGAGTGTCGTGACGAGGCCGATCGTGCCGTGGCCGCACATGCCGAGCAAGCCGACGTTGTTGAAGAAGACGACCCCGCACGCCGCCGCCGGGTTGACGGGTTCGCACACGAGCGCGCCGACGAGCACGTCCGAGCCGCGCGGCTCGTTGACGACGGCGGAGCGGAAGCGGTCGAACGCGGGGCCGCAGCGCGCCGCCCGCTCGCGCAGGCTGCCGGCCCCGAGGTCCGGCCCGCCGCCGAGCACGACCCGCGTCGGCTCCCCGGCGGTGTGCGAGTCCACCACGACGATTCGTTGCACGGCAATCCTCCAGTGACGCGCCGCGAACGGAAGTCGGCCGGGCGGCGTAGTAGCGCTGAAACCCCCCGTCGCCCGGCGGGCGGCGGTTCGTAGGATACTATCGGTTCCCCCTTGTCGTTCGGAGATGTCTGATGCGGTACACGGCCCGGCTCCTCGGCGGCGCGCTCTTTCTGCTCGCCTCCACGTCGATCGTCGCCCAGGCCCCGCCTGCCGCGCCCGCCGCTTCGCCGCAGCCGCCGGCGACCCCCCCGGTGGCCCCGGCGGCCGCCCCGGCCGCGACCGGCGACTACTTCCCGATGAAGGTCGGCGCGAAGTGGGTCTACAAGGTCGGCGAGGCGATCGTCACGGTCAAGGTCGCCTCCGCCGACAAGGACGGCGCGAAGATCGAGACCGAAGTCAACGGCAAGGTCGTCGCCTCCGAGGTCCTCAGCGTCACGCCCGAGGGGATCGTCCGCACCAAGATCAACAACTCCGACATCAAGCCGCCGGTCATGATCCTCAAGCTCGCCGGCGGCAAGGCCGTCAAGGGCGACAAGTGGCACGTCGAGTCCACCGTCCAGGGCCAGTCGGTCAAGGGCGACTTCACGACCAAGGACGACAAGGAGTCGGTCACCGTCCCCGCCGGCAAGTTCGAGGCGGTCGCGGTCGATGGCGGCGAGTTCGACATCGCCGGCACCAAGACCGCCATCAAGTACTACTTCGTCCCCGGCAAGGGCATCGTCAAGCAGTCCTACAGCATCCAGGGCAACGAGGCCGTGTTGGAGTTGAAGGAGTACACCGAGGGCAAGTAACGAGTCGCCCCTTGGCGCGGCCGCCGCGGCGTGGGACAATCGCCCTGTTCACGGTCTCTGATCCTTGAGAAGGGGCAGGCCATGCGTTCCGTCGGCCCGCGGCGTGCGTTCTCGCTCATCGAACTAATCGTCGTGATCGCCATCGTCGCCATCCTGATCGCGCTGCTGTTGCCGGCGGTGCAGAAGGTGCGCGAGGCGGCGGCTCGGACGGCCTGCACGAACAGCCTCAAGCAGCAGGGCCTCGCACTCCACGGCTACCACGACTTGCACGACCGCTTCCCGGCGGCGCTGAA
The DNA here is from genome assembly GCA_043744775.1 of Fimbriiglobus sp. Taxonomy (GTDB): domain Bacteria; phylum Planctomycetota; class Planctomycetia; order Gemmatales; family Gemmataceae; genus Fimbriiglobus. Next base: position 1,805 of record JAYTUC010000287.1, on the reverse strand, counting down.
CAAGCCGACGGCGATGTGCAACGGCTACGCTTGCGACGCCCCGCCGGCCGGGATGCTCAACGCCACGACGCCGCTCGACGGCAACTTCTTCAGTTGGTCGTATCACGTCGCCCCGCTATTGGAGGCCGGCCCCGCGGCGGCGCTCTTCGACCGCGCCGCCTGGCCGTGGTGGCAGTACCGCCCCGGCCTGCCGGCCACCGGCGAGAACACCATCAACGCCATCGTCATCAAGCTGATGATTTGCCCGTCCGACCCACGCGGCGGCGGCCTGCTTTGCCTCGACGGCGAGTTCAACGGCACCAACCGCGTCGTCGCGCTGACGGACTACCTGGGCGTGTCGGGGTCGAGCCAGTTCAAGGAAGCCGGCGGCCAGGACGGCATGCTCTACGTCAACTCCGGCGTCCGCATTGCCGGCGTGACGGACGGCCTGAGCGGGACGCTGATGGTCGGCGAGCGGCCGCCGTCGAGCGACCTGATCTACGGCTGGATGTGGGCCGGCGCGGGGCAGTTCCCCCACTTCGGCGCGACCGACGTGGTGTTGGGCGTCCGCGAGCGCTCGACGCCGACGGGGGCCGCGGAATCGTACCGCCCCGGCGACCTGAACGACGCGAGTCTCGCCCAGCGGTTCCACTTCTGGAGCCTGCACCCCGGCGGCGGCGTCTGGCTCTTCGCCGACGGCCACGCCCAGTTCCTGCGCTACGCCGCCGCCACGTCCGGGGTGATGGAGGCGCTCGCCAGCCGCGCGGGCGGCGAGGCCGTCACGGTGCCGTAGTGTCCGGCCCCGCCGCAGGCGAGCCGTAGGGGCACCCCTCGTGGGCACCCGGCATCGAGTCCGCCGGGGCCGGAGGTGCCTTGACACCGACGTTGTCGCGGAGGGCACCCACGAGGGGTGCCCCTACGGCTCGCCTGCGGCGGGGCAATGGGGTCTGCGACGCGGTGCCGTGAGTCGAGAAACGAAGACGCCCCGCGTGCGGGTGGGCAGGCGGGGCGGCGGGGGTTACTTCAGCCGGGGGATGGTGACGGTGAGCACCGGCAGCCTATGGACCGGGAGCGAGATCCTGTACCCGGTCCTCTCGTAGACGGACGAGTATACCGCCCGGTTCGCGCGGAGCAGGACGCCCCGGAAGTTCGAGTAGTCCAGCAACGCCTTGTAGTACGGGAGGACGACGGTGACGTAGTGGGTGTGCTCCTCCTTGCGTCGCTGGTTTCTCGCGTCCCATTCTTGCTGCTCCGCCTGCCATTTAACCCGCTGTGCTTGTCGCGCCGCATGGATCATGTTGATCTCGTCCGCTTGCTTCGGCGTGATCGTGCCGATGGCCACGGCGTAGAGCGTCGCCGCGGTGTTCTGGAACTGGGCGTCGGCCACGGCGACGAGGCAGCGAATCAAGAACGATAGGATCACGCTCAACATCATCTCGCTCCTAATGGCTTGTCCGCAATCTGGACTGGAAGAGAGCCGCCCCGCGTGCCGGCCGGCAGGCGGGGCGGCGGGGGGTTACGGCTTCTTCGGCTCGCGGAGCGGCACTAACGGCCTGACCGGCTTCAGCCGCACGGGGCCGGGCTTGAACCGGGCCAAGTCGGCGCGAATCGCTTCATCTTCATAATGACGGTCCTGAGATGCCTGCACGCTCCGCCGAATCTCATCAGTCCTCGCCATTGTCGCGTCGAACTCCGCCTTCACCTTGGCGTCCTGCAAGGCGAACGCTTGCATCTTCCTCTGCCGAGTTTGAACATCGTTGCCGACCGCTTCGATCCCGTACGCGCTGAGCATGTAGAGGCCGGCCAGTAGTAGGTTCATGGTCATC
>JAYTUC010000286.1:0-15569 GCA_043744775.1 Fimbriiglobus sp. | reverse complement strand
CGATCGGGGCCTCGCTGTACGTCGTCGGCAGCCAGGTGTGGAACGGCACGATCGGTGTTTTGACCGCGAAGCCGGCGACGAGCAGCACGAAGAGCCAGACTTGCAGCCGGCGGCCGCGGGCGAGGTCGTCGGCCGCGGCGCGGGCCTCGGCGGCGGCGGCGGCGCGGGCCGCCTCGGCGACGGCGGCTTGCAGGCTCAGGTCGGGCGTCGCGGGGCCGGCGGCGAGCCGGACGGTCGCGGCGGCCAGGCCGGCGTCGGCGGCGGCGAGCCGGTCGGCGGCGAAGCGGTCGCGGAAGGACCGGACGTTGCCCCACGCGGAGGCGTTGCGCATCAGTTGCGGGATCGAGAAGGTGAGCGGGCCTTCGGTCGGCAGGCGCAGCTCGCCGGCGGGGTCCGTGAACGCCCGGTAGTGCGGCCGGGCCGTCGGCTTCGGGTCCCGCGCGGTCGGCGGCGGGGGGGTCGGGTGCAGCGGCGTCGGGTTGGCCAGCACCACGCCGACCAGGCCGACGAGCGTGAACAGCGAGCCGAAAAGCGTGTACAGGAAGAACAGCTTGGCCGCGTCGCGGCGGGCGCGGCCCGGCCCCCAGTTGCCGATCAGGAAGAACGCGGGGACCAGCGTCAGCTCGAAGAAGACGTAGAAGAGCACGATGTCGAACGACAGGAACGCGCCGGTGACCGCGGCTTGCAGGGCGAACAGCCAGGCGAAGTACGCGGCGGGCCGCTCCTTGACGCGGCCCAGCGAGATCAGCACCGCGACGAGGGTCATGACACTCGTGAGCGCGACGAGCCAGACGTTCAGGCCGTCCACGCCGAGGTAGAACTGCACCTCCGGCGCGGGGACGCCGGGGCCGGGCACGGGGCCGAGCGACAGCAGGCCCCAGGTCGTGCCGTGCGTCTGGGCGAAGTCGTTGTCGGCGGCCGTCGGGTCGCCGGGCACGAAGTTGGGCGTGAAGGTCAGGGCCGCGGAGCCGCGCAGGCCCTCGCGGTGCGGCCCCCGGTCGCCGCCGCGGACGTTGACCGCCCCCAGCGTGAACACCACCAGCAGCATGACGACGGCCAGCTGCGCCGCGGCGAGCAGCCCGGCCAGGCGCGCCCCCAGCAGGGCCACGAGCAGCGCCGCCAGCAGCGGCACGCCGACGGCCGCCAACACGAGCGCGGGCGGGATGAGTTGGAAGGTGTCCATGAGTCGGTCGGCCTCGGCCCGGCGTGGGGCGTGTCAAAGTCCGGGTCAGCGGGTCGAGCGCAGCACGATCGCCGTCAGGAACACCGCCGTGCCCAGCACCATGCCGAGCGCGTAGAACTGCACCAAGCCGTTCTGCAGCGGCCGCAAGATCGCCGCGGCGATCTCGGGCAGCGAACTCACCAGCCGGGCGACCGACGCCAGGCCCAGGTCGATCTGCCGGCCGGCCGCCGCGAGGAACTCGGCCGGCTTGACGAACAGCGCGGAGTAAATGTCATCGACGTAGAGCTTGTTGCGCGACAGGGCGTACACAGGCTCCAGGCCGCCGGGCACGACCTCCGGGCCGCCGCGGCCGTAGACGCGCCAGGCGATCAGCACGCCCAGCAGCGCGACGGCGGTGCTGATGCCGGCAATCGCGAAGTTCAGGTGCGGCTCGGCGTGGGCGTCGGGCAGGTGGGCCGACTCGGTGGCCAGCCGCAGCCCCGGCGTGCGGCCGACGAACTTCGAGAAGGTGTGGTTGACCGGCTCGATCGCGACGCCCAGGAACACCGCCCCGATGGCCAGCACAATTAGCGGCACGGTCATGCCGCGCGGCGACTCGTGGGCGTGGCCGTGGGCCTCGTCGGGGACGCGCTCGGTGCCCCAGAAGGTCAAGAAGTAGGCGCGGAAGGTGTAGAACGCCGTCAGCCCCGCGGTCGTGAGCGCCAGGGCCAGCGCGAGCAGGTAGCCGGCCTGGTGGCCGTGGCGCGACTCGGCCGCGCCGTACAGCACGTCGAGGATTTGGTCCTTGCTCCAGAAGCCGGCGAAGATCGGGACGCCGGACAGCGCGAGTGCGCCGCACAGGAACGTCAGGTGCGTCACCGGCATCACATTGCGTAGGCCGCCGAACTTCCGCATGTCGATGACGTTGCCCATCGCGTGCATCACCGACCCGGAGCCGAGGAACAGCAGCGCCTTGAAGAAGGCGTGCGTCACGAGGTGGAACAGCGCCGCCGTCACGGCCAGCCCCGGCGACACCAGCCCGCCGGTGCCCAGGGCCATGAACATGAAGCCGAGTTGGCTGACCGTCGAGTACGCCAAGACCCGCTTCAAGTCGTTCTGCGCCAGCGCGATGAACGCGGCGACGAAGGCGGTGAAGGCCCCAATGAGCGTGACGGCCAGTTGCACGTCGGGCACCAGCACGAACAGCGGCGAGCAGCGGGCGAGCAGGTAGACGCCGGCGGTCACCATCGTCGCGGCGTGGATCAGCGCGGACACGGGCGTCGGGCCTTCCATCGCGTCCGGCAGCCAGACGAACAGCGGCAGTTGCGCCGACTTGCCGACCGCGCCGCAGAACAAGAGCAGGCAGGCGACGTTGAGTTGGCCGTGCGTCTCGGGGTGCGTCGAAACGAACTCGAAGACGGCGGTGAAGTCGGTCGAGTAGCCGCCGATCGACCAGAGCAAGAAGACGCCCAGCACGAGGCCCACGTCGCCTAGCCGCGTCACGAGGAACGCCTTGCGGGCCGCCGCGGCGGCCGACGGCTTGGCGTAGTAGTAGCCGACGAGCAAGTAGCTGCACAGGCCGACGCCCTCCCAGCCGGCGAGCATCAGCAGGAAGTTGTCCGCCAGCACGAGCAGGCACATCGCGAAGACGAACAGGCTCATGATCGCGAAGTAGCGGGCGTAGCCGGGGTCGTGGTGCATGTAGCCGGCGGAGAAGATCGCGATCCACGTCGCCACGAAGGTGACCGTCAGCAGCATCACCGCGGCGATCGGATCGACGGCGACGGAGTACGTCGCCTCGAAGCCGCCAGCCTTGAACCACGTCACGCCCGGCGACGCGAACGACACGGTTTCGCCGGGGGCGCTGCCGACCAGGAACAGGACGTAGCCCGCAATCGCCGCGGCGACGGCGAAGGCGGCGACCACCGGCAGGTGCGCGGCGTCGCGCGCTTTGGTCACGCCCATCAGGCTGGCGGCGACCGCGGCGAGCAGCGGCAACGACAGGGCGAGCAGGGCCAGTTCGGCCGGGCCAAGGTTAGACACGGACTTCGTCCTCGGTTCGGGCGGGCCGGCGGCCGGCGGGGGTCAGCATCGGGTCCGGCACCTCGCGCACCACCCGCAGCGGGTCGGTGTCAACACTCGCCGGGACTTTCGCCTCACGGATCGACTGCCACGCCCCGCTGTCGAGCGTCTTGCCGCGGCGGTACAGGGTCAGGAACAGCGCGAGGGCTAAGCCCGCCTCGCAGGCGGCGACGGTGACGACGAACAGGCCGAAGACCTGCCCGCCGAGGTCGCCGTGCATCTTGCCGAAGGCGAGCAGGTTCAAGACGACGCCTTGCAGCATCATCTCGGCGCACAGGAACATCGTGATGAAGTTGCGCCGCGTTAGGAAGCCGACGAGGCCGAGGCCGAACAGCGCCGCGGCGACAGCAAGGTAGTGCCAGACGGTAATCACGCGGTCACCCCTTTGCGGCTGGCGATCGCCACGGCCCCGATGGTCGCCACGAGCAAGAGCGTCCCGGCGAGTTCGACCGCGATCAGGTACTCCGAGTAGAGCGCGTGGCCGACGGCGCTGACGTTGCGCGCGGGCAACTCGCCGCGGCCGGCGAGCAGTAGCGTCTTCTCGCGCAGCTCGGCCAGCTTGGCTTGCAGGGCGGCCATGTCGGGGCTGCGGTCGAGCAGCGCGTTCTCCAGCGCGTCGCTGGCGGACTTCTTGAGCCGCTTCAGCTCGTCGGCCTGGCGGATCACGTCGGCGGTGCGGGCGTCGGTCTCGGCGTAGCGGAGGCGGTCCTGCATCGTGCGGCGGTGGTCGAGGTGGCTGCCCTCCCCCGCCGCGGCCCCGACGACCGCCGTGAGCCGGGCGTTGGCCGCGTGGCCGAGGCCGCCGACGCGGTGCCTCTCGGTCGCCGGGTCGGCCGCCTCCTTCAACTCCGCCGCCGCCACCAGCAACTCCGCCTTGTCCTCGGGGCGAATCGCCGCGGCCGGCAGCAACCGCTCGGACACGTCGGCCGCGCGGCCCGCGCTCAGGTGCAGCGTCAGCAGGACCAGCCCCGCGAATGCCAACCCCGCGAGCGACCCCAGCAGCGGCTCGCGGCTGCGGTCGTTCTCGTCCGACGGCCCCTTCGCGTGCGACAGCATCAGCACGAACAGGAACGTCACGATCACCGCCCCGGCGTAAATGATGACCGTGGCCGCCATCAGGAACGGGGCCGCGAGCAGCAGGAACAGCCCGCAGGTGCTCAGCACGACGAACGCGAACGCGATCGCCCCGCGGCCGGGGTTCGACTGCGCCACCAGCACGACCGCGAACACGAGTGCCGTGATCGAGAACAGCCAGAACAGCCCCGCCTCGACGAGCGCCGGCAGGTTGTCGGCGGCCAGCTTGCCGCCGAAGCTGGTGGCGACGAAGCCGACGGTGACGACCGCCGCGGCGAGCGTGAGGAACACGCCCAGCGCGACGTTGCGGCCGCGCGGCCGGGGCAGCAGCAGTGAGAGGCCGACGGTGCCGAGCAGCACGGCCCCGAGCAGTTGCGCGGCGGCGAGGGGTCCGACGGGGGCCAGGGCGAACAGAGCAGTCACGCGAATCCGATCCCCGAGGTCGTGGGCAGGCCCGTGGGCAAGGGAGTAGTGATAGCAGCCGGGGGGGCCGATGTCCGCAGCGTTGCGGGGAAGAATTTTGGCCGCGGAGTAGGTAAGGAACGGGGCCGCCGTCGGCTCCGCAACAGGGAGCGCAGGCCGGGCACCCACAAGGGGATGCCCCCACAAAATCTCAACCAATCCAGGCGAGGCGAACCGCCGGTGTTCGGCTCCGCCGCAGGCGAACTGTAGGGGTACCCCTTGTGGGTACCCGGCCTGCGCCCCCCGACGCGGAGCCGACGGCGGCAACGCACTGAAATCAGCCCCGCGTCGGTTGACCCGCAGGCAACGGCTCGACGGTAGCGACGTGCAGCAGCGAGCAGATGCGGAACTCCGCCGGCACACCGTCGTCCGCCTCGCCGACGCCCACGAGCATGTCGCTGCGGGTCAGCATCGCCATCTCGGGGTGGCGGACCTCGTAAGACTGGCCGCTCGACATCACCAGTCGGAACGGCCGGAAAGGACGTGTCGAGAGCAACTCGCGAAACGCCTGGGTCGTCACGGCAGTCTCCGCGGTTCGGGACGGGGTCAGCCGTGACAATGTATCACGCTGAGCCATACTGCCCTACTTCCCCTTCGCCGTGTCCGACGCCGGGCCGAGGTTGCCCGACTGCGTGCGGACGGGGTCGGTGCCGGCGGCGACCGTCTGGTCGTAGACGCTCAGCAGCTTCTCCTTGTCGAAGATCAACTGCTCGCGACTCAGGCCGGTCAGGTCGTACAGGGTCGTCAACTCGATGGCATCGACGGGGCACGCCTCTTCACACATGCCGCAGTAGATGCAGCGCAATTCGTCAATGACGAACGTCTCCGGGTATTTTTCCCGGCCGACCCAACTCGCCGGGGCGGGGGCGGCGACAATGTCGATACAGTGGGCCGGGCAGGCGGTCGCGCACATGTAGCACGCGACGCACTTCGTGCGGCCCTCGGTGTCGCGGTTGAGCCGGTGGACACCGCGGTAGTTCGGCACCATCGTCGGCTCTTGCTCCGGGTACGACTCCGTCACCTTCCGCGTGAACAGGTGCGAAATCGTCGTCTTGAGGCCGTCGAAGACGATGGGCAAGTACAGGTTCTCGAACAGCCCCAACTTCGGCTCCTCGACCCACTTGACGTTATTTTCGGAGGTGGACATTGAAGGCACCTTAGTAAAAGCAATTCTGCCGCAGAGACGCAAAGAGAACCAAAACACAATACATTGTTTGCTCCGCGGACTCTGCGTCTCTGCGGCTAATATTCCCGTCCTATGCTACCGCGCCGCGTACGTCACACCGGCTTGTAGCCCCGGCGGCAGCGGCTTCTTCAGTTTACGCGGGGCGTTGCTCACCGGGCCGTTGCGAACGGAGATCAGGCCGGCACCGACGAACAGCACCAGCGACACGGCCGTCATCGCCCAGGGGGTGACGTGGAACTGCCGCACCAGGGTCGCCGCGACGACGTTGAGGATCGACAGCGGGATCATCACCTTCCATGCCAGCGACATCAGTTGGTCGAAGCGGAAGCGCGGGATCGTCCAGCGCACCAGGAGGAATAGCACGACGAATGCCGACATCTTGCCGCACAGGATCAGCAACTTCACGGCGAACGCGGCGTACGGGTCGGTGACGTAACCTTCGAGGCCGAACAGCCCCCAGCCGCCCAGGAACACGATCGACATCAAGAACGAGGTCGTAATCATGTGGGCGTACTCGGCCAGGAGCATCAACCCGAGTTTCATGCTGTTCGAGTACTCCGTGTGGTAGCCGCCTACCAACTCTTGCTCCGCCTCCGGCAAGTCGAACGGCAGGCGGTTACACTCTGCGTACACACTCGTCAGGAACAGCATGAACGCCAGCGGTTGCGTGAACAAAAACCAGGTGTGCTCTTGCTGATACTGAATAACAGTTTCGAGGTTGAGCGATTGCGTGAACAGCAACACGCCAACAATACTCATGCCGAGGGGAATCTCGTAGCTGATGATCTGGGCCGACGAGCGCATCGAACCGAGTAGGCTGAACTTATTGTTCGACGACCACCCAGCCAGGATCACGCTGTAAACCGCGAGGCTCCCGAGGGCGAAGCTGTACAGGATGCCGATGTCGAGCGCCGGCACGATCACCGTCGAGAAGTGCGAGGCGTACTCAGCCTGCGCTGACTCGAAGGCGACGAACGTCGTTTGAGCCGCGGGCGGGGCCACCGTCGAGCCGATCGGCACGACCGCTAGCGCCAGCAAGGCCGTGCTGAAGGCGACGATCGGGGCCATGACGAAAAAGATTTTGTCAACGTGGGCCGGGATGACATCCTCTTTGAGGAACATCTTACCGCCGTCGGCGATCGGCTGCAACAACCCGTAAGGCCCAACGCGGTTGGGGCCGAAGCGGTCTTGCACCCACGCGGCGACCCAGCGCTCCAGCAAAATCAGGTACGCGATGTACCCCATGATGACGCCGACGACGGCGGCTATCATCAGGCCGGTATACATCCAATTGAACTCGGGCATCGAATTACACCGTCTGGAGGGCGAGGCGGGCGGCACCCTTGGCGGGCTTGGCGTCCGCCAACGTGGCGAGTTCGGGGAAAGTCTTCGCCAGGTCTTTGCGCACGGCCGACGCCTGCGCCAGCCCCCGCTTGCCGGCCAAGTCGCACGCGACTTGCAGTTCGCTGCGGACTTCCTTCGGCGGGTTGGCGGCGCGGCCGAAGGTCTGTGCGTAGCCGGCGTGGTTCAGGAACGTGCCGTCCTTCTCGAAGTTCGACGTGCCTGGCAGCAGGTACTTCGCGGCTTTCGCCAGCGGACTCGTGAACAGGTCCTGCACGACAAGCAGTTCGGGGAGCGCCACGCCGGCGAGGTCGGCGTCGGTCAAGGCGTCCGGGTAGCCGCCGACGAAAACCATCGCCCTCGACTTGCCTACGCTGGCGAACGGTACCACATCACCGTAGTGCTTCAACACCAACTCGACGCCGAGGCGGTTGGGGCACTTCTCAGCGCGGATGACGAACTTCGACGGCGTGACGGGGTGACCCTTCACGTCCTTCGGGTAACTGTCATCGACTCCGGCGACCGGCACCGGCCCGAGCGCGAGCCGCACCCCTGCGCCCCACGACTTCCCGGCACCCGCCCACTGGAACGCCTCCTCGACCGTGAGGAACGGCGACAGCACGACGACGACACCCGCCGCGTCGGCCTTCACTGCGGCCACGAGGTCCGCCTTCATCTTGGGGAACATCTCGGCATACGGCGTGTGATAGAACTTGCCGTCGGTCTTCGTCAACGGCTTCGTGAAGCGGTCGGGCGAGTTGGTGAAGTGGTAGCCCCACCGGCCCTCGTCGCAAATGAAGTGTCCTTGCGCCTCAGTGTTCACCCGTGCCCGCAGCCGATACACAATGTCCTTGTTCGTGTCCGTGTGAATACTACAACCGGTGCTGCACCGCGAACAGACGTTCTCGGTAGACTTCAAATACCACACGCGCTGCGTGTACAGGAAGTCCTTGGAGCCGAGGGCACCGACAGGGCACAGATCGACGACGTTGCCGGAGAGTTTGTTTTCCAGCGGGCGGCCGGGGAAGACATCGATCTCCTCGTGGTGCCCGCGGCCGACGACGAGTAGCTCCGCCGTGCCCGAAATCTCGCGCGTGAACCGGACGCAGCGCGTACACAAAATACAGCGGTCGGTGAACAGCGTAATCTTGCTCGACAGCCCCGGTTTGTTGGCCGGCGTATTCTTGACATCAATCATCCGGCTCTCGGAGCGGCCGAATTGGTACGAGTAGTCTTGCAACTTGCACTCGCCGGCCTTGTCGCAGACCGGGCAGTCGAGCGGGTGGTTGATCAGCAAGCCTTCGAGAGTATCCGCTTGCGACTTCTTGGCCCGGTCCGCCGGCTTGTAGTTGGCGTCATACGTCAGCGGCGTGACGGACTGGTCCCGCTTGGCGTAGTCGCCGGTGACGATGACCGTGCCGTCCTTGACCGGCGTCTGACAGCCGGGGACGACCTTCGGCTGCATCGTGACCTTGCCGTCCTTCAGTTCGCCGACCTCGACGAGGCACATGCGGCACGAGGCGACCACCGAGAGTTCCGGGTGCCAGCAGTAGTGCGGCACTTCGGTGCCCGCGAGTTCTGCGGCCTGCACGCAGTTGAGCCGGCGGCTCCCGATCTCGACCGGCTTGTCGTTGACGAACACCGTCGGCATGGTCAGTGGCCCTTCCCAAAACTTAGCGACCCAGCCGTTTGCGGACATCGTCCGCCTCCAAGCGTTGGGCCGCCCCGGTCAACAAAACAACGCCGCCCTTCGTGTCCGCCCCGACCTCATAGGCCCAAACCCCGTTGTGCTCGGCGGTCCAGCACAAGATAATTCTCCCCTCGGCGACCGCCTTGGCGATCGACGGGGCTTCGGCTTTCAAAGTCTCGTTGATCGTCTTCGCGTCCGGCATCTTGCCGGTTTCGGTGTAGGCAAGCTCGATGTAAATCCCGAGGTTCGACATCTCCGCGAGCAGCTTCGTCCGCTCCGCCGCGAGGCGGACGTTGTGCGCCGCCCCGGCCCCCGACTCGTAGTTGGTGTTGCCGACGACCGGCTCGGCGACCCCCGTCACGGTCGGGGCGGCGGGGGCCGGGGCGGTCGGCGTCGTCACCTTCGCGGCCGGCTTCTTACAACCGCCGGCGAACGCCAACAGGATCGCCACCGTTACCGCGTGTCGCATGGCTCGCCCCTGGGGTTCGGTTGACCCCCACTATTCTAGTGCGCGCCGACGAGTTCGAGCGATTTCGCGTGCCGGCTGCGGGTGCCGTCCTTGATCGACGCCTCGAACTCCGCGCGGAACTTGCGGATCGCCGTCTTGACCGGCCAGCCCGCGCCGTCGGCCAGCCCGCAAATCGTCGTCCCCGGCATGATGCCCATGCGGTCGGCCACGTCGATGAGGATGTCGAGGTCCTCGCGCCGACCCTGCCCGCGGCGCAGCCGGTCGGTGATCTTGAGCATCCAGCCGGTGCCCTCGCGGCACGGCGTACACTGGCCGCACGACTCGTGGCTGAAGAACTGGCAAACGTTGTGCAGCACATCGACCATACTGGTCTGGTCGTCAATGACCGTAATGGCCGCAGTACCGAGACCCAAACAACCGATTTTACCGGGGCCATTGAAATCCAAGGGGATGTCGTACTCGGTCTTCCCGTCTTCGCCTTTCAAAGGCGCATTGACATCGGCAAAGCCCATACTCAAGCCGCCGGGGTTGATGGCCTTGGCCTTACGGCCCTTCCAGACGCCGCCGCCGTGCGTCTCGACGAGGTCGCGGATCGTCACGCCCATCGGCAACTCGACACACCGCGGCGCGTTGACGTGCCCGGCGATCGTGTACAACTTCGGACCGTAACTCCCGGCGTCGCGCGGGTTCTTGGGGTCCGGGGCGACGCCTAACGACTTGAACCAATCGACGCCGTGCCGCATGACCTGCGTGACGCACGCCATCGTCTCGACGTTGTTGACGATCGTCGGCTTGCGGAACGCCCCCTCGATGGCGGGGAACGGCGGCTTGATGCGAGGCCATGCCCGCTTGCCTTCGAGCGACTCGATCAGCCCCGTCTCCTCGCCGCAAATGTACGCCCCCGCCCCGCGGTGCAGCACGATATCGAGGTTGAACCCACTGTTGCGAATGTTCTTGCCGAGCAACCCCGCGGCGTAACACTCGTTCACGGCCGCCAACAAGGTCCGGTAAGCGTCGCCGTACTCGTAGCGCAGGTAGAAGTACGCGCACTCGCTCTTGACGGCGAAGCACGACAACATGATGCCTTCGAGCACTTGGTGCGGGTCCTTCTCCATCAAGATGCGGTTGTTGTAAGTACACGGCTCCGACTCGTCGGCGTTGATACACATGTAGATGGGGCCGGGGTGCTCCTTCGGCAGGAACGTCCACTTCAGCCCCGTCGGGAAGCCGGCCCCGCCACGGCCGCGCAGCCCCGAATCCTTCACTTGCGTGACGACTTCGAGCGGCTTGACCTCGGCCAAAACTCGCTCGAACACGGCGTAACCGCCGTCGGCGCGGTACGATTCGACCGACGCCGGATTCGGCTTGCTGACGCGGGCGAGCAGCACAGGTTCGTAAGGCATGGTGTCGTCTCCTCAAGTTCCGCTCGGGCGGCAGTAAAATGTCAGCTAATTATAAGGGCACGAACTCGACTCGATTCAACCACTCTTCGGTAGTCGACGCGCCCCAAATCATCTCCAACTCGTAAGCGATACTGCCGGGTGACAGGGTCTGCCCGTGGGGGAAAACAAATACGCCGCAGGTCGTCACGCCGCGGGCAACGCGGGCGAAAGCGTGTCTCGGCATCGTGTTGACGTCGAAGGTGACGACGGTCAAGCCGTTGTCCGTTGCGTACTTCAGAAGGACCGGGTCCGGGGTGTTGTCTGCCGGGGCGTCGTCGTCCGTTCCGACTGCACGGATTTCAACCTCCGGGTGGGCCTTGTGGACGGCGTCCCGGATGTCCGGCGTCACGTGGTTGTCGAGCAGAAAACGCACCGCGCTCATGACGCGGTGACCGCCACCCCCGGCACGACCGTCCCAGCTTTTAGCGCCCGGACTCTCTCCAAAGCCGGCGACGGCGACTGACGCTTGGAGAGCTCGCGGTTGTCGTGGGCGACCGACTCCCGACGCACGAGATAAGCCTCGACGGCCTCGCGATTCGCCAGGTAGTACGCCACGGACCCGTAGATCCACAGCAGTGGCACCCCGGCGTAGCGATCGGCGATACGCTCCGGGGGAACTCCGAGACGGTGGAGTTCGATCACGTCTTGCAAATCGACTCGCGTCCCTTTGAGGCGTATCGACTCGACGGGGTCGCCGATGAAGTCGAAGAAGTCTTCCAGTTGCACCGCCCACCTCACTTCGCTTGGAGCGTCCCGAACAGCGCGTCGGCCTTATCGTGCGTCACGTCCATCACATGCACGTCATTGAGCAGCACCGCCGGGGCACCGTCGCACGCCCCGATGCACTCGGCAAACTCCAGAGTGATCTTGCCGTCGGCGGTCCGCTCGCCGCAATGGACGTTAAGCTTGTGTTCGCAATGCTCGATCAATTCGTAGGCCCCGCGCAACATGCACGCCAAGCCGCGGCAAACCCAAACGCGATCGGTGCCCAACTTATCCGGCTCGCGGTCCTTGAAGAAGGCGTAGAAAGTCATGGTGTCCTGCACCTCCGACGGGTGCAAGTCGAGCATCTCCGCGATCTCGACGATCGCCTCCGACGACACGTAGCGCATCTCGTCGTGGACGAGGTGCAACGCCGGCAACGTCACCGCCTGCTTGCGCGGGTACTTCGGCAGCAGGGCCGTAATCTCGGATCGAATCCGCTCCGTCAAAACTGGCATCGGCCCACTCCGTGTTAGGCGTTCTCGGCCGCTTGCTGGACCGCCGGCATCAAGTCGTTGCTCTCTTCGATGCGCAACATGCGGATGTCCCGCACCGACGCCGTGAACCACGGCAGCGTCCGTCCCAACTCCAGAGCGGCCATCACACACGTCACCGCGTTGACCGTCGCCCCACCGAAGTATGTACTACCTTGCTGCCAGCGGAACCCGGATCGCTCCAAGGCGCGGCGGATTTCTAGGTACGCCCCGTTGTAGGGGTCTCCGTAGTGCGTCCGCAAGGATTCGATGTCCATGTCGAAGGCAATCGCGTACATACGGCCCCCGATGTCTGGCAGCGCTTGGCGTAACACTGTCTGTTGGAATCGCTCGACAACACCGACGGCCATGTCATACCCCCAGGTTACCGGTCCAACTCCGCGGCGATGATGTTTAGGCTCCCCAGCACGGCCGGCAGGTCCGAGATTTGGTGGCCCTCGATCAGGTGCGGGAAGCAAGCGAAGTGGATGAAACTCGGCGGCCGGGTGCGAGCGCGGAAGGCCTTACCGCCGCCGTCGGCGACGAGGTAGAAGCCGAGTTCGCCGTTGGCCGTCTCGTTGGCCCCGTACACTTCCTCGACCGGCGTCTCGAAACGGCGGTTCCACATGAATAGCTCGAAGTGTTGGATCAACCCCTCGATACTGCGGTAAGTCGCCGACTTGTCCGGGATCGTCAACTTGTCGTCGAGCGACACGTTGACCGGCCCCGACGGCAAGTTCTCAATCGCGGCGTGAATGATCTTCGCGCTCTCCAACATCTCGTCCATGCGAACAAGGTAGCGGCTATAGCAGTCGCCGCCCTTGGCGCACACCATCTGGAAGCTGCCGGAAAGCTCCTGGTATGCTAAGTACGGCTCGTCCTTCCGCAGGTCGCGGGTCACGCCGGCGGCCCGGGCAACCGGCCCCGAACAGCCCATGTTGATGGCCTCTTCGCGGGTCAAGACGCCGACGCCCTTGGTGCGATCGACGAAGATTTTGTTCTTGTTGAGCATCCGCCGCACGTCGGAGTGGACCTTCGGGAAACTCTTGGCGAAGTCGCGCACTTGATCCACGAACGTCTCGGACACGTCCGACAGCAGGCCGCCGACGCGCGTGTAACTTGGGTGGTACCGCTGCCCCGACGCCCCTTCGATAATGTTGTATATCTTCTCGCGGGCGTTGAAGGCGTACAGGAACGCCGTAAGGCCACCCAAGTCGAGTGCGGCGGCCCCGACGCACAACAGGTGGTCCGAGATGCGTGCGAGTTCCGCGAGAATAGTGCGGATGTAGGTGCAACGAGGCGTCAACTGAATCTTCAACAGTTTCTCGACGGTGTGGTGCCAGGCGATCTCGTTGGCGACCGGCGAGATGTAATTCATGCGGTCAACAATCGTCACATACTGGTTGAAGTCGAGGTCTTCGCCCAACTTCTCGAACCCGGAGTGCAAAAAACCAATGTCCGGCACGGCCTTGACGATGGTTTCGCCGTCCAAAGTCAAGATCAGGCGCAACGTCGTGTGCGTGGCGGGGTGCTGCGGCCCGAAGTTGAGCGTGTAGTGGTACTCTTGGTCAGTCCCCGCGTCGGCCAACGGGTCAAGTGCGGTCAATGGCATGGCAAACCCCAAAACAATTTTGCCGCGGAGACGCAGAGTCGCGGAGAAAACAAAACCAAATCTTATGTTTTGTTCTCTCCGCGACTCTGCGTCTCCGCGGCAAAAACTCTTCGTCTAACTGTCGGCCCGCGTCACCACAGGGAAGTTGTGCCGCTCGCCGTAGCCTCGCAGTGGGTAGTCTTTACGCAGCGGGTGACTCGTGAACTCGCTCGGCAACAGGATGCGGCGTAGGTCGGGGTGCCCAGGGAAGGTCACGCCGAAGAGGTCGTACACCTCGCGCTCCATCCAGTCAGCCGACTTCCACAAACTCACCACTGACGGCAACGACGGCTCCGGGTCGTTGGTGTACGCCTTGACAAACACCCGCTCGCCACTCGCGGTGTTGGTGAGTGCGTACACGACGGCGTACCGATCGGTGGCACCGGGGTAATTCAAGTAGTCGATGCCGCCGAGGTCGCACAGCATGTCGAAGCCGGCGTCCTTGAGCGTCGATAACATCCCGAACAGGACGCCTTCGGCCACGTCGCCGGCGAGCACGACGCGGCGGTTGTCGGCGAAGGCACTCGTGGTGAACGTGCCGGCGGGGAACTTGGCGGTCAGCAGGTCGAGAGTCGTGGTCACTTAAACGGCCCCGGCTTTCTTGTTCGAGACGCGGTTGCCGGTGCGGAAGTCGCCGGGGGCGACGACCAGTTCGCGTGGGTCGAGTTGGGCCGCGAGCGGGGCCGGGCCTTCGTGCAGCGTCCGGCGGGCGAACTCCCGTGCGTTGATCGTGCCGGTCGCTTGAATCTTCTCCTGCAAGTCGAGGACCGCACGGATGAGCTGCTCCGGCCGCGGCGGGCACCCCGGCACATACACATCGACGGGGATGAAGCGGTCAATACCCTGCACGACGGCGTAGGTGTCGAAGACGCCACCAGTCGAGGCACACGCACCCATACTGATGCACCACTTCGGCTCGGACATCTGTTGCCAGATGCGCTGCATGACCGGCACCATCTTCATGACGACGCGACCGGCGACAATCATCACGTCGCACTGGCGCGGGCTGAAGCGCATGGCCTCGGAGCCGAAGCGGGCGATGTCGTAGCGGCTGCTCGCGGTCGCCATGAGTTCGATGCCGCAGCAGGCGGTCGCGAACGGCATCGGCCAGAGGCTGTGCTTGCGGACCCACGACGCTAAGGAGTCGAGTTGGGTGACGAAGACGTTGTCGTCGAGTTTCAGCGCCACTGGAACACTCCTTTGCGCCAGGCGTAAGCGTAGGCGATGCCTAGCGTGGCGAGGAAGATCAAGATTTCGATGAATACCACCGGGCCGAACGCCACGCGCCAGGCCGAGTCGGTGCCGTCGGCCCCGTAGGCGACGACCGCCCACGGGTAAAGGAACAACAGTTCCACGTCAAAGACGAGGAACAGAATCGCAATCAGGTAAAACTTCACGTCGAACTGCATCCGCGCATTGCCGATGGGGTCCATACCCGACTCATACGTCATCTGCTTGACGCGCGTCTTGTTGCTCGGCTTCAAGAACGGCATGTGCGACGACGCGACGATGCCGACGGCCATGCCGACAATGACCAGCACGTAGATCAGCGCGGGGTAGTACGCGCTCAGATCGAACGCCGCTTCGAGGCCCGCGGGGGTCATGACCGGGATCGGCACGCGGGACATCTCCGGACTTCGGGTGCGGCACGGGCTAACCGTCGGCAAGTGAAACAGTTCACAAGCGGCGGCGAAATCGGACCTCGGCGTTGGGGCCAGGGTCGAGGGCATTGTACAAACGGCGTGCGGGGAGCGGCCAGGGAAGTGCGGTCAATC
>JAYTUC010000285.1:0-15574 GCA_043744775.1 Fimbriiglobus sp. | reverse complement strand
GGTCGGCGGCGCTCGCCTTCGACGCGGCCCGCTCCGCGTCGAACGCGGCAACCTGCGCGGCAAACGGCGAGGGCTGCGCGGTGGCCACCGACGGCGTGAGCAGCAGGACGCCGAGGAGGGCCACGGTGGCGCGAAAGCGGGGCATCGGGGCGTCTCGCGGGGGCGTCGGGGGTGCGGTGAGTTTACCGCGCCGCGCCGCCGCGGTCCCGCGAATCCCGCCAGCGCCGGCACAGGTCGGCCGCGGCACCGGCCCAACTCGGGAAGTCGAAGGCGAAGCCGGCGTCGAGCAGCCGGCCCGGCACGACGCGGCGACTCTTCAGCACCAACTCGCTCTCGGTGCGCATCAGCCGCGTGCCGAGTTCGATCATCCACCGCGACGCCGGCAGGCCGAACGGCACCCCCGCGGCGGCCCGCAACTCCCGCAGGAACGCGGCGTTGGGCAGCGGGTTCGGCGCGGCAACATTGACCGGCCCGCACAGGTCGTCGCGGCCAATGAGAAACGTGACGGCCCGCACGAAGTCGCGATCGTGGACCCACGACAGGTACTGCCGGCCGTCGCCGTTGGTGCCGCCGAGGCCGCGGCGGACCAGCCCGAGTAGCACGTCGAAGATGCCGCCGCGGTCGGGACTCATCGTCATCGCGGCGCGGAGCAAGACCTTGCGCGTGCGTGGCGTGTCGGCGTCGTCGGCGGCGCGCTCCCACGCCTGGGCCACGTCGGCGCTGAACTTCCAGGTGTCCGGGGCACCAACCTCCGTCGCGGTGCCGGCGAGGATGCCCGTCGCCTCGTCGTTGGCGGAGTCGTAGCGGTGCGCGTAAATCGTTGCCGTACTCGCCTGGAGCCAGACGCGCGGCGGGCGGGCGGCGCGGCTGATGGCCTGCCCGACGGCGCGGGTCGATTCGGTACGCGAGTCCATGATGAGCTTGCGGTTGGCGGCGTTGTAGCGGCAGTTGACGCTTTGGCCGGCGAGGTTGACGACGGCGGCCGCCCCCTCGATCTCGGCCGCCCAGTCGCCGACGGTCGCGGCGTCCCACGGCACGACGCGCCACGGGGCCGGCTGCGGCGTGCGGCTCAGCACGACAACCTCGTGCCCGGCGGCGACGAAGGCGCGGGCCAGGATCGTGCCGACCTGCCCGGAGCCGCCGGGGATGACGATCTTCACGGCGGACGCCCTCGGGAGAAGTTGACCCGAACGTTCAACCGTGAGAGCTGACGCGGATCAACGCCGAAGGCGAACCGGAAAGCGTCAGCGCCCGGAGTTCCGAAAGCTAAAGCACTCCGGGCGCTGACGCTTTCCGGCTCGCCTACTTCGCCTTGCGGACGCCGACGACGAACAGCACGGCCACGAGCGCGCTGAAGAACGCCGTCACCGGCACACTGCTGTCCACCCACGGCACGTCGAGCAGCGTCACGCCGCCTAGCAACTTCGTGCCCAGGTCGAAGGCGTCCTCGATCGACTTGTCGAAGCCCAGCAACGCGGCGAGCAACGCGGCGATGGCCCCGCCGGCGATGTAGCCGGAACTCAGCAGGACACCGGGGCTGCTGTCGCTCTCGTCGGCCGGGGCGCGGCGAATTGTGTCCACCAGCCAGCGCAGCGCCCCGCCGATAAAGATCGGCATCGACGACGAGATCGGCAGGTAGACGCCGACCGCGAACGGCAGCGACGGCACCCCGGACAGTTCGAGACACACGGCGATCAGCACGCCGATGAGGACCAAGTCCCACGGCAGGTTGCGGCCGAAGATGCCGTCGATGATGAGCGCGACGAGTTGCGTCTTCGGGGCGTCGAAGCGCAGCACCTTGGTG
Organism: Fimbriiglobus sp.; assembly: GCA_043744775.1. Lineage (GTDB taxonomy): Bacteria > Planctomycetota > Planctomycetia > Gemmatales > Gemmataceae > Fimbriiglobus. The sequence goes on along the minus strand of JAYTUC010000285.1, from coordinate 13,770 downwards.
CCGTCGTCTTGCTCGGTGAGCTTGCCGTTGATCGCGGGATCGCACAAGTACGCGAAGTGGCCGTCGCCGTCGATGAGGTAGCGGCCCGGCTTCACGTCCAGGGCTTGACCCGGCGCGGCCGTGAACATCGTCGGGTCGGGCTTCTCGCGCTCGCCGAGGTTCAGCACCCGGTACGTCGCCGGGTCACCGGCGTACTGGCCCGCCTGCACTTTGCCCGTGCCGTCGAGCCGCGTCACGTCCACGGTCGCGGTCGGGAGGTTCTGCTTGGTGTAGACGGTCCCGACGAGGTTGATCGCCAGCAGCACCACGCCCACGGCCAACGCCGAGGTCAGCGAGCCGATGACAATCGCGTACTGTTGGGCCTTCGGCGTCGCCCCCAGCAGGTAGCCGGTCTTGAGCGCCTGCGACGTGGTGCCGCCGTTCGAGCAGGCGACGCAGACGATGCCGGCAATCGTCAGCGCGAGTAGCTTCGTCTCCTTGGTCAGTTCAAGGACACCGGCCCCGGACAGGCCGACGAGGACCAGGCAGGTGAACAGCAGCGTCGCCACGGTCATGCCGGAGATGGGGTTCGACGACGAGCCGATCTCGCCGGTCAGCCGCGACGACACGGTCACGAACAGGAAGCCGAAGAGCAGGATCATCAGCGCCCCGGCCAGCCCGCCGCCGGTGAAGCCAAGGCCGAGTTGCGGTAGTGCCATCAGCGCGATCACCATGCCGAGGCTGCCGCCGACCACCAGGCCGATCGGCAAGTCGCGCTCGGTGCGCCGGACCTGCCCGCCGGCGTTGGCGTCGGACGAGCGCAGGTCGCGCACGCCGCTCAGCGCCGCCCCGAAGATCACCGGCAGCGCGCGAAGCATGCTGATGATGCCCCCGGCCGCGACCGCCCCGGCCCCGATGTACAGGATGTACGCCGTGCGGATCTCCTTGACGCCCATGTCGCGGATCAGCTTGCCGTCGGCCGGCGGCAGCGGGGCGGCCAGGTTCTCGCCGAAGTAGGCGATCATCGGCGTCAGCACGAGGTACGCCAGCACCCCGCCGGCGACCATGATGCTGGCGATGCGCGGCCCGATGATGTAGCCGACGCCCAGCAGCGGCGCAGACATCTCACTCGCCAAGACGCCCGCCTTGAGGCCGACGGTCTTGCCGGCGGCCCCGGCGGCGTACAGCTTCAGCTCCGCGACTTCCTTGAAGAGCTTGAAGCCGACCATCGCGTACTGGTAGACGAAGCCCAGGCCGAAGCCGCCGAAGAGTAGCTTGGCCATCGACCCGCCCTTCTCGCCGGCGATGAGTACGTCGGCGCACGCGGCCCCCTCGGGGTACTTCAACTCGCCGTGCTGCTTGACGATGAACGCCCGCCGCAGCGGGATCATCATCAGGATGCCGAGCAGCCCGCCGAACACGCCGACGGTCATCACGCGCACCGCGTCGATGTCGTAGCCGAGGATCAGCAGCGCCGGCATCACGAAGCCGACGCCGAAGGCGATCGACTCGCCGGCCGACCCGGTCGTCTGGACGATGTTGTTCTGCAGAATCGTCGTCTTGCCGATCGCCTTGAACAGCGTGATGGCGAGCACCGCGACGGGGATCGACGCCGAGATGGTCAGCCCGACCTTGAGCACCAGGTAGACCGACGACGCGCCGAAGACGACGCCCAGGACCGCCCCGAGCAGCACCGGCAGGAAGGTGAGTTCGGCCTGCACCTCGGAGTCCGGCACGAACGGGCGGAAGGCTTTGGTTTCTTCGGGCATGATCGCCAATCGGGTATGGGGTGTCGGGTGTGGGGTATGGTCGAGCCTTGGCGAGCCGGAAAGCGTCAGCGCCCGGAGTCTTGACGCTCGCTCACGCAAAGCACTCCGGGCGCTGACGCATTCCGGCTCGCCGGGCTGAATATGAACGCCGTCAACGGCCCTGCGGTCCCTCACTCGCGCGTCGGGCTAACAAAACTCGCTTGACCTCCGCCACCGGCCGCGTGTTGAACACGTCGCCGGCGCTGAGGCCGCCGCGGCGGGCCACGATCACGCCGTACTTCGTCAGCGCCAGGCCGGTCGTATCATGGGCGTCGGGGTTGATGACGAGCGTCACGCCGAGGGCCTTCGCGCGGCGGACGTGCGACCAGTCGAGGTCGAGCCGTGAGGGCTGGGCGTTGATCTCGACCATCTTGTTGTGCTTCGCCGCCGCCTGCAACACCGCCTCGACGTTGACCTTGTAGCCCTCGCGTTGCAACAGCAAGCGACCCGTCGGGTGGCCGAGCATCGTCACCGCGGGGTGGCTCAGCGCCTTGCAGATGCGGGCGGTTTGAGCCTCCTCGCTCAGGCCGAACAGCGAGTGGACGCTGGCCACGACGTAGTCGAAGCCGGCCAGCAACTCGTCGTCGAAGTCGAGTTCCCCGCCGGCGAGGATGTCGCACTCGGTGCCCTTCAGAATCGTGACGCCCTTGAGCTTCTTGTTGAGCGCGTCGATCTCGCGCCACTGTGAGCGGACGCGGTCGGGGGTCAGGCCGTTGGCCACGGTCAGCGACTGCGAGTGGTCGCCGACGCCGAAGTATTCGTAGCCGAGCGCCTTCGCCGCCAGCGCCATTTCTTCGAGCGTCGCCTGCCCGTCGCTCGCCGTCGTGTGGTTGTGGAAGACGCCGCGAATGTCGCCCGGCTCGATCAGCGTCGGCAGGACCTTCGCCGACGCCATCTCGATCTCGCCGGCGTCCTCGCGCAGCTCCGGCGGGATGAAGTCGAGGCCGAGTTCGGCGTACACGTCGGCCTCGGTCGCCACCGGCACCGGCACGTCCTCGGCCGTCAGGGCGTAGTCGTTGAGGCTCAGGCCGCGCTCGATGGCGCGTTGCCGCAGGCGAATGTTGTGCTCCTTGCTGCCGGTGAAGTGCAGCACGGTCACGGGGAACTGGGCGTCGGTCACGATCCGCAGGTCGGCGTTCATCACGATCGTGTGGTGCCCCAGCGTCAGCGACGCCACAACGCTCGACTTGGTGGGGCCGTGCCCGGTGACCTGCATGACCTGCGGCAGCGCGACGAAGGCGGCCATGATCGGCGCGGGGTCGGCGCTGCTCAGGACGATGTCGATGTCCTTGGCCGTCTCCTTGCCACGCCGCAGACTGCCGCAGAGTTCGGCGCGGATCACGCCGGGGAGTGCCTTCAACTGCGCCAGCAGGGCCATGCCCAACGGGAACGCCAGGTCGTAGCGGACGCGGTGGCCGGTCGTGTCGAGGAAGCGGATGCCGTCGAGAATCTTGTTCGCCGTCTTGTCGCCGAAGCCCTTCAAGCCCGCGAGCCGGCCGTCTTCGCACGCTGCCTTCAGCCCGGCGAGGGTGTCGATCGCGAGGTGTTCGTGAATGGCGCGGACCTTCTTCGGCCCGACGCCGTTGATGCGCAGCATTTCGATCAGCCCCGGCGCGACGGCCTTCCGCAACTCTTCGAGGTACGGCAGCCGACCGGTGCGCACCAGAACCGTAACCTTCTCCTCGATCGCCTCGCCGATGCCGCGGACCCGGCCGAGCGAGCCGTCGGCGACCATCGCCTTCAGGTCGCCTTGGAGCTGGTCGATCGTGCGGGCGGCGGCGGCGTAGGCGCGGGTCTTGAAGTCGTTCTCGCCCTGCAACTGCAACAGCACGCCGATCTCTTCGAGCGCGGCCGCCACGTCCTGAGTGGTCATCGCTTGCTCACTTCGCGAGTTGGAACGAGTCGAGGAACTGCTTCGCCGCCTCGCCGTTGACGGCCTCCTCCGGGCCGGTCACCATGACCTGGTACAGCCGCAACTCGACCATGACGAGCCGGACGCGGACCCAGTTCTTCTTGGCCCGCACGACGACCTCGCGGCCGACGACCTTCTCGCCGCCGACCTCGGCCGGCTTCTCGGAGACGACAGTACCGCCCAGGCCGTCCGGCCCCTTGACGCCGTCGCGCGCCCCGTCGAGCAGTGTCGTGTCGAGGCCCTTGAAGAGTTCGGGGTAGTCGGCGTAGGTGACGGAGTACGTCCCGCCCGGCGGCGGCGCGTCCCACTTGGTGGTCGTGCGGGTGACCGTTTGCGCGGGGTCGGCCCCGTAAGCGATCTGCTTCGTGTCGGTCGAGTCCTTGCCCGCGACCTTGACGGTGTACCGGCCTTCGGCGGAGGCGAAGGTGTCCGACTTGGGCGTGCGGTCCTTCTTGTCGAGCGCCCCGGCGACGCCCGAGAGCGTGAACATCACCAGCGCCAGCAGGAACCATCGGGACGGCATGGCAGGCACTCCGCGCGGATTCGGGGCACGCGCAGTGTATCAAAAAGGCGAGCCGGAAGCGTCAGCGCCCGGAGGTCTTTCGATCTCGGGCGCTGACGCTTCCGGCACGCCGGGGACTCCGGTCGCTGACGCTTTCCGGCTCGCCCTACTTCCGCAGCGCGTCGATGATGCGCTCGAAGTCGTCGTTGGTCTCGAAGCCGATGACGATTTGCCCCTTCTCCTGCGCGCGCACCTTGATCTCGACCTTGACCGCGAGCCGCTGCCGCAACTCGTTCTCGACACTCATGACGTGGGCAGTCTTCTCGACCGTGACGCGCTCCGAGGCCGGCACGTCGCCGGCGTCCTTCGCCGCCTTGGCGTCGAGCGCCGCCTGTCGTTGCTCCTTGACGAGCACTTCCAAGGCGTGGACCGACATCCCGGACATGATGACTTGCTTCGAGAGTTGGCTGGCCCGCTCGGCGTTGCTCAGGCCCTTCAAAATCTTGGCGTGGCCCAGCGTAATCTGCCCGTTGCGCACGGCGTCTTGCACGTCGGCCGGCAGATTCAAGAGACCGACGAGGTTGCTGACGGTCGCGCGGTCGATGCCGAGTTTGGCCCCGAGTTGCTCGTGGGTGACGCCGTAGCGGTCGAGGTAGTCCTTGAAGCCCTGGGCCTTCTCGATCGCGTTGAGGTCGGCGCGCTGAATGTTCTCGACGAGCGCGGCTTCGTACACCTGCTGGTCGTTGAAGTTGACGACGTGGACCGGCACACTCGCCAGGCCGGCGGCCTGGGCGGCGCGCAGGCGGCGCTCCCCGGCGATGAGCTGGAAGTAGTCGCCGGCGTCGCGCACCACGAGCGGCTGCAGGATGCCGTGGGACTTCACGCTGTCGGTGAGCTGCTTCAACTCGTCGTCGTCGAAACTCTTGCGGGGCTGGTACGGGTTGCGCTGGATGCGGCCGGTCTCGACGTGGGTGGTGCCGACGCCGGTGGTGGGCGGCGGCCCGCCGAGCAGCGCGTCGAGTCCCCGGCCGAGGCGGGGTGCAATCGTGGTCATGGTCGGTTCCCCTGGAGGTGCCCCGGCGTCCCCTTTTTCGCGGAGGGTCCGGCGTGATTCGGCGGCCGCATACCACGGCCAGCGGGGCGTGGGAAGCGCACTTCGGGCGGGCGGCCGGCGTGAGCCAAACTGCGCGAAACCCCCTTGTTTTCCAGTTCCACATGGAACTCCCAAGCCCCCGGCGCGGCGGGAATTGCGTCGCCACCTTCGGCGAACTTCCGCGCGGCAAGTGGGCTTGTGACCGGGGATTTTTTCGGGCTACGATCCGCCCCGCTCAGTCGGCGCTGGAACCGCCGCCCGAGCCGACGCTGTCGCGGGACTGGAACCCCCGCGTGGCGTCGAGGGGCCGACGGATCGGCCCCCCGGAGAAGAGGTGTCGCAGGGAGCGCGACCCGCGGGCAACCGCCCGGCCGCGCCCCCGAGTGCAACACACCGGTCACCCGAACATTGACGCGCCGACCGGCCTCGCGGGGCCGGCGTCGCGGTACGGCCCCCGACGTGTGCCGTGCCGCGACGCCACTCCCCTCGGTGGGCCGCCGGCCGTCGTCACTCTCGACCGATGGGACGCCCGCACATGGACGGCAAGCGTGGACCGATTCTGTTTCGCGTGGACGGCACCGCAGCGCAGAGCTGGGAGCCGCTGTACCACTGCCTCTCGCTGGCCGCGGCCTTGCAGCGCCGCCGCCGCGGGACGCACTTCTTCAGCTACCTCGACCCCCTGAGCCTGGCCCAGACGATCAACCGCGGCAACAACGACTGGACCCCCGCCGAGCAACAACTCGGGGCACCGGGCGACCTCGAACTGACCCTGCGCGAGAGCCGCCGGCTGCACGCCTCCGCGGTGGTACTGGCCGGCCGCGGGGTGACGGCCGAGTACGCCGACGAGTTGCGGAGTACCGGCGTCACGGTGCTGACCATCGACACCGAGCCGGGCGTGCGGCACCCCGGCGGCGTCGTGGTCAACCCGCTGCTCGCGCCGAGTGCCAAGGCGTACCGTTACGCCCCCGGCACGCAACTGCTCCTCGGCCGCCGATTCGCGCTGGTCCGCGGGGTGTTCCGCCGGCAACGCACGATCCGCGCGACCGAGCAGCCGGGGCCGTTCCGCGCCCTGGTGATGTTCGACGACGACGACTTCGGCGACCAGACGCTCGTCCGCACCGAGCAGCTCCTGGAGATGCCGAAGGTCGATAAGGTCAGCATCTTCTGCAAGACGCACCACCCGCGCTACGACGAGATCCGCGACGCGGTGAGCGCCAACCGCGGCAAGCTCGAAGTCGTGACCGAGTCGAAGGAGATGATGACCCGCTTGGTCCGTGCGCACGTCGCCGTCACGTCGGGCGACTCCGGGGCGCTCGAATTGTGCTGCGTCGGCATCCCGCAACTCGCGCTGCCGACCCGCCCCGCGCACCTGCTCAACGCCAAGCGGATGGACGACGAGGGCGCGGCGACCTTCCTGGGGGCGTCGGCCGATGTCGGCTTCGAGCAACTGCACGAAGCAGTGAACCTGGTCCTCGACGACCCGATGGAGCGCCTCGGGATGTCGCGGTGCGGTCGCAACCTGATTGACGGCCGCGGCGGCGACCGGATCGTCAACGGCCTCGAAATCGTGCTGCACGCGCCGGCCCTACGGCGGCCAGGCCTGCGGATCGCGGCATAACTCTTGGCGAGCCGGAAAGCGTGAGCGCCCGGAGTCTGTCAGTCGGACTCCGGGCGCTCACGCTTTCCGGCTCGCCCAAAAACGAGCGGAGCGCTACCCCTTCGGAACCGGTGCCAGTTCTTCCAGCCGGACGATGTGCGCGAGGGCGAGGTGTTCGGTCGATACCGGCACCTCACCTTGCCCACCGAGCGGCAGGATGACGCGGGTCCGCAACACCAGCGCCTCGTCGGGGTGCCTCACGTCGCGGGCGCGGCCGTCGGTGCCGTGAATGCGGAACGGCTGGAAGGGCCGGGCGCGGAGCAGTCCCAATAGGTCTTGCGCGATCACGGGCGGCCCTCATTGTGGCGACGGCAACACCCCAGCGTACCCGCTATCGACGGGCCGGGCAATGGGCGAGGTACGCCACCGCGAGCAACACCGCCCCCAGCGCTTGCGGGCCAAGCACATTGAAGTCGCGGTCGTTGGGGAACATGCCGCGCAGCACGGTCACGACCAACAGCGTGTACCCCGAGACGGCCAGCGTGCGTGACTGACGGCTCAGCCCCGGCGTCAGTATGACCAGCGGCGCGACGGCGGCGAGCAGCGAGTACGTGTTCATCTCCGTCGCCGGGCCGAACGCGGTCATCCAGACGTGCGAGCCGACCAACGCCGCCAGCAGTGATTCGCCCAACGGCCGGCTCCGGCGAGCGAGCATCAGCAGCGCCAACCCCGCGGCGGCGGCGAGTGACACCGCCTTCGTCACCGGCTCCGGCGACACCCAGTGCAGCCACGTCCGGGGGATCGCCGTCCAGTCGCGCGGCACCCGGCTCAAGTCGTCGTGCGTGCGGTCGTCGAGATGGAGGTAGTGGGCGTACTCGGCGTACTGCGCCCTCACCGTCGCCGCGTCGTCGAGGGCGAACGGCAACGCGAACCCGAGCGCCACGACGGCGAGCAGCACCAGGGTGAAGCGCGGCGGCGCAACAAACAGGACGAGCAGGCCGAGGGCGACGGGGTAGACTTTGACCCAGACGGCGACCCCGACCCACGCGGCCGCCGCCGACCAGCGCCCCGCCGCGGCCGCCGCGACGCCGTGGAGGGCCAGCGCGGCGAGGTGCAGGTTCAGTTGGCCGTTGTTGACCGAAGGGACTGACGGCACCACGGCGAGGGCGAACAGCCAGCCGGCGCGACTCGGCCCCCACTCCGGGAGTAGTGTGCGACGCACCCGCAGCAGCCCCGTCAAGAACAGGGCCAAGCCGACGCCGCGCACGAGGAGCCCGGTGAGCTTCTCGGGCAGCGGCGTGAGGGCGGCGAAGCCGGCGGCGATCACCGGCGGGTTGCGGTAGATGTCGAGCGTCTGGGCCGGGCCGTACAGGCTTTCGCCGCGCTGCCAACGCTCGCCGGCCGCGAGGTAGATCGGCAGGACCGATTGCGAAGTCGGCTTCGACACGGCGACGCGGACGCCGACGGCGGCGGCGAGGACCAGCCAGAGCGTCCAGGCCAGCCGCACCGAGAACGGGATCGCCAGGAACCGGGCGAGCCACTTACGCATCGCCGTCGCCGTCGCCCGGAGCCGCTACGCCGGGGCCACTCGTGACGTGGCCGGTGCAGATACTGCGCTTCGTGGAGCGGACGAACTCGACGATGCGGCGGATCGCCGGCAGGTCGCCGTAGAGCTGCTCCATCTCGGCGAGCGCGTCGGGGATGGTGCGGCCGCTGCGGTTGAGCAGCTTGTACGCCGCGCGCACGGCGTTGATCTCGACGCGCGGCACGCCCGCCCGGCGCATGCCGACGACGTTGACGCCGCGGACCTCGTTCATGCGGCCCTGCACGATCCAGTACGGCGGCAAGTCCTGGCTGACGCACGAGAGCGCCCCGATCATCGCCAGCGTGCCGACGCGGCAGAACTGGTGGACGGCGGTGTTGCCGGACAGGTAGGCGCGGTCGCCGAGTTCGGCGTGGCCGCCCATCATCGCGCCGTTGGCGAGGATGCAGTCGTTCCCCACGACACAGTCGTGGGCGACGTGGGCGTTGACCATGAAGAGGTTGCGGTCGCCGATCACCGTCGCGTGGGCACCGACCGGCATCGCGCGGTGGACGGTGACGTACTCGCGGAAGGTGTTGCCACTGCCGATGACGACCCGCGTCGGCTCGCCCTTGTAGGCCATGTGTTGCGGGGCGTCGCCGATGACGCACCCCGTGTGAAAGCGCGTCCCCGCCCCGACCTCGACGCCGCCGAGCAGGTGGACGTGCGGCCCGACGACGACGCCGGCGGCGAGGGTGACTCCGGCCTCGACGATGGCGAACGGCCCGACGGTCACGTCGTCGGCGACGTTCGCCTCGGGCGCGACGAGGGCAGTAGGGTGGATGCGACTCGACATGGGCGTCCCTGCGACCGGATGTGGCGAGGGTACTTTTACGCGGGGGGCGTGCGGCGTCGATCAGAATTTTTGCCGCGGAGACGCAAAGTGCGCGGAGAAATCCGAATTCAAGTTTCGGTTCTCTCCGCGCACTTTGCGTCTCCGCGGCAAAACTGTTTTGAATTGTTCGAAGCTCTACCAACGACGAACGCCGGCCCCTGGAAAGGCCGGCGTCCTTCAGCGTCGTCTCGACTCGTCAGCCCGACCAACGGAGCAGGAGGGATTTGAACCCTCGATACGCTTTCACGCATACGGCATTTCCAGTGCCGCCTCTTCAGCCACTCGAGCACCGCTCCCTCGCCGGACATCCTTACTGTAGCCGCGCCGGGCCGAAGCTACAATATCCCCATGCCGCCGACACCGATTTACCTCGACGCCAATAGCACGACCCCCCTGCGCCCCGAAGCCTTCGAGGCGATGCGGCCGGCTTTGCTCGACGCTTACGGCAACCCGGCGTCGGCCCACGCCCACGGCCGCCGGGCGCGGTGTTACCTCGAAGAGTCGCGCGAAGTCGTGGCGTCGCTGCTGGGCGCGACCCCCGAGGAAGTCGTCTTCACCAGCGGCGCGACCGAGGCGAACAATCTCGCGCTGTTCGGCCTCGCCGCGTCGTGGGCGAAGCCCGCGCACGTAGTCACGTCCTTGCTCGAACACCCCTGTGTAGTGGAGCCGGTCCGTCAACTCGCCGCGCGGGGCCACGCCGTCACCTGGCTCCCCGCGACCCTAGCCGGCGGGATCGACCCCGAAGCGCTCCTGGCGGCCGTGACGCCGGCGACGAAGCTGGTCGCGCTGATGGTCGTCAACGGCGAGACGGGCTGCGTCCAGCCGGTCGCCGTAGTCGCGCGGCGGTTGTCGGTCGCGGTCGCGCTGCACTGCGACGCCGCCCAGGCCGTCGGCAAAATGCCGGTCCACTTCAACACGCTTGGCGCGACGACGATGAGCGTCTCGGGGCACAAGTTCGGCGGGCCAAAGGGCGTCGGCGTGCTAGTCGTCAAGCACGGCACCGCGCTCAAACCGCAACTCTTCGGCGGCCACCAGCAGCGCGGCCAGCGGCCGGGGACGGAGCCGGTCGCCCTCGCCGTGGGGTTGGCTTCGGCACTCGCGATTTCGCTGCGCGACCTTACGGTCGATCACGCCCGTCGCGTCGAGTTGAAGCGACGCTTCCTTGCGGTCCTTCGAGCGCGGGCGTCGCCGGTCGTCAACGGCGACGGGTTGCCGACGACGCTGAACGTCTCGTTCCCCGGTTGCCGCGCCGACCTCCTCTTGATGAGCCTCGACTTGGCCGGCGTGTCGTGCTCGGCCGGCTCCGCTTGTTCGAGCGGCAGCCTGTTGCCGTCGCCGGTGCTGCAAGCGATGGCCGTCCCCAACGACGTGCTGCGCTCGGCGCTACGCTTTAGCTTCCCGGCGACACTGACCGACGACGAGATCGACGACGGCGCGGCGCGCGTGGTGGCGGCCGTTCAAAACCTGGCGAGCGGGGGACGATAGTCCTCCGAGACTTTCCCCGTCGCGGGTCGTCACTCCAGTGGTGGAACTCGGGGGACTTTCGTCCCCCGCTCGCCGGCGTGATGCCGCCCGTAGAATGCCGCCATGCCTGACGATGAGACAGCGTGGCCCGGCGTGGTCGGCCTGCCGGAAAACCGCTCCGCGCTCGTCGCCGCCGGGCACGCCATGTGGCAACTCACCGCACACGCGAAGTCGCCGACCGACGGCACCCCGCTGCTCCTGCACGGCCCGGCCGGCACCGGCAAAACACTGCTCGTCGGAGCAATGTTGCGACGTATCGCCGACCTGCCGGGCGGCCTGACGGCGCGGGCCGTCGCCGCGCGGGAGCTACCCCGGCGTCGGGCCGACGACCCCGACGGCGAGGCGGCCACGGCGTTCGCCGAGTTGCTCCTGATCGACTTCGTCGCGGTCGAAGACGTGCAGCACCTGCCGACGCGCAGTGTCGCCGCGCTCGTCGAGTTGCTCGACCACAGGGCGGCGCGGCGGCGGGTCACCGTGTTGACGGCGAGCGCCGGGCCGGCGCACCTCGGCAAGTTCCCGCGGCGGCTCACCTCGCGGCTGGCGGCCGGGCTAGTCGTGCAGATGGAGCCGCTCGGCCGGGCGGCGCGGGCTGCCCTACTCACCCACAAGGCCGGCGAACTCGGGTTGGCACTAGCCGCTGGCGGGGTGCAGGCGCTGCTCGACCTGACGGCCGGTGGGGGCGTGCGGCCGATGCTAGGTGCCCTCGCAACCCTCAAGGCCCTCGTGGGCACTGTAAAGCGCCCCGCCGACGTACTCGACGCAGATACCGTGAAGCACTTACTCCATAATGGGCAACTTGAGGTAGCGGTGTCGCCGATAGCTCGCCTCGTGGAGCGAGTCGCCGCCGTTTACGCAATCCCAGTCCAGGAACTCCTCGGCCGGTCGCGCCGGGCCGACTCCCTCGTGCCGCGTCAGGTAGCGATGTACCTGGCCCGCGAGACGACGAATTTGTCGCTGCCCAAGATCGGGGCGGCACTCGGCGGGCGGGACCACACGACGGTCCTGCACGCCTGGCGGAAGGTCGCAGCGCTGGCCGCCACCGACGCCCGACTCGCCCGCACGTTGCGGGAGTTGACGGCCGAACTCGAATGACGCGCGGCCTGGGGACAACCCGACGCGCGGGCGACGCGCAGTCGTCAAAGCGAGACGCGCAGTGGCCGTGCGGTAGGGTTGGCGAACGGCCCCCGAATCCGCGCGTCTCGGCGCGCCGTGGCGTGAACGTCGGCGCGTCAACTTGTCCCCAAGCAGCTCCGTCGGCACTACGCCACGATTCGTAGACGCAAGCAGTCCCTTCGGCGAACGCGCGCCAGGAACACGTCTCGCCTCACTACTGCTACTGCATTGTTCAAGGAGAGAGAGTATAGGAAGGCCTCGGACCCTAGGATAAAGGATGTCCTTCTCAGCGCACGGAGGCGAACGATGCTGGTGACCTGTCAACGCGACTCGCTGCTCGCGGCCGTGAAAATCGTCATGATGGCGGTCGCGGCCCGGACCACGAAGCCGATCCTCGGCAACCTCAAAGCCGTCGCGGAGGGCGACCGCCTCATCCTCATGGGCACCGACAACGAGGTCGGCATCCGCTACGAGCTGCGCGGCATCAAGGTCACCCGCGCCGGGGCCGCGATCCTGCCGCCGCCCCGGCTGGCGAGCATCCTGCAAGAGACGCACGACGCCGAGATCACGATCAACGTCGGCGAGGAGACGACGACGATCCGCACGAGCACCGGCCGCTTCGAGCTGCCGTCCGGCATCCCGGAGGAGTTCCCGGAGATCCCGGCGTTCGACGAGACCAGGGAGTACCACGAGATCACGGCGGGCGTGTTGCGCACGATGCTGAAGCGCACCGCCTTCGCCGTCGAGAAGCGGGAGTCAACTCGGTACGCCGTCACCGGGGTGCTGTGGGAGGCCGAGAACGGCAAGGCGCGACTCGTGGCGACCGACACCCGCCGCCTGGCGCTGTGCGAAGGCCCGGCGATCGTCCACGGCGAGACCGACCCCAAAGGCCAGTCGCACCTCATCCCGCTCAAGACGATTCAGTTGCTCGAACGCAACCTCGCCGAAGACGGGGAGTTGGTCAAGGTCGTGTTGAAGCCGAACGAAGCCTTGTTCCAGACGGAGCGGGCGATCATCCACACCAAGTTGGTCGAGGGCCGCTTCCCGCCGTACCGCAACATCATCCCGCGCTCGATGGAGGTCAAGCTCACGATCAGTTGCTCCGACCTCCTGGCCCACGTCCGGCAGGCGGCGATCATGACCGACGACGAGAGTCGTCGCGTCGATTTCCACTTCGAGCCGGGGTCGGTGACGCTCTCGGCGCGCGGCCCGCACACCGGATCGGGGGAGGTCAAGCTGATGCTCCCGGAGTATAATGGCAAGGTGGTTGACATCGCCTTCGACCCCGTGTTCCTGACCGACATGCTGCGGGCGGTGGACGGCGAGCCGACGGCGACGCTCGAAATGACCGACGGCCAGAAGCCGGCGGTGTTCCGGCTGGGCGAGTCGTACTTGTACCTCGTGATGCCCCTCGCGGGTTAATAGAGACGGGGTAATGCGATGGCCCCGAAGTACCACCCCGAGGACAAGGGGCCGACCAACCTGGGCGACGTGCTGGGGCCGCTGTTCGCGGCACGCGGCTGGGGCCGCAAGTCGGAGCGGGTCCGCCTCGAAGGCGCGTGGGCCGAGGTCGCCGCCCCGGACGTGCTGGCCCAGACCCGCGTGGTGGCGTTGCGTCGTGGCGTGCTCGAAATCGAAGTGCGGCAAGGCATCATGTTGCAAGAACTGGCGCAGTTCCACAAGCGGGCGCTACTCACGGCGCTGCGGTTGCTTCTGACGAACAGCCCGCTCACGGACCTGAAGTTCCGCGCGGGGATTTGGTAAAATGTCTTGGCGAGCCGGAAAGCGTCAGCGCCCGGAGTTCTGGAAGCTCAAGAACTCCGGG
>JAYTUC010000284.1:0-3939 GCA_043744775.1 Fimbriiglobus sp. | reverse complement strand
GTCCAGCGGAAGTAGTCGGGGTCGGTCGTATCGACCTCGCGGTCCCAGTCGTAGCTGAAGCCCAGCGACTGGATTTGCCGGCGGAACGTGTCCACGTTGGTCGCGGTGGTGAGGCGCGGGTGCGTGCCGGTCTTGCGGGCGTACTCCTCGGCCGGCAACCCAAAAGCGTCCCAGCCCATCGGGTGCAAAACGTGGAAGCCGTGCATCCGCTTGAAGCGGCCGAGGATGTCGGTCGCCGTGTAGCCCTCGGGGTGGCCGACGTGCAGGCCGGCCCCACTCGGGTACGGGAACATGTCGAGGACGTAGTACTTCGGCTTGCCGGCCACGCTCGGGTCGCCGGGGTCGGCGGTGCGGAAGGTCTTGTGCGTCGCCCAGAACTGCTGCCAGCGCGGCTCAATCTCGGCGGGGTGGTACGTCGGCATGGGGTGCCTGCGGGGGTGCGGTCGTTAAAGGCGAAGGACGCCCGACGCCGGCAGTCGGTTCGCCCAGACTTCGCGCAGGGCGGTTTCGAGGTTGCGGACGTAACGCGGGGCGTCGCCCAGCGGCGACGCCAGCAGTCGGGCGCGGAGGCCGGCGCGGATCGCTGCGAGTTCGTCGCGGCGCTTGCTCCAGCTCCGCGCCAGGTCGATGAGCGACTCGGGGGAGTCGGCGACGAACTCCGGCAGGCCGACCGCGGCGTTCGCCATCAGGCCCTGCCGCGAGACGTAGGTGTTGCCGGCGACGGTCAGCACCGGCACGCCCATCCACAGCGAGTCGCCGGTCGTCACGCCGCCGTTGTAGGGGAACGGGTCGAGGGTCACGTCGAAGCGCTGGTACGTCTCGAAGTACTGCTCCTTCGGCACGCGAGAAATCACCTCGACGCGGTCGCGCAAGATGCCGCCCTGGACGAAGCGGTCGGCCAGCTTCTTCACGCCGGCGTTCGACTGGCCGCCGAGGACCACGAGCCGCGTGCCGGGGATCGAGATGACGAGCTTGGTCCAGGCGGCGAGGCAGGCTTCGCTGATCTTGGCGGGGTTGTTCAGGCAGCCGAAGGTGAACCACTTCTTGGCCAGGCACGGCAACGCCGTCACCGGCACGTCCGCCTTCGGCGGGGCGTAGCACCACGGCACTTCGGGCAGCCGCAGAAGTGCTTCGGCGGCCAGCGGCTCGGTGACGCCCTCGGGGTCGGAGAGCGGGTCGGTGACGCGGTAATCGACGGCGGCCAGGCCGGTCGTGTTGGGGTAGCCGAACAGCGTACACTGCACCGGGGCCGGCCGCGCGGCGAGCAGTTGCAGCCGGTTGCCGGCGGTGTGCCCGGCGAGGTCGATCAGCACGTCGATCCGGTCGGCCTGAATCGAGGCGTAGACCTGCTCGTCCGGGAGGCCACCGACCGGCCGGTAGTGGTCGGCGAGCTTGCTCAGGCGTCCCGTCACCTCGTCGGGCCGCAAGACACTGCCGTAGGCGTAGACTTCGACTTGGTCGCGGTTGTGGTGGGTCAGCAGGAGTTCGAGGAAGCTGCTGACGGTGTGCTGGCGGAAGTCCGGCGACAGGTAGCCGATGCGCAAGCGACGGCGGGGGTCGTGCGGCGTCGATACCGGCGGGGCGGAGGGGGCCGGCGGGGCGAAGCGCGCGGCCCAGGCGAAGTGCTCGCGGGCGACCTCCGCCGGCGCGACCTTCGACGTGTAATTCAGCAGCAGCAGCAGGTTCGAGAAGATCGCCGGGGCGTTCGGCTTGTGGACGAGCGACTCGCGCAGGCAATCGACCGCCTCGTCGCAGCGGCCCTGCTCCGACAGGTTCGTGCCGAGGTTGCTCCAAGCGTCGGCCAGGTCGGGCTTGAGCTGCACGGCCTTCTGGTAGTGGAACAGCGCGTCGTCCTTGCGGCCCTGCGCTTCGAGATTCAGGCCCATCGCGTTGTGGGCTTCGGCGTAGTCGGGGTTCAACTTCAGCGCGCGGGTGATCGTCTGTGTCGCCTCCGCGGCGGCCCCCGAGTTGGCCAGCGCCAGTCCGAGGTTGTACAGGTGCCGCGGCTGGTCGGGCTGCAACTTCGACGCGGTGCGGAAAGACGCGATGCCGTCGGCGAGTTGGCCGCCGCGGACCAGCGCGTCGGCGAGGCGGGCGTGGCCCTCAGCGTTCCCCGGCTCGAGCTTCACCACCGTGCGGTAGCACTCCGTCGTCGCCGGCAGGTCGCCGACGGCCGAGAAGATTAGCCCGAGGTTGTAGGCGGCGGAGCCGTGCCGGGGGTTGGCCTGGAGGCACTGCTGGTAGTGCGTCGCGGCGAGGGCGAGTCGGTTGTCGCGGCGGTAGACGTTGCCGAGGTTGAAGTGAGCGTCGGGGTGGTTGGGCGTCGTGGCGAGCGCGAGGTTGTACAGGCCGATGGCCTCCTCGACGCGGTTGCCCTGGACGAGCAGGACGCCGAGGTTGCACAGCGTCGGCGTGTGGGAGCCGAAGCCGGTGAGGAGGTCGCGGTAAAGTCGCTCCGCGCCGGCGGTGTCGCCGGCCCGGTGGCGGGCGAGGGCGGCGGCGAAGGCTTCGTTAACGTCGGGCATGGGCGAGCAGGCCCGCGAAGTTTAGTTCATCTCGACGTAGGGCAACAGCGCCATGAAGCGCGCCCGCTTGACCGCGGCGGCGACTTCACGCTGGAAGGTCGCGCACAGGCCGCTCCGCTTGCGGCTGAAAAGCTTGCCTTGCGCGGAGATCATCTTCTTGAGCGACAGCGTGTCCTTGTAGTCCACGAAGGCGGGGCGGGGGCAGCCCTCTTTGGTGCAGTACCGGCAGCGGTTGTTCTTGCTCCGCAAGTCCTTGACACGAATCATGAGCCTGACACCTTCACAACGACCCAGGAACGACAGACCGCCGGAGCGGAAGTTATCAAAGTACGGGGTCACGTTCCTCTGTCAACGCCGAACCCCCTGCCCCGCCGGCATTCCTCGCTCGGTCACGACACACCGAGGTCCTTCTTGAGCGTGGCGTACCAGTCGCTGAACCACCCCTTCTTGACCTTGTTGTTGCCGGTGTCCTCCATGACCTGCACGATCATAGTCTTGACTTGCCGCTCCGTCTTCTTGCCCTGCATCGCGAGGGCCGCACTCTGGTAAACCGCCTCGAACTCCCTCTGATCGACCTTGCCGTCGTCGCCCATTGCCGCCTCGATCTGCGTCTTGATGAGCTTGAGGATTGCACTTTCGAGTACGTACTGACTCTGCTCGCAGACTTGGGCCAAGGCCACGCGGGCGGAATCGACGCCGACGCCGAGTTGCACGGCGATTTGCAGGATTTCGCGCTCCTCGTCGCGATCGACGTACTTGTCGTCGTAGGCGCGGAGCTTGACCTCGTTGACGAAGCGCTTCTTGATCTCGTCCAGGCTCATGGCGGTCCTCACGGCGGGTCGGCGTTTCCCATACGTTATGCCCACGTCGCCACGACCACTAGCCCTAGCCCTTGAGGCCGCCCATGACGCCCAACGACAAGCCGCTCCCCGGCGCGAACGCCGCGCTCGCGTGGCTCATGGCGATCAACCTGTTCAACTACATCGACCGCCAAGTCCTGTCGGCGGTGCTGCCACTATTGGAGATGGACAGCACGCTGTTCGCGCCGAACGACGACAACATCAAGTTCAAACTCGGCCTGCTGACGAGCGCGTTCCTGGCGGCGTACATGGTCTTCGCCCCAGTCGTCGGCTGGCTCGACGGCCACGGCTACCGCCGCTGGGTGATCCTGGGTATGGGCGTGAGCGTCTGGAGCCTCGCCAGCGGGTCGAGCGGCTTCGCGGCCTCTTACGCCGTACTGTTCGCCACGCGCTGCCTAGTGGGTGTCGGCGAGGGGGCTTACGGCCCGGTGTCGAGTGCCATGCTCGCCGACATCTACCCGGCCCGGCTCCGCGGCGTGGTGATGGCGCTCTTCAACATGGCGGTGCCCGTGGGCAGCGCCCTCGGCTTCGTCATCGGCGGCGAGGTCGCCAAC
>JAYTUC010000283.1:0-15587 GCA_043744775.1 Fimbriiglobus sp. | reverse complement strand
ATCCGTGGCGTGGACGTCCACGCCGACCTGTTGCGGGCGAGCATCGCGGACGCCGGCAACGACCATCGCCTGGGGGCCAACGAGGCGCCACCCGCCATCGTCTCGATCTTCCTCGGCTCGCAGCTCCAGGACGTCATCGCCCAGCTCGAGGAGGGCGCAGCGTCCAACTCCAAGCACGGCGGGGACCTGACCCTCGGAGTCACCTCGCTGCCGGTCATCCCGAAGGACCACACGGACCGCAACCGCACCTCGCCGTTCGCCTTCACCGGCAACAAGTTCGAGTTCCGCGCCGTCGGCTCGTCGTTCTCGATCTCGGGGCCGAACGTCGTGCTGAACACGATCGTCGCCGAGTCGCTCGACTTCATGGCGACGAACCTCGAGAAGGCCGTCGCGGGCGGCAAGGACTTGCACAAGGCGGTGCAAGACCTGCTGCCGGGCATCTTGAAGGAGTCGAAGAAGGTCGTCTACAACGGCGACGGCTACACCGAGGAGTGGCAGCAGGAGGCCGAGCGCCGCGGCCTGCCGAACCTCAAGAACACCGTTGACGCAATCCCGATGATCATCCGCAAGGACTCGATCGAGCTGTTCACCAAGTACAAGGTGTTCACCGAAAAGGAGCTGCAAAGCCGCTACGTGATCTTCTCGGAGAGCTACGTCAAGACGGTCACGATCGAGGCCAACATGATGGTCATGATGGCCAAGACGATGATCCTCCCGGCGGCGTTGCGCTACCAAACCGAAGTCGCCACGGCCGTGACGACGACGAAGGCGGCCGGGGTGGAGAACGGGGCACAACTCGACGCGCTCAAGGAGCTGACCGGAATCATCAGCGGCTTCCAGGCCGCAACCGCGGCCCTCGACCACGCGGTGAGCCACCACGCCGACGGCGACGCCTACGCGCACGCCAAGGCGGTGCGCGACGGCGTGCTGCCGAAGATGGTCGAGTTGCGGACGCTCGGCGACAAGCTCGAAACCGTCATCGCTGACGACCTGTGGCCGATCCCGACGTACCGCGAGATGCTGTTCATCAAGTAAATCGGCACTAACTGCGGAGGAGCAGAGTAGCGGAGAAGAGCTAAACCTGAATTCGGTTTTCTCCGCTACTCTGCTCCTCCGCGGTCGATCCCGTTTTCTCTTGGCACGATCCGACTCAGTTGGCTACAATCGGCGTGACTGCTGACGCCTCTTTTCTCTTTCGGCCGGCCACACGTCGTGGCCGGCACCTCCGCTGGCCCGACTCTCCCCCCACGACTCGCGTGGGCGCGGCAGGGCCAACCCGGACGGGCCGCCTTTCGTCGAACTTCGGAAAGTCGAACACCGCATGACCGCGACGCAACCGGCCCTGGCGCAGGGCGTGTTGGAACTGCACCCCAAGGGCTTCGGGTTCCTCCGCGACCCCGCCAAGAGCTACGCCCCCAAGCCCGGCGACCCCTACGTCGGCCAGCCGCTCATCCAGAAGCACCGGCTCAAGCAGGGCCTGCACATCGCCGGCACGACCGAGATGGCCCGCAAAGGGGCACCCGGCCCCCGCCTCGCCACCGTCGAACTGATCGAAGGCATCGACGCCCGCGACTTCAAGCCGCGCGCCTGGGAAGAGCTGACCGCCGTGGACCCGACCCAGCGGCTCATTCTCGAGACCGGTGAGACGCCGCTGACGACGCGGGTCATCGACCTGTTCACGCCGATCGGCAAGGGCCAGCGCGGCCTGATCGTCGCCCCGCCGCGGACCGGCAAGACCGTGCTGCTGTCGCACATCGCCCAGGCGATGATGTTGAACCACCCCGAGGTCCACCTCGTGGTGCTGCTCGTCGATGAGCGGCCGGAGGAGGTGACCGAGTTCAAGCGCATGGTCATCAAGCCCGAGGCGACGGCCCGCGGCGGCAAGTGCGAAGTCATCGCCAGCTCGAACGACCAGGAAGCGGTCGTCCACATGCGCACCTCCGAAGTCGTCCTCGACCGCGCCAAGCGCATGGCGGAGCAGGGTAAGGACGTGCTGATTCTGCTCGACTCGCTCACGCGGCTGGCGCGGGCCTACAACAAGGGCAGTTCGAGCGGCAAGACTGGCTCCGGCGGCCTCGACAGCCGGGCCCTCGACATCCCCAAGCGGCTCTTCGGCGCGGCCCGCGCTTTTGACGAGGGTGGCACGCTCACGATCCTCGGCACGGCGCTGATCGAGACCAACTCGCGCATGGACGACGTGATCTTCCAGGAGTTCAAAGGCACGGGGAACATGGAACTCGTGCTCGACCGGAAGCTCGCCGACAAGCGGGTCTACCCGGCGATCGACCTGGCGCAGTCGGGAACCCGCAAGGAGGAGCGCATCCTGGGCGCCGAGATGTTGGAGCGCGTGACGCTGTTGCGGCGCAGCTTGCTGTCGATGAAGGGCAAGGACACCGACTCGATGGAGCAGCTCATCCGCAAGCTGAAGGACACTGAGTCGAACGCGGAGTTCCTCGACACCGTGGGCAAGTTCGTCGGCAAGTAGCCCACCGGGATTAGAACCAACTTAGCCGCAGAGACGCAAAGGGCGCAGAGAGAACCAAAACTCGAATTCATGTTTGGTTCTCTTTGCGTCTCTGCGGCTAAGTTGGTTTTATGGTACTTCCGGGACCACCTCGAACAGCAGGTATCGTCCCGTGTTGTGCCGGGTGCGGAAGACGGCCGGGAGCGTGAAGGGGTACGTCTCGCGGACGCCCTCACTCACACTCGGCGGCAGCAAGTCCGGGCCGGCGGCGGCGCGGTCGCCGATCTGGGCGGGGTTCGCGAAGCCGAGGCGCTTCAGGTCGCCGACGACGTAGCGGATCCCCGTCAGGGCGTCCTTCTCGTCCAGGATGCGCTCGGCCTGCGCGGGGCCGAGGCACATCATCGCGTGGACGTGCAGGAAGCGAAAGCCCGGCGAAATTCCCGCCATGCGGTAGACGGCGTGCGGGGCGTCCTCCCAGGCGAGGACTTCGCCGTCGCGGACGCCACGCCGCCGCAACTCGTCCGCCATCTCGTTGAGCTGCACCCAGTCGTTGCCGGGGTAGAATTCGCGGACCTCGGCGAGGTCGTACTGCCGCCGGTAGTACTCCGCGTCGCTCAGGCCGGTGCGGAAGCACTCGCGCCACAGCGCCATGCGCTCCGCGTCGAAGAGCTGGTGGCGGACGAAGAGGACGTGGCCGTCGGACCGCTTGATCAGCGCCGGGTTCGGGTTCTGCATCGGCACGCGGCCGGCCAGGATGAGCAGGCTCGTGGCCGTAATCACCGCCGCGGCGGCGGCCCCGAGGTAGAGCCGGTGCGCCGCCCCGAGGGCCAAGAGCATCAGGATCTCGTCGATGTGGGCGTAGTGGAAGCCGCGCTGGATGAAGAGGGCCTGCGCCGTCCAACTGAGGTACAGCGCCGAGAGCAGCAGCCGGGCGTAGCGCGTGGGGGTCAGCGTGCCGCGGCGGCTGGCGGACATCCCGAGGGCGACGTTGCCGCACGCCAGCGGCACGGTCAGGAACTGCAGGTAGCCCCAGGGCGGGAAGTAGAGCAGGTGCGTGGCGAAGCGGTCCTCGAACTCGCGGCCCATCGCCGAGACGTAGCTGACGTTCCAGAAGGTGAAGACCTCGACGAAGTGCGGCCACGTCCCCGAGGCGACGAGCTGCGCGACGCCCGCGGCCCCCAGTAGCCCGCCGCCGAGGAGCAGGCCGCCGGCGTCGCGCAGAGTGACCCGCCAGCCCCGTGCCAGCAGCGCGGGCAGCGTAGACGCCCAGACGGCGACGACCACCGGCAGGACGTGCGGCTTGATCCAGATGGCGACGCCCCAGAGCAGCCCTTGCCCGAAGGCCGCGCGGAGCGGGAAGTCGGGCGTCCGGCAGCGCCAGGCGACCGCGGCCAGCGCCGGCAGGAACATCCAGATGTCGCGCTGGGCGTGGTTGAACTCGCTGGTGAACGGGTAGAACAGTGCGACGCCCGCGGCCATCCAGGCGCGCGCCCCGCGTGAGCCGCCGCCCCACGCGGCGAAGCGGTCGAGTAGCGCCGTGATCGCCGCGACGACGCACAAGTCCACCGCCCGCACCGCCTCGACGCCGCGGCCGAGGACCGCCTGCAGCCCCGCGAGCAGCCAGGCGAAGCCGGGCAGGTTGGTGTCGAACACGTCGCGGTAGTGGACGCCGCCGCGCAGGAGGTTTTGCGCGGCCAAGTCGTACAAAGTCAGGTCGCACCACGGCGGCATGCGCAGGAACAGCGGCACCCCGGCGACTAGCGCGGCGACCGCGACGAGCAGGCCGGAGTACGTCAACAAGCGGTCGGGCATCGGGTCCACCTGGGGGCGTCCGCGGCGGGCGGGGCGCGGGGGCGGGCAAAGGCTACGAATCTGTTCTACATACTGGGGGGGTCCGTCGGCCGGCCCCGTCTCGGTCACCGCGGAGTCTGCGTCCCATGCGGGTCATCATCGCGCCGGAATTCTACCAGCAAATGCTGTCGATGCCGCACCACACGGCCGACTGCTACGTCCGCCCCGGCGAGTACCTGCACCACATGTACATCGACGGCGTCAAGTACGTCGTCGCCCCGGCGGTGCTCGACGGCCTCGCCGAGGCCGAGGCCAAGGCCGACCAAGAGGCGATCGACCACCTGCGGCTGCACAAGGCCCACTACGAAGTCCTTTTAGAAGACGCCCAGCGCTTCGGCAGCCTCGACGGCGTAACCCTGCTCGGCGACCCGCCGCCCGACGACGAGGCCCCCCCGGTCGCCGCGGGGGCCTACTCGCCGCGCGTGCCGTCGAACGCCGAGGAGTTCGGCGTCGGCCTGCCGTTCGTCAACGACATGATCCTGCGCACCATCTACACCCGCGGCCAGATCACCGGCGGCGACATCGCGGCGTACCTGTGCGTGCCGTTCGCCTGCCTGTCGAGCGTCTTGCAGGGCATGCGCAAGATGTCGCTCATCGACATCGTCGGCCAGAAGGGCGCGAGTGGCGACGCGAGTTTCGTCTACGAGATCAAGCCGCCCAAGGGCACCGCCGCGCTGGAGGAGGCGCTGAGCAAGACCAGTTACATCGGGGCGCTGCCGGTGCCCTTCGCCGACTACGTCGAGAGCGTGCTGGCCCAGACGGTCAAGAAGATCACCGTCACGCGGCGCAGCATCCAGGCGGCGTTCGCCGATCTCGTCATCTCCGAGGACGTGTTCAACGAGATCGGCCCGGCCATCAACTCCGCGTCGAGTATCTTCTTCTTCGGCTACCCCGGCAACGGCAAGACGAGCGTCGCCGAGCGCATCACGCGGCTGATGGGCGACACGATCTACATCCCGCACGCCATCGAGGTCAACGGCCAGATCGTCAAGCTGTACGACCCCATCCAGCACACCGCCATCGCCGACGAGGCCGACGCCGAAAGCAGCGACACGGTCTTGAAGCGCGGCGGCGACTACGACCGCCGCTTCATCCGGGTCCGCCGGCCGACGATCGTCGTCGGCGGCGAGCTGGTGCTGCCGATGCTCGACTTGAAGTACAACGACACCGGCAAGTACTACGAAGCGCCCCTCCAGATGAAGGCCAACGGCGGCATTTTTATGATCGACGACTTCGGCCGGCAGCAGTGCCGGCCGATGGACCTGCTCAACCGCTGGATCGTGCCTCTGGAGAAGAAGTACGACTACTTGACCACAGTCACGGGCACCAAAATCGAGGTGCCGTTCGACCAGATCCTGATCTTCTCGACCAACCTCGACCCGACGCAACTCGCGGACGAGGCGTTCCTGCGGCGGATCAAGTTCAAGATCGAGATCCGCGACCCCGACGAGCCTCAGTACCGCAAGATTTGGGAACTAGTCTGCCGGGGCAAGAAGGTCGAGTTGGACGAGGGCGGCCTCAACTACCTGATCAACAAGTGGTACTACCCGACGGCGCGGCCGTTTCGGATGTGCCAGCCGCGCGACATCCTCGACCAGATGATGTCGATCGCGAAGTACAACATGGAGCGACTGAACTTCTCGCCGGACTTGATCGACGCGGCGTGCGCGACGTACTTCATCAGCACCAAGGAGCGGACCTTCGGGGCGCAGGTGCGGCTGACCTGACGGCGCGGTAGAATGCCGCCTCATGGGGGTGCGGCATGCCGATGCACGACTGGTCGAAGGTCACGCCGGGCGAGTTCCACGACTTCCACAACGAGTGGATCTCGACGACCCGTAGGGCGCTCCTCGACGGCATTTTACCGGCCCACTACTACGCCAGCATCGACCAGCACGTCATGGGGTTCGTCCCCGACGTGGTGACCTTGAAGTCTGGGACGCCGCGGCGCGGCCCGGCGGGGCCGGTCGAGTTGAAGCAACCCCGCGCCCGGCCGTCGGTCGAGACCGGCGTCGCCCCGTACTTCCGCAAGGACCGGCGCGTCGAGATTTACCAGGCCGGGACGAACCGCCTCGTCGCCGTGATCGAGGTCGTTTCGCCGGGGAACAAGAACTCCCAGGGCGGCCTCGAAGCGTTCCTGCGGAAGTCCGTCGAGTTCCTGAACGCCGGCATTCACCTCGTGGTTCTCGACGCAGTCCCGCCCGGCAACCTCGCCCCGAAGGGCATCCACGCCGCGATCTGGGAGCAGTTGACGGGCGAGTCGGTCCCCGCGCCGGCGAAGCCACTGACGATGGCCTCCTACGCGGCCGGCAGCCAGGTCCGCGCCTACGTGACCGAACTCTCCCCCGGCGACCCCATCCCCGACACGCCGCTTTTCCTCGAAGAGTACGGCTGCGTGGAGATCCCGACCGAGTCGGCGTACATGATGGCCTTCCAGGTGCAGGGCACGCCGATCCAGGAACTCCTCGACCCCCGGCCGTGAAGTGCCCCCGCGTGGTAGAATGTCGGGCAACGGGGGTGCGGAATGCCGATGCACGACTGGTCGCGGTTGGTTGACGGCGAGTTCCACGACTTCCAGGTGTCGTGGATCCACGAACTTCGCAGGGCACTCAACACGGGGCTGGTACCTGCCGACCACTACGCGGCTGTCGAACAACACGTCAACGGCTACGTCCCCGACGTGACGACGTTCCGGGCGGGACCGGAACCGAATCGAGTGGTTGCCAACGGCGGGGTACTCTTGCGGGAGCCGTCCATGCAGCCGACCGTCGAGACGGGTGGCGTGCGGTATCGCCGACAGAATCGACTGATTTGTGTCCGGCACGAGGACGGTAGTCGCCTGGTAGGAGTCATCGAAGTTGTGGCACCGGGTCACAAGTCCTCGCGCGACCAACTCAAGGCGGTGGTGAGCCGGGTGACGGGTCTCCTCAACCGCGGCGTGAATCTGCTAGTTCTCGACGCCATCGCCCCAGGCCGGCTCGACCCGAAGGGTCTCCACGGGGCCGTCTGGGAGGAGTTGACGGGCGACGAACTGCCCGCGCCTGCCAAGCCCTTGACGATGGTTTCGTACCAGTCTGGGGACAACGTGCGGGCGTTCGTGCAGGAAGTCTCGCCGGGCGATCGGCTCGACGACTTGCCAGTGTTCCTGACGACCGGCTGCATCGAATTGCCGATGGAGGCGATCTACCGCTCGGCGTTCGAGGTGATCGGTTACCCCGTCCGAAACGCCCTCAACGCCCCCTCATGACCCCGATCCGTGATCGACTCGAAGCCCACGCCCGCGCGCTCGGGTTCACGCTCTGCGGCGTCGCCCCGGCGGCCGACGCCGACGGCTTCGACCGCTACGAGGCGTGGCTCGACGCGGGGTACGCCGGCGAGATGGGCTACCTGCACGAGTACCGCGAACACCGCCGGCACCCCTCGCGCGTGCTCGGGCCGGTGAAAACGGTCGTGATGCTCGGCTTCGAGTACGGCCCGCCGTCGCCGCAGAGCCACGCCGGCAAGGTCGCGGCTTACGCGCAACACGCCGACTACCACCGCGTCGTCTGGGACAAGCTCAATACCTTGCGCGACTGGCTCGCGGCCGAAGTCCCCGGCACGCGGTCGCACGGCACCTGCGACTCGGCCCCGCTCTTGGAGCGCGACTTCGCCCGCCGCGCCGGCCTTGGCTGGGTCGGCAAGAACACGATGCTCCTCAACGCCTCGCGCGGCTCGATGTTCTTCCTGGCCGGCTTCCTCACGTCGCTGGAGTTGCCGGCCGACCCGCCGCAAGCGACCGGCCACTGCGGCACCTGCACGGCCTGCCTCGACGCCTGCCCGACGGGTGCGTTCCCGACGCCGGGCGTGTTGGACGCGACGAAGTGCGTCAGCTACCTGACGATCGAGTTGCGCGGGCCGATCCCGCTGGAATTGCGTGAGGCGGTCGGCGACCGGTTGTTCGGCTGCGACGACTGCCAGACGGTCTGCCCGTGGAACCGCTTCGCGTCGGCCAACGCCGGCTTCCCGCCGCGGCCGGAGTTGCTGGAGATCGACCCGGCGGAACTCTTGACGCTGTCGCGCGAGCAGTTCGAGCACCGCTTCGCCGGCACGCCGCTCCTGCGCACGCGCCGGTCGGGGCTGCTGCGCAACGCCTGCGTGGTACTAGGGAACACGGCCGGTCCGGAGGCGCTGCCGGCGCTGCGGTTGGCGTGCGGAGACGCCGACGAGGTCGTTGCGGAGGCGGCGCGGTGGGCGGTGGGGCGAGTTGAGGCGAGCCGGAAGCGTTAGCGCCCGGAGGTGTTCGAGTCAGTGAGCGCCCAGACTCCGGGCGCTAACGCTTCCGGCTCGCCATAGGCGCTTACCCCCGGTTGCGCAGGCGACGCTGCGGATCGACTTCGAGCGCGCCGAACGCTTGCTCGTGGCGGGAGACGATCTGCTTCAGCGAATCGAGTAACCGCTTGGCGACGTAAGGATTCATCACGAGCCGGTGCGTGAGCTGGATCGGCTCCATGCCGCCGGGGGTCAAGATGCCCGTGTGCAGGCCGACATCCATCACGACTTCCTCGGTGCTGCTGCTCAAGCTGAGGCGCACGAAGTTGGCGTAGAGGGTCTCCATCTTCGAGACATCGACCTGGACCTGCACGGAGTTCGCTTGGGCGGCGGGGTTGATCGCCACGTCGGGGGTTTTTGCGTCGTCGGCCATGAGGTGGCTCCGGGTTGGTTGGGGGGGCGAGCGCGGAGGCCGCCCCAGGGGCGGGGATGCCGGCGATTGTACGGCCGCCGCTCCCGTCGCCCACGCCGCGCTACTTACTTCGCGACCGGCTTCGCCACGCCGGCCGACGTGCGGGCGGCGCGGATGCGGTCGAGCAGATTCTGCTTGGCCACGTCGGTCGGCCCGACCGGCACACTCGCGGGCTTCGGCGCGGCCGGGGCCGACGGCTCCCTGGGCGCGTTGTCGGCGTCGTCGCCGAGGCCGATCGACTCCTGGAGCGGCTCGTTGTACATCGCGCGGAACTCGTTGATGCGCACCAGCCTCTCGAGCTTGATCAGCGCGATCGTCTCGAAGGGGATGAAGAAGCCGCGGCCCTCGTCGTTCGACCCCGACTCCCGGCCGCGCACGACGATGTAGTTCTTCTCGACGCGCGCGATCGTGTCGAGGTTGACCGACACGCCGACGGTCAGCACGAAGACGAGCTTGGGGTGGTCGAACTCCGGCACGCGCTGGATGAGGTCGAGGACTTCTTCGCGGATCACGAGGCACGGCTTTCGGAGTGGGGGCGGGGCGGGCTGTCGGCGCAAGCAAGAGTGAGGCGGGTCGGCGGCCGGCGGTAGCGGCGGTAGGCGGCGACTTGCAGCCACGCCGCCGCCGCGCCGCCGACGCCGCAGACCGCGCGCCAGTCGAGCGCCGCCAACAGGGTGAGCCAGCGGGCCAGCCAGGCGGGGGCGTCGGGCGTCGCCAGGTCGTCGGCCGCGCTGGCCGTGAGGGCGAGGGTCGCCGTGGCCAGCAGCACGCCGGCCAACACGCCGAGGGGGCCGCGCGCGGCGACGAGCGGGTCGGGCTTGTCGCTGGTCAGGCGCAAGCGGTCGCGGGTGCGGTGCAGCAGCTTCGTGAACAGGTCGTCGGCCGCCTCGGCGTCGCGGAAGCGTAGCGCAACGTCCCCGACGGCGCGGGCCAGGACGATCGCCAAGTCGGCGAGGGCGAAGTCGGCGCGGCGGATGTCGTTGAGGTTGACGCACTCCGCGGCGTCGCCGAAGAGGCGTTCGAGGTCGGCCCCCGCCTCGACGGCCTCGCGCACGCCGTCGGTGGCGTGGCCCGTCGGCAGGAGGTACAGGCGGGCGGGGGTCATCACGAGCAGGGCGTGGGAGGCGACGGCCGGCGCGGACCAGACGCGCCGGCCTTGCAGGCCGGGCAGCGTGGTGTCCGAGAGGGCGCGGGCGGTCAGCGAAGTCATGGCGGTTCGTAGGACCGAAACGCCCGGCGGTCAAACGGTCAGTCGTGCCGGAAGTCCTCGACGAGCCAGCCCGACCCGGCGGGGGCGACGGTCACCGCGAACTTGCGACGCTCAGTCCCCGGCCCGGTCAACTCACCGCTGAGCGTGAGGTTGCCCCCAGCCTTGGTCGCCGCGCCGAAGGTGACTGAGGCGAACGACTCGCGGAAGCCGTCGAGCTTGATACCGAGGATGCCGCGGTTGTAGCCGAGCTTGGCGTCGTCGGCGTCGAGCGGCGGCGCGAGCCGCTTCAACGTGGCCGGGGCGACCAGGCTCACGGCGAGTGGCGTCTGCTTGGTGAGCAGCGTATCGACGAAGGCGACGGCGACGAACTTCGCGGCGGTGTCGGTCGTGAAGTCCACGGGCTCCCGCGCGGGCGAGACGTGGATCCAATCGACGAGGAACCCGGTGCCGCCGGGCGACTTCACGACTTTACACAGCGTCCAGGGGAGCGCGACCCCTTTGCCGGAGCCTCGCGCCACGCCGAGTGTCGCGCTCGCGTCGAGCGACTGCCAGGTCAACTTCGTCACGTCCCCGGCCCCGCCAACCCCCTTGAGTTCGTCGAGCCAGTGCCCGGCGGCCCAATCGGGCGCGGTGGCGGACGGGGCGACGAGTTTCTTGAACTCCGGCGTGAGCTGCGCGGCGCTCGCCTTGCCGGCTTGGACGGCCGTCAAGAACTCCGCGCCGAACTTCGCCGCCGCGTCCGACGCCGGCGGGGGCGGCGTCGGGGGCACGCCGGGTACGGCCGCCAACGGCCCCGCCGTAGCCGTCGGGGGCGTGGCAGGGGGGACTGGGGCGGCGGACTTGTTGCACGCGGGGGCGAGGCCGACGCAGAGCGCGACCGCGAGCCGAACGAACTTCATCGGGGGGACCCTTTACCTGGAGGCACGAAGTCACGCGGAGAGGATTTACGGCCACCCATCGATTGGGGGCGGGAACAAATCGACCAGGCGACAACGGAACCCAGGGAATTCTGGTTCAACTGTCAATTCGGTGTCGCCCTCAATGAGTTCGACCGGGCATCCTTTTCGGTGGACCAAGATCGCCCGATCTTCTGGTTGCACGACCCACACGACTGACACCCCGGCGGCGTGATATTGCTTAACGCGCTTGTGGAGCTGCGTCATCCGGTCACTCGGCGACACGACCTCGGCACAAAGGACCGGCGTGCGCTTGCCGTACCCCGAAAGCACGACGCCTTTCATCTCCTGCTTGAACACGGCCACGTCCGGCCCCCGCACGGTATTCGGGGCCACGACGAAACCGGAGTCGTTCGTCCGCGCGTATCCCGGCGGGTGCTGCGAAAAGTACACGAAGAAGTGTCCGGCGATTAAGTAGCAGATCGTGCCGTGTCCGTCGGCCGCTGGGGGCATCTTGACCACCTCTCCCTCGACGAGTTCGGTGCGGCGGTCGGCGTTCTCCGGCCGCTCGCCCCACGCGGCGTACTCCTCGACGGTCAGCAACTTCGTCGTCGCATCGGCTCGGGTCACGGCGTGTCCTCCTCCAGGGCCGGGAACAGTTCGGACACGCGGCAGGTGAACCCCGGCAACTCGACTTCGGCGGTCAACTCGGCGTCGCCTTCGAGCCACTCGACCGGCTGGCCCTTGCGGTGGACGTGGACCGCTTGCTCGTCGGGGTCGATGAGCCAAACCAGTGGCACCCCCGCGGCGTGGTATTGCCGCACACGCTTCATGAGTTGCCCAGGACGATCTGTCGGCGAGATCACCTCCACGCAGAGGGCCGGCTTCGTCAAGCCGTAACCGTGCCGGTCGCCCTTGGTCAGCTTGCCAGAGAACACCGCGAGGTCGGGGGCCCGGAGCGAGTCGGCAGCGACAACCAGCCCGGAGTCGTTGCCGGTTAGGAACCCGACCCCACGCCGGCGTAGGTACTCCCCCAGAAGCAGCGAGACGAGGCCACAGACGACCCCATGCCAACGTCCTGCTGGTGGCATCTCGACGACCTCCCCCTCGACGAGTTCCGTGCGTAACTCTGCGTTCCCAGGCTGCTCGCCCCAGGTGAGGTACTCGGCCACCGTCATCTTCCGCGTCGTAATGGCTGCCATGCGTCCGCTCCGGGGGGAGTCACTTCGAGAGTTCGACCACGAGTTGCGCCGCCTCGGTCAGGCCGGCAGCGGGGCGGATCATCGGCAACTCGGCCTGCACGCCCTTCAGGATTTCCCGCGCCTTGGCCGAGTTCGTCCCTTCGAGACGGACGACGACCGGCACCAGGAAGCCGACTTCGCGGCCGGCCTTCACCAGCGCGTCGGCGATCAGGTCGCACTTGGCGATGCCGCCGAAGATGTTGACGAGGATGCCCTTCACTTTCGGGTCCGACAGGATGATGCGGAAGGCCTCGATCGCGGCCTCGGCGGTGACGCCGCCGCCCACGTCGAGGAAGTTGGCCGGCTGGACGCCGAACGCCTTGCCGTGGTAGTTGATGATGTCCATCGTCGCCATCGCCAGGCCCGCGCCGTTGACCAGGCAGCCAATCGTGCCGTCGAGCTGGATGTAGTTGAGGTTCGCCTGGCTCGCGCGAATCTCGACGGGGTTCTCCTCCGCGAGGTCGCGCAAAAGCTGAATGTCCTTGTGGCGGAACATCGCGTTGTCGTCGAAGTCGATCTTGGCGTCGAGCACCACCACGTCGCCGGACTTCGTCACGGCGAGGGGGTTGACCTCGACGATGCTGGCGTCCTTGGCGAAGTAGACCTTGCTGATCGCCATCATGATCCCGGCGACTTTATCGACCTGCTCGACCGGGAAGCCGAGTTCGTAGGCCAAGCTGCGGGCTTGGAACGGCAGCAACCCCGTTTCGGGGCTGACCGGGACGCGCAAAATCTTCTCGGGGTGGTGGTGCGCCACCTCCTCGATGTCCATGCCGCCCTCGGCACTCGCCATGAGTACCGGCAGGCCGATGGCGCGGTCGAGGACCATGCCCAGGTAGAACTCCTTGGCCGGCTCGGCGTCCTCCTGGACGATCAGCTTGTTGACGGTGACCCCCTCGGGGCCGGTCTGCTTCGTCACGAGCTTGTGCGACAGCATCGCCGCGGCGATCGCCTTGACCTTGGCCTTGGTCGGGACGTACTTGACCCCCCCCAGCTTGCCCTCGTAGCCGGTGAGTTGCCCCGCCCCGCGGCCGCCGGCGTGGACCTGGGCCTTGAGTACGACGCCCTTGCCGGTCGGCCCCGACATGGCGTCGAAGGCGGCCTCGGCCTCCTCGGGCGTGCTGACGACGACGTGTTTGGGCGTGTTGGCCCCGGCGGCCGCGAGGAGTTCCTTCGCCTGGTACTCGTGAATCTTCATGCGCAGAGGCTCCGTCAAGCGGGGGCGGGTGTAAGGGGGGTGTTATAGGCTCGGAACGTTTCGAGGCGAGCGGGGGACGACAGTCCCCCGAGTCCCCACCCTGTGTGACTGTCGCCGACGGTGGGGGCACTCGGGGGACTGTCGTCCCCCGCTCGCCCTCACTTCGCCCGCTGCTCCAGCAGGTACGCCAGTAAGTCGTAATACTCCTCGGGCTTGATCGCCGTGTCGAAGCTCGCCGGCATCGGCGAGAGCGGCGACATGCCGCGCTTCTCGATCTCGGCGGCGTTGACGCGCACTTCCTTGCCGAGGTTGTCCGCCAGCACGAGCGTCTGGCCCTCTTGCCGCAGGGCCAACCCCGACAGGACGCGGCCGTCGGCGAGGTTCACGACCGTCGTGCGGAACTCGGCATCGACGTTGCGGCTGGGGTCGAGGGTGTCTTCGAGCAGCCGGTCGAGGCCCCGGTTGCCCACGCCGTCGAGTTGCGGCCCGACCTTCGCCCCCGCGCCGCCGAGTTGGTGGCAGGTCGCGCAGTGCGTCGTGAACACGGCCTTGCCCTTGTCGATCGACGGCTTCGCGGCCAGGTAGCCGGCCTGGCGCTCGCGCATCAGTTGCGCCGTCTTGGCGTCGGCGGAGGGCAAGCCTTGCGTCAACTCGACGACGCGAGGCTTGAACTTGCCGCCGTCGAGGTCGTTGAGCTTCGCGGCGACGGCCCGCTCTTGCAGCAGTCGCGGCGACGCCTTGCCGGCCTTCATTGCGGTCAAGAGGGCGTCGGCCCCCTGCGGCGTGCGCGCCAGGCACTCGGCGATGCCGGCGGCGAGTTGCGCCGGGGCCGTTTGTAGGGCTTTGAGCACCGGCTCGCGGGTCGCCGGCGTGTTCATCCCGGCGAGTAGGCTCGCCATGTGGACGCGTAGGCTCGGCGTCGCCGCCGCGTTTTCGAGCGTAGCGGCCAGGACCGGCGTCGCCTTGGCGGCGTCGATCGTCAGCAGCGCCTGGAACGCGGCGGCCCGCAGGGGCTCGGGGCGGCTCGCCTGGGTCGTCAACTTCACCAGCCCCGCGAAGGTGCCGGCGAGCTTGAGGTTCGCGGCGAGTTCGGTCGATTGCTGAGCCTGCGCGTCGTCGCCGGCCAAGCCCTCGTCGCACTTGCGCTCGATCTGGGCGAAGGCGTCCTTCGGCAGCGCCCCGCCGCGGACCTGGACGCCCTGGACGAGCGCCTTCAGCGCCGGCACCGGGCGGGCGACGTTCATCAGCGACGGCACGATCAGGCCCGCCATGCCGTCGTCGCCGTGGCGGCCGATGGCCTCGCAGAAGCGCGGCTCGGGGCGGCCGGCCATGACGTGGAACATCAGGAACCGCGCCGCCTCCTTCGTGGCGACCCCCGCCGCCGCGTCGGTCAACTGCGCCGCGTACTGGCCGGGGCCGAACTGGCGGGTCGCCTCCCAGCCGCCGGGCGACGCGAGGCAGTTGCGCAGGGCGATCCGGGCCGCGTGCCTCAAGTGCGTGTCGTCCGCCGGGCACTTCGCCACCACCTCAAGCAGCCCGGCCACTGCCGCCGGCGACGGGTTCAGCGCGACGACCTCGACCGCCGCGCGGCGCAGGTGCGGGCTGTCGTGCGCGAGCAGCTTCAGCGCCTTCGCCGGGCCGTCGGCGTCGTTCCGCAGCGCGGTCGCCTCGGCGGCGAACGGGTTCGCGTTCGGCGTAACCACCGGCATGCCGGTCGAGACGACGCGCCAGATGCGGCCGCGGTCCTTGTCGCGCAACGGGTGCTTCAAGTCAACCTCGTAGTGGCCGATGATGCGGTTGTAGAAGTCGGCGAAGTAGATCGCGCCGTCGGGGCCGACCTTCAGGTCCGTCGGCCGGAACCACGGGTCGCTCGAACTCACGAGGTCGGGCAGTTCCTCGGCGACGGGCGTCGAACCCTTCCAGACGATGTGGTCGGCGTTGATGCGGTTGGTCACGACGTTGCCCAGGAACATCGCCCCCTGGAACTGCGCGGGGAAGTTGCCGCCC
>JAYTUC010000282.1:0-15615 GCA_043744775.1 Fimbriiglobus sp. | reverse complement strand
ATAGTTTGAAGTCTCAAACTTGAAACGCAGAGGCCGCAGAGAACGCAGAGAAATTCAATGAAATGAGGAATGAGGAACGGAAAACGGAGAATGCAGAGGGACTGAAAAATCGCCCTCGCATCTTCACTCTCGGTTCTCCGTTCTCCGTTCCTCATTCCGTTTCGTCATTTTTTCTCTGCGTCCTCTGCGCCCTCTGCGTTTCAAGTTTGAGACTTCAAACTATTCCAAGGGAGTCGCCCGATGCGACCGCAGAACCGCCGTCCCGACGAACTTCGCACTCTCGCGTTCAAGCGCCGCTACACGAAAAACGCCCCCGGCAGCGTCCTCGTCAGCATGGGGCAGACGATCGTGCTGTGCACCTGCTGCGTCGAGAAGAGCGTGCCGCCGTTTCTCGTCGGCACGGGCAAAGGCTGGCTGAGCGCGGAATACGGCATGTTGCCCGGCAGCACCCACACCCGCAAAGCCCGCGACAAAGCCGGCAAGGTCGACGGCCGCAGCGTCGAGATTCAGCGGCTCATCGGCCGTAGCCTGCGGGCCGTCGTCGATCTCGACAAGCTCGGGGAACGGACCCTGTGGCTCGATTGCGACGTCCTGCAAG
The DNA here is from genome assembly GCA_043744775.1 of Fimbriiglobus sp. GTDB lineage: Bacteria > Planctomycetota > Planctomycetia > Gemmatales > Gemmataceae > Fimbriiglobus. The sequence goes on along the minus strand of JAYTUC010000282.1, from coordinate 15,017 downwards.
CCGACGGCGGCACGCGCACGGCGAGCATCACTGGCGCTTACGTCGCGCTGGTGGATGCCCTGCGCAGCGTCGAGGCGGAGTTGCCGCAGCCCATCGCGTCGATCCTCACCGACAGCGTCGCCGCCGTCAGTGTGGGCTTGCTCGGCGGCGAAATCCTGCTCGACCTTGAGTATGTGGAGGACCGCGACGCCGAGGTCGATATGAACCTCGTGATGACCGGCCGCGGCCAGTTCATCGAGGTCCAGGGCACCGGCGAGGAGGCGACGTTCACCCGCGCCGAACTCAGCGCGCTGCTCGAAGGCGGGGAGCGCGGCATCGCGGCAATCACGGCGGCGCAACTCGCGGCGCTGGCGTGAAGGAGAGCCGGAAAGCGTCACCGCCCGGAGTTCTTTAAGGCGAAGACTCCGGGCGCTGACGCTTTCCGGCTCGCCGAATCACTGGCCGACTCTCATCAAGTTTTCGCTTCCCGAACCGGTCCGTCACCGTCGCCTCGGGGTTACAACTCGGGGCGATGACGTTTTCGGGGGGGGCGAGCGATGCGAATCTTGCAGGCCACGATGTGGGCATTCCTGGCCGCCGGGGTGACGGGCTTCGCCCTCTCCGGGACGCCGGCCGGGGCCGAGGAGCCGACGGCCAAGGCCAAACTCAAGAAGGCGTTCCAGGCGAAATTGAAGGCCGCGGCCGCCGACAAGGCGACGGGCACCGTCGTCAACCTGCCGACCGCCCCGCCCAAGGCCGCGAAGCCGCTGCCGACGCCGGTCGCCCCGGAGGTGTTGGCTCGCCAGATCGACGCGCTCCTCGACGCCAAACTCGCCGCCGCGAAGGTCACGCCGTCCGCCCAGGCGACCGACGCCGAGTTCCTCCGCCGCGCCTCGCTCGACCTCGTCGGCGTCATCCCGACGGCCGACGTCGCCCGCGCCTTCCTCGACGACCGCGACCCGGCCAAGCGTGCGAAGCTCCTCGACCAACTGCTCGCCGCCCCCGGCTACGGCAGCCACCTCGCCGATCTGTGGACGGCGAAACTGTACCTCAAGGACTCCGGCAACCGCTTTCTGACGAAGGAGCCGCTGCACGACTGGCTCGCCGCGGAGTTCGCCAAGAACACGCCTTGGGACGAGTTCGTTACCAAAGTCGTCACCGCGACGGGGACCATCGAGGACAACCCGGCGACGCTGTTCTTCATGGCCAACCGCAGCGTCGATAAGCTGACCGACGCCGTCGGCACGCACTTCCTCGGCCAGAGCGTGGCCTGCGCGCAGTGCCACAACCACCCGTTCACGCCGATGAAGCAGACGGAGTACTGGGGAATGGCAGCGTTCTTCAGCAAGGTCGTGACGCCGAACCCCAAGAACCCCAAGCTGGCCGGCACCGACGGCCCCAAGCTCGGCGTGACCGAGGGCAACGGCCCGTCGCGCGTCAAGGACTTCTTCCCCGAATCGACCGTCAAAGTCGCCCCGCACCTGCTCGACGGCACGCCGGTCAAGGTGAGTACCACCGAGGCGTACCGGCCGGTGCTGGCGAAGTGGCTGACCGCCCCGGAGAACGCCGACTTCGCCCGCGCCGCCGTCAACCACACCTGGGCGCAACTCTTCGGCCGCGGCCTGGTCCACCCGCTCGACGACATGCACGAGGGCAACCCGGCGTCGCACCCCGAACTCCTCGACCTGCTCGCCGGTCAGTTCGCCGCGTCGAAGTTCGACCTCAAGCGGCTCACCCGCGCCATGATGCTGACGAACGCCTACCAGCGCTCGAGCAAGCCGACGCCCGCGAACGCCGCCGACGTGATGCTCGTGAGTCACGCGACGATGAAGGTGATGATCCCGGAGCAGCTTTACGACAGCCTGCAAGTCTTGCAAGCCCGCGCCGGTGGCCCCCAAAAGGGCGAGAAGGTCGCTCGGCCGCAGGCGTTCTTGAAGGGCGCGGGCAACGGCCGCGATGCCTTCGTCAGCTTCTTCCTTGCGGGGGCCGACAAGGCCAACGCCGCCGAGTACGAGGCCGGCATCCCGCAGGCCCTGCGGCTGATGAACTCGCGGCAGACGCTGGGCAACAACCCCGGTGCCGCGCGGTCCTTCGCCAAGTCGAACGCGACCCCGGCCGAGACCCTCGACGAGATGTACCTGGCGACGCTGAGCCGCCGGGCAACGGCCGACGAGAAGGCCAAGGCGCTGGCGTACCTCAAGGACAGCGGCACGGCGGGGATGGCCGACGTGCTCTGGGCACTGACCAACACGAGCGAGTTCGTGCTGATCCGATAATCGAATCGACAGAAATACCTCACCGCGGAGGAGCAGAGAAGCGGAGAGAACCAAAACTCGTGTTCGGATTTCTCCGCTTCTTTGCTCCTCCGCGGTAAAAATTGCCTTTTCACACCCCTTCCCGAGTCCCCCCATGTCCCCCACGCTGACCGACGCCACCCGGCGCGACTTCCTGCAACTCTCCGCCCTCGGCGCGGGGGTCGGCGTCTCGACGCTCGCCGCCTCGGGGTGGATGAATGTGCTCGCCGCGGAGGCCGCCAAGTCGCCCGCCGCCGGCAAGGCCAAGTCGTGCATCCTGCTCTGGATGGACGGCGGGCCGTCGCACAAGGACACCTTCGACCTGAAGCCCGACAGCAAGGGCGCGGGTGACTTCAAGCCGATCTCGACCTCCGCGCCCGGCGTGCAGATCAGCGAGCACCTGCCCAAGCTCGCCAAGTGGATGCACACCGGGACCGTGGTCCGCGGCATGACCAGCCCCGAGGGCGCGCACCCGCGGGCCAAGTACAACCTGCACACCGGCTACCGCGAGGGCCAGGGCGGCGTCAGCTACCCCAGCGTCGGCTCGATCGTCGCGATGGAGAAGGGCAACCCCGACGCGAGCGTCCCCAACTTCGTGAGCGTCGGCAACCGCGGCTACGGCAGCGGCTTCTTGGGGCCGAAGTTCCACCCCATCATCATCAGCAACGCCGAGCGGGGCGTGGAAGACCTCAAGTCGGTCGTGCCCGAGGACAAGCAGTCCAAGCGGTTGGGGCTGCTCGACCAGATGGAGAAGGCGTTCTACCACGACTACCAGGCCGGCGCGATCGCCGACCACTCGACGGCCTACCAGCGCGCCGTCACCCTGATGAAGTCGAAGGAGTCCAAGGCGTTCGACCTCTCGATCGAGGACGGCGCGACCAAGGCCCGCTACGGCAGCGGCAACTTCGCCAGTGGCGTGCTCATGGCCCGCCGGCTCGTCGAGGTCGGCGTGCCGTTCGTCGAAGTCTTTTTGGGCGGCTGGGACACCCACCTCGACAACTTCGGCCGCGTCAAGAGCTTGTCCGGCCAGGTCGATTCGGCCGTGTCGGCGCTCCTCGAAGACTTGAAGCAACGCGGCCTGCTCGACTCGACGCTGGTCGTCTGGATGGGCGAGTTCGGCCGCACGCCGAACATCAACACGCGCGGCGAGAAGCCGGGCCGCGACCACTACCCCAAAGCCTGGAGCCTCGCCATGTTCGGCGGCGGCCTGCGCGGCGGCAGCGTGGTGGGTAAGACCGACAAGGAAGGCGCGACAGTCGTCGAGCGGCCCGTGACCCCGGCCGACTTCTTGGGCACGGTGTGCGAACTCATGGGCGTCGATCACACCAAGAAGAACGACACGCCCAACGGCCGGCCGATCGCGATTGTCGAGAAGCCCAAGCCGTTCACAAAAGACGTGGTGTAAGCCAGTCGGGCGGGAAAACATTTTGCCGCGGAGACGCAGAGGCGCGGAGAAAACGATTCACCGCAGAGGGCACATGAGGGCACATGAGAAAGGCAAAAACCGAGGAGAGCTAAAACCGGAGTGGGTTCTTTGGCCAGTCCATTTCACGCAGTAGCACCTTGTCGCAGAGTGGCTTGAGCACGGTTTGGTGTCTTTCTCGCCTTTGGCTTTTCTCATGTGCCCTCATGTGCCCTCTGCGGTAAATCGTTTTCTCCGCGCCTATGCGTCTTCGCGGCAAAACGTTTTCTGATGCTGGGTACTCCGGGAAGTTTCGGCAGTTTGCGTCAAGTGCGGGCTTCGGGGAGTCGATGAAGTTTGGGTTGACTGCGGACCCACCCTGAACTCTCACCTCGGAGCCTGCCCCATGTCCCGTACCGCCTGCGTCGTCGCCATCCTCCTCGCCGGCCTTGCGCCGATTTGGGGTTGTAGTAAGCCCACGACCGTCGCTAACGCCGCCCCGTTCGAGGATCGCATCGCCAAGCTCGAACGCGACTTCCGCGCCGTGGAAATCGCCCGCGACGCCGCCGTCACCCGCGCGGCCGACCTCGAAACACGTCTGACGGCTGAGGCAAGCCTCGCCGCCGCCGTGACCCGCGAACGCGACGACCTCGCCGCGAACTTGAAGGTCCGCGTGGCGCAGGGCGAGATCGTCCAGACGCAACTCGATGGCCTCAAGAGGGGCCTGAAGGACTTGCTCGGCACGATGGAGACCGCGACCGGCCCGGCGGGCGTCCCGTACTCGCTGCTGCCGATGACGCGGTAGCGTTTCGACGCGAGCCGTCGGCGTGAGCCGGGGGTTTCCGGGCGCACGCCGGTCGAGAAACCCCCGGCTCATGCCGACGGCTCGCCGGGACCCGCCCCGGACGTGTCACCAGTCGCCCGCTAACACTTCGCCGCCGGCACGGGTGGCCAGGCCGCGCCACGTCGCCGCGTCGATCGAGTCGCGGAGGAAGCGCACCGAGCCGTCAAGCAGCACCGCGTTGACGCCGCCGCCGTGGAAACTGCGGGCCGTCACCGCCGCATAGGTGTCGCCCAGGCTCGACTCGCTCGCGGCGACGTAATCGACATCGTAAGTCGTGCCGCCGCTCGCGTACTTCACGTCGGTGTTGGGCGTGAAGACGGCCGTGTACCCCGTCTCGTGGACCTTGCCGTCCACCCACTCGACGTGCGTCACCTTGGCCGGGTCGAAGGCCGCCAGCGGCAGCGCGCCGAGGTCGGCCGGCGTGGCGGGACTCGGCGGCGGGACGGCGTAGGTCGTCGTGGCGTTCGCCCCGGCCAGCTTCGGCGTGTACGCCTTGACCTCGGCCGCGGCTACGGTGTTACTCAAGCCGTCGGCGAAGTCAGCCGCGCGGTAGCCGCGGTTCGGGCTGAACACCCCGTCGCCGCCGCGCATCCCGTTCGCCTTGTTCGTCAGCACGCCCCAGGTGCCGAGGTTGACCGCGTAGTTGACCACCCAGTGCTTGTTGCCGTACGTCGGGTCGGTCCCGTAGCCGCGGTCGTTGACCTCGGCCGGGCAGACGAACGTGGCCACCCGCTTCGAGGAAACGCCAATCTGGGCGTTGTAGCTGACCGACAGGTCGATGCCGCGGAACAGGTTCTCCTGCTCGATGTACGGCAACAGCCGGGCCTGGGCCGACCACGCCGAGGTCGCGGTGACTGTCGCGCCATTGTAGGCGTAAGTCGCGTTCGGCGGCAGGCCGTCGTTGACATCCATGTAGCCGTGCATCGCCAGGCCGAGCTGCTTCAAGTTGTTCGCGCACTTGATGCGAGCGGCGGCCCCGCGCACCTTCTGCACGGCCGGCAGCAACAGGCCGATCAGCACCGCAATAATCGCGATGACGACCAGCAGTTCGATGAGCGTAAAGGCGCGGCGGGGCGAACGGCTCATGGCCGACCTCCGAGGAGTAAAAGGGGTGAGTTCAGGACGCGAAACGGTAACCGCGGCGGTCACCCGCCGGCTTGGAGCTTCTCGACGGCCTTGGCGGCGTAGCCGCGGACTTTCGCGTCGCGGTCGCGGTCGCGCAACTCGACGAGGGCGGGGACGACCGGCCGGGCCGCCGGGCCGAACTTGACCAACGCGAGGATCGCCTCCCGCCGCACGGCCGCGTCGCGGTCCTTCAACGCCGCGGCGAGGGCCGGGAGCGCCGCCGGGTCCGCGGGGCCGGCGTTGCCGAGCTTGAACGCCGCCTCCTTGCGGACTCTCGCGTCCGGGTTGTCGCGCAACTGCTCGACCCAGTGGCCCGCCGGCTTGCCGCCGGTGAGTGTCGGCTGCGGCTCGCTACAGCCGCCCAGCACCGCAAGCAGCAAGGCGATTGTCAACGCTCGCATGGGGGCACCCTTCCCGGTGGCGGTCAGTACTCGGACGGGACGACTTCGCCGTTGGCGCGGGTGCCCATCGCCTGCAAGATCACGCCGGCCGCAGTGAAGCTGCCGTCCGCGTTGTCGCCGGGGACGCTGCGCAGGAACCGCACCGAGCCGTCGGCGAAGACGAAGTTCGACCCGCCGGTGTGCCGGCTGGAGAAGTCGTCGAGGCCGCCGTCGGTGTCGCTCGTCGCGTTGTTCAGGTGGCTGTGCGCCTGCACGAGTACCGCGGCCGGGTACGACGCCGCCCCGCTGCCGGGGCAGGGGTTCTGCTGGCCCCGCAGGCAGACGCCGCCGTTGATCGCCCCGGCCCAAATCCCGTTGGCGTTCCCCCACGAGCGCTCGCCGACCAGGATGGTCGAGGCGGTGCCGTCCGTCACGTCGGCCAGCCGCGTCCGGCTGTTGCGGTAGAAGATGCCCAGCCCGGTCGCGTCGGTCGTCCCGGACTCGTCCCCGCCAACGATCGCGGCGTAGCTCGACGGCGCGGCCAGCGCGATCGTCGTCCCGAAGGCGTCCGGGACCGCGAACGCCGCCGGCGGGGCCAGGTCGGACGGGCAGAGGTAGCCCTTGAGGACCGTCCGGATCGCCGCCGAGTTCTGGACCGGCGACTTGAGGTTCAACTGCCGGAAGAGGTTGTCCTGCTCGAGGTGCGGCAAGATGTGGCTCGCCCACCCCCACCCGGCCGTCGTGTCGGTCGCCCCGTCGGTGTACGGCACGGACGCGGCGTACGAGGGCGGGAAGGCCGAGTTGACGTCGTGGTAGTTGTGCAACCCGAGGCCGATCTGCTTCAGTTTGTTCGTACACGACACCCGCGCGGCCGACTCGCGAACCTTCTGCACGGCCGGCAATAGCAGCCCAATCAGAATCGCGATGATGGCGATGACGACGAGCAGCTCGATGAGCGTGAAGGCGCGACGGGGTAGACGGCTCATGGCCGACCTCCGAAGAGTTTGAAAGGCGAACCGGAAGCGTCAGCGCCCGGAGTCTCAGGCGAGCCGGAAGCGTCAGCGCCCGGAATTCGTGGCGGGCAACGTGTCTGTTGAGACTGAATCGCAACAGCACACTGGACAGGATAAGGCCTACCGAAACGCTGTCAAGACCTCGCATCGAGAAAAGTGAACTGCGCCGATACTCTTTCGGGCGGCTCACTCGGAAGTCATGTGGAAGTGGTGCAAGAAGCGGTGGTAGAGCGGGGTCAGGATGACCGCGACCATCGTCAGGAAGGCGATGCCGCTGTACAGGGCGTAGAAGGTGGCGAACAGCTTGCCCTCGGTCGTCTCCATCTTGTCCACCGGCCCCATGCCGGTCAGGATCATCGCGGCGTTGAGCAGGCCGTCCACCCAGCCGACGGAACCGAAGTAGTGGTAGCCGAGCGTGCCGACGCTCAGCGAGAACACGACAATGCCCGCGGCGACGAGGACGTTGCCCCACAGCCGCGACAGGAAGACGGGGAAGGGTAAAAGGCGGTCGGTGCGGCGCTCGAGTTTGTGGAAGCCGATCATCGGGCGGTCCTTCGGGGGGCGAGCGGGGGCGGGAAGCGGCTATCCTAGTGGGATGCCCGAGTCCCGCCGCGTGCCCTGGTGGCTGGTGCCGAACGTCCTGGCGCTCGACGCGCCGCTGGTCGCCGCGGCCTGGCAGCGCTTCCTGGCGGCGCGCTTCGCCGGGGCGTTGCCGGTCGCCGCGACGGTCACGCTGGCGGCGGCCGTCTGGTGCGTCTACCTGGCCGACCGCCGGCTCGACGCCCGGCGCGGGGCGCTCGATGCCGAGCGCCACCGCGCCGCCGGCCGCCACCCCCGCGCCTTCGCCGCGGCGGCCACTTGCGCCGCCGCGCTGGCGCTGGCCGCCGCGGCGCGACTGCCGGCCGCGTACTGGTGGCACGGCCTGGCGGTCGGCCTCGGCGTCGCCGGCTACCTCGCCGCCGCCCACGCCGCGGGCGGGTCGGCGCTGGCGGGGGGCGCGAAGGAACTGCTCGTCGGCGTCGGCTTCGCCGCGGGGGTCGCCGTGCCGCTGAGCGTCGAGGGCGGGCCGGCGGCGGCGTGGCTGCCGAGCGTCGCCGCGTTCGCCGGGCTGTGCTGGCTGAACTGCCGGCTCATCGACCGCTGGGAGTCGCCCGGCGACCGCCCGCCGTGGGCCGACGGCACCCTGGGCGTCGGCCTGCTGCTCGCCGCGGCGGCCCTGCCGGACGCCGTGGGGCTGGCGGTCGCCGCGAGTGTCGTCGGCTTGCTGGCCGTCCACGTCACCTGCCGGCGACGGCCCCGAGTCGCGCGGGTGCTGGCCGACGCCGTGCTGTTGACCCCACTCCTCGGCTGGGCCGCGCCGTGACTGCGCCGCGCTTCGACCGGCTCGCCCCGCTCTACGCCGCGCTGGAGGCGGTGAGCTTCGGCGGGCGGTTGCAGTGGTGCCGCACGGCGCTGCTGGCCGACGTGGCCGACGCGCGGCGGGCGCTAATTCTCGGCGAGGGCGACGGCCGCTACCTTGCCGCGCTCCTGGCCGCCAACCCCGCCGCCGCCGTGGACGTGATCGACGGCAGCCCGGCGATGGTCGCGCTCGCCCGCCGGCGCGTCGGCGCGGCGGCCGGCCGGGTGACCTGGCACGTCGCCGACGCCCGGCACTTCGACCCGCCCGGCCCGCCTTACGACCTGATCGTCACCAACTTCTTCCTCGACTGCTTCGAGGCCGGCGAACTCGAAGCGCTCGTGGCCAGGCTCGCCGCGGCCCTCGCGCCCGGTGGCCGCTGGGTCGTCGGCGACTTCCGCGTCCCTGACGGCCGCCTGCGGGGGCTGGCGGCGCGGCTGGCGCTGGCCGGGATGTACGCCTTCTTCAAGCTCGCCACGCGGCTGCCGGCCGGCCGGCTCGTGGACCCGAACCCCTTCCTGACGGCGGCCGGCCTGACGCCGGGGCGCGAGCGCCGTCGCCTCGGCGGCTTCCTCACGGCGAGCCTGTGGCACCGGCCGATCGCCCCGGCCTCGGGCGACTCCGTATCATGACGGCGTGGGTTGACCCGAGTTCTCGAGGCCGCGTTGTCGCTATGGAAGCCGGGATTGTTGGGTTGCCGAACGTCGGCAAGAGTACGCTGTTCAACGCGCTCACCTCGTCGAAGACCGCCAAGAGCGCGAACTTCCCGTTCTGCACCATCGAGCCGAACGAGGGGGTCGTCCCCGTCCCCGACGAGCGGCTCGCCCGCATCAGCAAGTACATCGTGCCGAAGAAGCTCATCCCGACGGCGCTGAAGCTGCTCGACATCGCCGGCATCGTCAAGGGGGCGAGCAAGGGCGAGGGGATGGGCAACGAGTTCCTCAACCACATCCGCCAAGTGGACGCGATCCTGCACGTCGTGCGCAGCTTCAGCGACCCGGACGTGATCCACGTCGAGGGCCGCGTCGATCCGCTCACCGACATCGAGATCATCGAGATCGAGCTGATGCTGGCCGACATCCAGACGCTCGAATCCGCCCTACCCAAGGCGGAGCGCGCGGCCAAGGGCGGCGACAAGGAGGCGGTCGCCCGCGCCGACGTGAGCCGCAAGTGCTTAGCGCACCTCGCCAAGAACGAGCCGCTGCGCAAACTGACGCTCACGAAGGACGAGGCCAAGGCGGTGTCGAGCTTCGGCCTAATGTCCGCCAAGCCGATCCTGTACGTCGTCAACGTTGACGAAAACGACCTGGCCGGCGAAGGCCCGCAGGTCAAGTTGGTGCGCGACTACGCCGCGACGGTCGGGGCCGAGGTGGTGCCGGTCTGCGCGAAGCTCGAAGCCGAGGTCGCCGAACTCGACCCGGCCGACCGGGCCGAGATGCTCGCCGCGTCGGGCCTCGCGGAGCCGGCGCTGGCCGTGCTGGTGCGGGCCGCCTACCGGGCGCTGGGCTTGCAGAGCTACTTCACGGCCGGCGAGAAAGAGGTGCGGGCCTGGACGGTCCCCGTGGGGGCGACGGCCCCGCAGGGGGCGGGCGTCATCCACACCGACTTCGAGAAGGGCTTCATCCGCGCCGAGGTCTACACGCTGGCCGACCTCGAACAGCACCGCAGCGAGAAGGAGATCCGCGCCGCCGGCAAGCTCCGCGTCGAGGGCAAGGCGTACATCTTGCAAGACGGCGACATCTGCCACTTCCTGTTCAACTGACGCCCCATGACCAACACCCCGCAACTCCTCGAACGCCTCTGGGACGCCGCGACGCCGTGCCCGTTCGACGAGGTGATCGACGTGCGCTCGCCGGGCGAGTTCGCCGAGGACCGCCTGCCGGGGGCGGTCAACTTGCCGGTACTCGGCGACGCCGAGCGGGCCACCGTCGGCACGCTGTTCGTCCAGACGGGGGCGTTCCCCGCGCGGCGACTCGGCGCGGGGCTGGTGTCGGCCAACATCGCCACGCACCTCGCCACGCACCTCGCGGACAAGGGCCGCGACTACAAGCCACTCGTGTACTGCTGGCGCGGCGGCCAACGCTCCGCGAGCTTCGCCACGGTCTTGGCGGCCGTCGGCTGGCGGGTCACGGTCTTGAGCGGCGGCTACAAGACCTACCGCGCCTACGTCCGCACCCAACTCGACACGGTGCCGACCGGCTTCGACTACCGGCTTATCGGCGGCGCGACCGGCAGTGGTAAGACGCGGCTGCTGCACCGCCTCGGCGAGCGCGGCGGCCAAACCCTCGACCTCGAAGGTCTGGCGAACCACCGCGGCTCCGCACTCGGCAATGTCGGCCCGCAGCCGTCGCAAAAGCTCTTCGAGTCTCTGCTTTTGGGGGCACTCCAGCGGCTCGACCCGAGTCGCCCCGTGTGGGTGGAGGCCGAGAGCAACCGCATCGGTGTCTTGTACGTGCCGCCGGCGCTGTGGGCCAAAATGAAGGCGGCGACGGGCGTCGAGGTGGCGATGCCGGTGGCCGGCCGCGTCGCGCACCTGTTAGGCGAGTACGCCAACTGGGTCGCCGACCCGGCGCACCTGATCGGCCTGCTGCGGCCGTTCGCGGCCTGGCACGGCGCGGCGAAAATCGCTCAGTGGGAGGCGCAAATCGCTGCGGGCGAGTGGCCGGCGTTCGTGGCGTCGCTGCTGGAGACGCACTACGACCCGCGCTACGCCGCGTCGGCCGGCCGGTGTTTCCCCAACGTGACCACGCCGGTGGCGCTGCCGGACGCGTCCGACGCGGCGTTCGACGCGCTGGCGGCGGAGTTGGCGGGTGGCTAGTTCCCGATGTACTTCGCGTACAGGACGCGCGCCCGCTCCGTGTCGTCGGTGCCCTTGATGATCGCGCGGCCGTCGGGGAACACCGTGAACTCGTAGCCGTCGGCCCCCTCGGTGACGGTGAACTTCATCAGGAACTTGTTGGCACTGACCGCCGTCGCGCCGTCGAGGTACTTGCGCAGCTCGGCGAAGTTCAGGGTGCCGGCGCGGCGCTGACTCACCTGCACGGCGTTGCGGCCGCACAGCGAAGTCGTCTGGGTGCCGTGCGCGCCGTCGAGCCACTCGAACTGCCGCAAGGCGCAACACGGGCACTTGCCCTTGCGGCCCTTCAAAGGCGCGATCTTGACGCGGCGCGACGTGTTCTCCCAAATGTTGAGCATGTACAGTTCGCGGTTGATCGTCTCGGGCTTGCCGGCGAGAATCTTTAGCGCCTCGGTTGCCTGAAAACTCGCGACGATGCCGACGATCGGCCCCAAGACGCCCGCCGTTTCGCACGTCCCCACCTCGCCGGGGCCGGGCGACTGCTCGAAAACGCACCTCAAACAGGGGGTCTCGCCGGGAATGATGGTCATCGTCATCCCCTCGACCCCCACCGCCCCGCCGTACACCCACGGCTTATTCAGCTTGATGGCCGCGTCGTTGATCGTGTAGCGCACCTCGAAGTTGTCGGTGCCGTCCAGGATCAGGTCGGCGTCCTGACAGAAGCCCTCGATATTACTGCGGTCGATGTCCGCGACGATCGCCTCGACGGTGACGTTGGAGTTGATCTGCCGCAGCTTGGTCGCCGCCGCCTCGGCCTTCGGCAGGTTGTTGGTCACGTCGGACTCGTCGAAGAGGACTTGCCGTTGCAGGTTCGACGGCTCGACGAAGTCGCGGTCAATGATGCGGACGTGGCCGACGCCGGCGCGGACGAGCGTGTTCGCCAGGACCGTGCCGAGGGCACCCACGCCGCACAGCGTGACGCGCGAATTCATGATGCGTTCTTGGCCGACTTTGCCGATGCCGGGGACGCGCATTTGCCGCGAGTAGCGTTCGAGATTCATACTGACCTAAGGGTTGATCTGGTGATTCGGCAGTAAGAAATTTTGCCGCGGAGACGCAGAGACGCGGAGCAAACCAAGACAAAACGGTTCACCGCAGAGGGCACAGGAGGGCGCGGAGAAAGGCCAAAGCGAGGAGAGCTAAAACCGAGTGGGCTTCCTACGCTGCCCGTTCACCGTGGTGGCATCCTGTGGCGGAGTAGTTTGAGCACGGTTTAGTGCCTTTCTCGGCCTTTGCCTTTCTCATGTGTCCTCTCGTGCTCTCTGCGGTAGATTGTTTGTCTTGGTCTTCTCCGCGTCTCTGCGTCTCTGCGGCAAAATTTTCGGTCTGAGTTCTTCAACCCTCTACGCCCAAGTCGGCGAGGAAGCCGGTCAGGAAGTGGACCGATTGCTTCGGCCACTTCTCGTGCTTTGCGTAGCCAACGAGCGTCTTGATGTCCTCGCGCGTCCGCCGCAGGTCCGCGCCGCCGAGCCGCTGCAAGTAGCCGGCGAGGTACTGCATCGCCTCGTCGGCGACCTTGCCGTTCAACACTTCCTCTTCGGAGCCGCTCAGGAAGACGTAGGCGTGCAGCGTCGCCAACAGCAGCGGGTGGACGCCGAGTTCCTCGGGGATCAGCGGGAAGACCGACGCCCCCTCGGGCACGTCGCCGCCCGGCTCGCCGTCGCCGGCTTCGTCGTCCTCGTCGAGGTCGTCGTCGTCAGGCTTGTCGCTCACGGCTCAGCCCCCCGCGACGGCGGGGATCAGCGCGACCACGGCCCCGTCAGTGACGACGGTGTCGAGGTCGTCGAGGTAGCGCACGTCTTCGTCGTTGACGAGGATGTTGATGTAGTGCCGCAACGTGTCGCCGTCGTACAGCTTGGCCCGGAGGGCGGGGTAGCGCGCGACGAGATCGGCGAGGACGGCCGCGACGGTAGCCCCCTCGGCGGCCACGCGCGTCTGCCCGTCGGTGAGGTCGCGCATCGGCGAGGGAATTTCCACAGTCACGGGCATACGGACTCCAAGTGAAAACATTTTGCCGCGGAGACGCAGAGGCGCGGAGAAAACAAAAGCAAAGATTGAGTTTTGGCCTTCTCCGCGACTCTGCGTCTCCGCGGCAAAATTGTATTCCTTACACCAGCACGGCCGCCCCATACGTCTTCGGCAAGCCCATGTCGCCGCCGCTGAACACTTCCAGGAACGCGTCCAGGCTCGGCTTGATCAGCGCCGGCCTCTCGACCGCGCCCTCGATCGCGTCCTGCGTCTTGAGGCCGTTGCCGGTGATGCACAGCACGATCTCCTCGTCACGCGGCAGGCGGTTCTCGGCGAGCAGCTTGCGGGCGACGGCGACCGTCACGCCACCGGCGGTCTCGGCGAAAATTCCCTCGGTGCGGGCCAGGAGCAGCATCCCCTCGACGATCTCGTCGTCGGTCACGTCGTCGGCCCACCCGCCGGTCGTGTGGATCAGGTTCTTCGAGAAGTAGCCGTCCGCGGGGTCGCCGATGGCCAGGCTCTTGCAGATCGTGTTCGGCTTGCGCACCGGCTTGTGGCGGTCCCGGCCGGCCTTCACGGCGTCGGTGATCGGGTTGCAGCCGGTCGCCTGCGCCCCGTACATTTTGGTCCGCGGGGCCTCGTTGACGAGGCCGACCTTGTACAGCTCCTCGAACGACTTGTGAATCTTGCCGATCAGGGAGCCGCCTGCCATCGGGGCGATGACGTGCTGCGGGAAGCGCCAGCCCAGGTCCTCGGCGATCTCGAAGCCCATCGTCTTCGAGCCTTCGGCGTAGAACGGCCGCAGATTGATGTTGACGAAGCCCCAGTTGAACTTGAACGCGACCTGCGTACAGAGGCGGTTGACTTCGTCGTAAGTGCCGTGCACGGCGATGACCTTAGCCCCGTACACGCTCGTGTTGAGGATCTTGGCCTTCTCGAGGTCGGCCGGCACGAAGATGTACGCCTCCAGCCCGGCCTGCGCGGCGTTGGCGGCGACGCTGTTGGCGAGGTTGCCGGTACTCGCGCAGCCGACGGTCGTGAAGCCGAACTCGCGCGCCTTCGACAGGGCCACGCTCACCACGCGGTCCTTGAACGAGAGCGTCGGGAAGTTGACCGCGTCGTTCTTGATCCACAGCTTCGAGACGCCGAGTTCCTTCGCCAGGCGGTCGGCGCGGATCAGCGGCGTGCCGCCGACTTGCGGGCCGACCGTCGGGGGGCCGTCGAGCGGCAGCAGTTCGCGGTAGCGCCACATGGTCCGCGGCCGGGCTTCGATGGCCGCGCGGCTGACGCTGGCGCGGATGGCGGGGTAGTCGTAGACGACTTCGAGCGGGCCGAAGTCGTCGGTGCAGAAGTTGACCGGGGACTTGGGGTAAATCTTGCCGCAGAGCTTACACTGCAGCCCGATCGTGAAGTCGGCTTGGGGGATGGCCACAAAAACACCCTGGAGTGGTGGGCAAGGGTCAGGTCCGGGTGGCAGCCGATCCAGAAACCGCGTGGCGAAACCGCGGCCGGGCCGGGGGAAGTCGCTGGCGGTGTGGTGAGATAAGAAACGGCGCGCGGGTTCGAGGTACGAAGTCGCTCGCCAGTATCTTATCTGCCCCAACTTCCGTGGCGATTGCTCGCCACCGTCGTCGGGCAGGAGTTAGCACCAGCGTCGCGCGTCCCACCTGGCGGTGGTCGGCCCGACCGGTTGCTGCGACGTCGTCGGGCCTGAAACCCTCAGTCGCTCTGGATAAGATACTCACCGTAAT
The DNA here is from genome assembly GCA_043744775.1 of Fimbriiglobus sp. Classification (GTDB taxonomy): domain Bacteria; phylum Planctomycetota; class Planctomycetia; order Gemmatales; family Gemmataceae; genus Fimbriiglobus. Next base: position 8 of record JAYTUC010000282.1, on the reverse strand, counting down.
CGTTGGCC
>JAYTUC010000281.1:0-4007 GCA_043744775.1 Fimbriiglobus sp. | reverse complement strand
GCGGTCGCGACGATCTCGGCCGCGGTGCGGTCGAGCACCTCGTGATCGTAGCCTTCCATGCGGATGCGGATGCGTTCGTTCGCTTGACCTGCCACGGCAACTCCCCAACTGGGACACTTCGCAAGTTACCACACTAAAGCGACCCCCCGACAGGTCAAGTGCAGTTGAGGCAAAGTGTTCGCGCCGCAGGGTTCGCGGAGAAGAACGAAATCAAGGCAGTTCACCGCAGAGGGCACGAGAGGGCACATGAGATAGGCCAAAACTTGAGTGGGTTTTCCCTTTAGCGACTTGGCGTCTTTGCGGGAGGTGTTTTTTGTTTTCACTCGGCTTAATGCCTTTCTCATGTGCTCCCTACGCCCTCTGCGGTGGAATACATTTCCGGCTACGACTTGAGCGAATCCCCTTCATTCCGCGCAGTGAGCGTGCCGATGACTGTCGCAACCGCCCCGATCCGTACCCACGCCAGGGAAGTGCCCCCATGAGCCGCAAAACTCCTCCGTCGAAGCCGCAAGTCGTGCCGCTCGAAGACCGCTCGTTGCCGGCCTCGCTCACCGGCTCCGTCTACGCGGACATCAACGCCAACGGCGCGCGCGACGTGGGCGAGCCGGGCCTCGCCGAGGTCACCGTCACCGCGGTCACGACCGCCGACGGCTCCCTGCCGCAAACGACAACGACGGCGTCCGACGGTACTTACAGCTTCGCCAACGTCGTGGCCGGGTCTACCGTCGTCACGGTGGTGCCGCCGGGGGGCACGACGGCCGTCACGGCGACGGCGGCGACCGTCAACGTCACCGCGACGGACACATCCGTTGCCGTGACGGGGTTCGGACTGCGCACCAGTGGCAAGGCGTCGGGGACCGTTTTCACCGATTTGAACGGCAACGGCAAGCAGGACGCCAACGAGCCGGGCTTCGCCGGGGCCACCGTGTCGCTCGACTTGAACGTCGATGGCACCCCGGAGTTCACGGCGACCTCGACCGACGGCACCGGGGCGTTCGCCTTCAACAATCTCCCCGACGGCGTTCACAAGTTGAGCGTCGCGACGCCGTTGAACAGCAAGGTGACGACCGTCTCGACCTCGCTGATTAGCATCGTCAACGGTAGCGCCGCGGCCCCGATGCTCATCGGCGTCCAGCCGACTTCGGCGGTCACCGGCCGCGTGACGCTCGCCGGCTCGACCGCCGGCTTGGCGAACGTGGCCGTCGGCCTCGACACCAACGCCGACGGCCACGCCGACCAGACGGCGACGACCAACGACCAGGGGCAGTACGTCTTCAGCAACGTCCCCGTCGGCAGCCTGAGCGTACTTATTACGGCCCCGGCCGGCACGCGGTTCTCGACCCCCGACGGCACCGGCAAGTTGCCCGTAATCGTCGCCAGCGCGGCCCCCGGCGGCGCGGCGTTGACGACCGCCGCTGACGTAGCGATCGCGTACTCCGGGACCGTCGTCGGCTCGCTGTTCCTCGACGACAACGGCAACGGGGTCAAGGACGCGACCGAGCGCAACGTCACCCCCGGCACCGTGCAAATCGACCTCAACGGCACCGGCAAACTGGTCACCGTGGCCACCGTCGCGCTGGCCGACGGTACTTTCCGCGTGGACGGCCTGCCCGACGGCAGCCACTTCCTCACCGTCCAGCCGGGCGGCGGGGCGATGACCTCGGCGCAAACTCGCGTGCCGGTGACGATTACGAACGGCTCGACGGTCACGCTCGCCGCGATCGGCGTGCGCGGCGGGGGGGTCGGCTCGTCGCTCGCACTTGGTGGCGGCGTGACGTCGGGGACGCAATCGTACAGCTTCACCGCCAACCCGGACGGCACACTCACGGCGACGCCCGGCCGCAGCATCACGCCGCCGACGAACGCCAAGTCGGGGAGTCGCGTGCTGATGGCCGACTTCAACGGCGACGGCACGGAGGACACGATCGTCGCCACGAGTGGCGGCGAGGTGGCAATGATCTACGTCTACGACGGCAAGACCGGCGCGGAACTCGTCCCGAACGGGATTCTGGCCTTCGACGCCGGCTTCAAGGGCGGCGTGAACCTCGCGGCCGGCGACTTCAACGGCGACGGCAAGGTCGATATTGTCGCCGCGGCGGACGCGGGCGGCGGGCCGCGGGTGCGGATTTTCAACAGCGCCCAGTTCCAGGCGGGGGCCGACCCGGCGCAGGGCAAGTTGCTCGCGGACTTCTTCGCCATCGACGACCCCAAGTTTCGCGGCGGGGCGCGGGTCGCGGCGGGCGACCTGAACGGCGACGGCCGGCCGGACCTCGTGGTGTCGGCCGGGGCCGGCGGCGGGCCGCGGGTGGCGCTATTCGACGGCCGGTCGCTGATGCCGGGCAACGCGCCCAAGAAGCTCGTCGCCGACTTCTTCGCCTACGAGTCGAGCCTGCGCAACGGCGTGACGGTGAGTGTTGGGGATGTCAACGGCGACGGCAAGGCCGACCTCGTGACCGGGGCGGGGCCGGGCGGGGCACCGCGCGTGACGGTGTTCAGTGGCGGCGACATTCTGGCGAACCGCGGGGCGACCTCGACGCGCATCGCCGACTTCTTCGTCGATGGGAACGTCGGCGGCCGGCAGGGCACCAACATCACGGTGAAGGATGTCGATCACGACGGCCGCGCCGACCTGGTGGCGACGAGTGGCGGCAAGGCTTATGTGTTTACGAGTGCCGGCATTAGTGCCAATTACGTGACGCCGAAGCCGAACGGGCCGAGCGCCGCGGTTGTGATCGACGGCTTCAGTGACGGCAGCGCGATCAGCGTCGGGTAAGCCGCACAATCGAGAGATTCGGAGTCAAGGCCGGGAGTTTTCGTTTGACGGCTTGGCTTTGATGTGGTTTCATCGTCGTCATGACTTTGCCGCCGCGGAAACTGCTGGACCGTTTGCGCGACGCCTGTCGCGCCCGTCACTACTCTGTGCGGACGGAGGACGCCTACCACGGTTGGTGCAAGCGGTTCATTCTGTTCCACGACAAGCGCCACCCGGTCGGGATGGCGTCGGCCGAGATCAACGCCTTTCTGACGCACCTCGCGGTCGAGCGTCACGTCGGGGCGAGTACGCAGAATCAGGCCTTCTCCGCGATCCTATTTTTGTACCGTCACGTCCTGGGTGTCGATCCGGGCGTCATTGCCGGCGTCGTGCGGGCGCAACGCCCCAAGCGGCTGCCGGTGGTGCTGACGAGGCCCGAGGTGCGGCTGGTGATCGACCAGTTGGAGGGGACGTATCGGCTCGTCGCCCAACTGCTGTACGGCTCGGGCCTGCGACTTTTGGAGAGCCTGCGCCTGCGGGTGAAGGACATCGACTTCGCCCGCAACGAGGTTTTGGTGCGGCAGGGCAAGGGCAACAAGGACCGCGTGACGATGCTGCCCGAGTCGCTGAAGCCGGCCTTGGTCGCTCACCTGGAGAAAGTTCGACGGTTGCACGAAAAGGATGTTGCGTTAGGGTTCGGCAGCGTTTACCTTCCGGACGCCCTCGAGCGGAAGATGCCGGCTGCGGCGACGGAGTGGAAGTGGCAGTACGTGTTCCCGTCGTCGGGTCGGTCGGTCGATCCGCGTTCGGGGGAGGAGCGTCGTCACCACGCCCACGAGGGTTCGATGGGCCGGGCGGTGACGGCGGCGGTGCGGGCGTCGGGAATTGCGAAGCGGGCGACGAGCCACAGTTTCCGGCACAGCTTCGCGACGCACCTGTTGGAGGCGAGCTACGACATTCGCACGGTGCAGGAACTCCTCGGCCACGACGACGTGAGCACGACGATGATCTACACGCACGTGTTGAACCGGGGCGGCAAGGGCGTGCGAAGCCCGCTGGACGGCTGAGGGTTGTGGGGGGACGATTCGGCGGGATAGTCAACGCGATTGGGGAACGCTTGAGTCGGTGGAACCGATACGGCAGCATCGATTTGTGATCGACGGCAGGTGAGTTTTGGAGTCGAGATAGGTCGCGCTAGTGCGAGATAATCACCGGGATAGCTCGCATCGGCGCGAGCTAATTACAAGTTCGGCGG
>JAYTUC010000280.1:0-15854 GCA_043744775.1 Fimbriiglobus sp. | reverse complement strand
CGAGCACGCGGCTGTTGCGCAGCTCGTAATACTTGACGACCGCGAGGGCCTCGAAGGTCTTGCCGAGGCCGACGGAGTCGGCGAGGATGCAGCCGCCGTAGCGTTGCAGCTTGTCGAGGACCCCGACGACGCCGTCGCGCTGGAAGCGGTAGAGTTGCCTCCAGACGAGCGTGCCCTTGATGCCGGTGGCGGCATCGACGACCCGCTCCTCGTCGAGTTCGTCGCCCTGCCGCGCGAACACGCTCGCCAGCCCGAGGTGGTAGAGCGTCGCCGGGGGCAGCGGGTCGGAGATCGCCGCGAGCCGGGCCAGCAGCGCGGCCTTGGCCCCGCCGTCGGGCGTGGCGGCCCACAGCCGGGCGAACCACCCCGCGAGCGTCGCGCCTTCGTCGGGCGACTCGGTGAGCTGAATGAGGCCGAACGGGTCGCCGGGGGCGAGGCCAAGCCCGGCGGTCGTGAGCGGGCAGGTGCCCGTGACGGCCGACTCGCCGCCGCCGGGCCGCGTGACGCCGAGGAACGCCTGCGGCAGGGGGGCTGCGGCGTGGCGGACTTGGGCCTTCGCGGCCAGCCACTCCGCGAAGCGCCGGGCCAGCCAGCGCGACTGGAGCCGGTTGCGGCCGGCCCGGTCGGCGTCCGCGCCGAGCAACGCCGGCGACGCGTCGTGGACGACCAGCCGGCACGCCGCGACGCGGGCCAACAGCGGGCGCAACTCGGCGAACGCCAGCAGGGAGAGGTCGCCCGACGCCACGGACAGGGTCGATCCCGGCAGCACGAGTGCCGTGAGGACATCGAAGACCCGATCGGTGCCGCTGTTCTTGACGAGTCTCACGGCACTGGTCTCGCGCTAGTCTGAACCTCATGACCAAGGGTAGCGAAAGCGCCTCCCGGCGGCTCGAATTGGCCCCACGCCGGCGGGGCGGGAGCCGGCCGCGTCGTGTCGCACCCGGCGTCGGCGAAGTGCTGCGGCCCGCGGGCGGGTGCCGCGTTGGCGAAGTCGCGTCGGGGGGCGGCTTACTCCTTGGGGTTCTCGCGGAGCTTGGGGAGGGCCGCCAGGGGGTCGCCGCCCACCAGGCCCACGACGTACTTGATCTCCCCGCCGATCTCGTCCTCCGCGGCCCGCTGCTTGGCCGCCGCCGCTTGCCACCGCGTGCGGGCCTCGTCAACGGCCTTGGCGTCCACGCCGAACGCCGCCTCGCGCTCCCGCTTCTGGCGGGCCAAGAGGTCGTTGTATTTCCGGTCGCTGCCCGCCACGAGCGCGCTGTAGTCCTCGTGGGCCGCCGCCGTGCCCGCCTGGGTGGCGACGAGTTCCCCGTTGAGCCGCGTCAGGTCGGTGTTGATCTCCTCGATGAGCTTGGCGATGTCGATGCGTCGGCAATTCAGCTCGACGGGCGGCACCGCCGTGGCGATCGGCGTGTGGGGGGCCGGCGGCGCGGGCAAGGCGGGCGGCGGCGGCGCGGCGTCGAGGGGGGGGAGGTCTAAAGGCTTCAACATGGTAGCGTCTCCTACGCGCTCGAGTGTTGGGCGGGGGCATTTCCCCGTGGAACAGGTATAGCCTTAAGGAATCGGTCCCCACAAGCCCGTCCAGCCATGACAGACACAGTGGTGCAAGGGGGCAGTGATACTCCACAAACTATTCTGTTACAGAATACCGCGACTGAAATTGACCAACGTGAGATCTTGAAACTTCTCAAGGGAGGTTTGTGCTTCAAGTTGCCCCACCAAAACCCAATCCTTTCGTCATATTGCCCCGGTCGAGAAGGGCTTGCCCCCGGACTGAGGCGCGGATACTAAGCGGGCGGTCGCCCCCGTCCCCCCGCCACCCGCACGGACTCACCGCCATGACGACTGACGCACCGGTCCCCGCCAGCGAAGTCACCGCTTACATCGCCCGGCACGCCGCCGGCCGGGGCGAAGACGCCGGCCTGGACGACCAGAAGGTCCACAACCTGCTGTTCCTCTGCCAGGGCTACTCCCTGGCCGCCCACGGCGCGCCGCTGTTCGCCGAGAAGCTGTGGGCCGCGCCGGGCGGCGTGTCGTGCGCGGCGGCGACGGCACCCCGCGAGGGCGCGGCCTTCGGCGACGTGCCCGACGGGGTCCGCGAAGTCGTGGCCCACGTCTGGCGCACCTTCGGCGGCCTGACGCCGCAGAAGCTCCAGGCCCGCGTCGGCCGCCACGTCACGTGCGTGCAGGAGATGAACGGGGGCGGGGCGGACCTCTCCAAGTCCACCGACGCCATCAAGATGGCGTTCGCCCTGGCCCTCCGGCAAGGCATGATGTGACCGCCGGCGACACCCCGTCCGCCCCCCCAAGGCGGATTTCGACGGCGCGTCAGGTCACGGCTCACGACAGGTTCGGGTCGCTTGAAAAAGGGCGGAAATTGCCCCAAAGCTGCTCAACGCTTGCGGCAATCGCGACCCGCCCGCGGCGACGGGGCGACACTCCGTGCGTTTCCGGCCTATATGAGAAGCAGGGGACCGTGAGGCCCGTGAGCGTAACGCCCGTCTAGGAAGTGCGCATGATGACCGAGGAAGTCGTCCAGGGAGTTGGCCTCGACGCCGTGGTCCGGCAGAACCCGTCCTTCCTCGCCGGGCTGGCGGCGAGCCTGCCGTGCATCGTGTGGGCCACGGACGCCGACCTCCGGCTCACGGCGTTCACCGGGAAGGGACTCGGTCCGCCCGACGCCCGCCCCGAGCGGGTCGTCGGCCTCCCCCTGGTCGCGCTCTTCCCGCCCGACGACTCGCAGTCCCCCGCGGCCCTCGACGCCCACCGGGGGGCACTCGCGGGGCAGGCGTCCGCCTACGAGACCACCGGGTATCACGAGCGCTCGTACCTCAGCTACGTCCACCCCCAGCGGGGGCCGGACGGGGCGGTGGTCGGCTGCCTCGGCCTGTCGTTCGACGTGACCGACAGCCGGCGGGCCGAGCGGATCTCCCGGACCAAGTACCTGACCACGAAGACGCTCAACGAGACCGAAAACCTGGCGGAGGCCCTGCCCCCGATCCTCAAGGCCGTGTGCGAGACGCTGGGGTGGGAGTACGGCGGGCACTACGTCCTCGACCCGGCCAAGCGGACCCTCGAATTCGCCGGGGCCTGGCTGCCGCCTGGCGAACTGCTAGCCGAGTTCTCGGACGTGAGCCGCGGGTTGACCTTCCGCCTTGGCGACCGCAGCCTGCCGGGTCGGGTGGTGGCGAGCGGGGCCGTGGAGTGGGTCCCCGACGTGGGCCGCGACCCGAACTTCCAGCGGGCGAAGGTGGCCCGAGAGGTGGGCCTGCACAGCGCCGTCGCCTTCCCGGTGGTCGCCGGGGGGGAAGTGTACGGGGTCATCGAGTTCTTCAGCCGCCGCGTCATCCAGCCGGACTCGGCCGTCACGGACATGATGACGATCATCGGAATTCACATCGGGGGGTTCCTCGAGCGGGGGCGGGCGAAGGAGGCCCTGCGGGCGAACGAGGAGCGGTTCGCCGCCTTCATGGACAACAGCCCCGCGGTGGCCTTCATCAAGGACGCCGCGGGCCGGTTCACCTACACCAACGGCCCGCTGCACCGCCGCTTCGACACCCGGCCCGGCGACTGGCTGGGCAAGACGGACGCCGACCTGTGGACGCCCGAACTCGCCCGGACGCTGCGGGAGCACGACCTGGCCGTGCTGGGCGGGGCCGGCGCGGCGGAGTACGAGGAGGCGGTCCCCACGCCCGAGGGCGAGCGGCACTGGCTGGTCTACAAGTTCCCCTTCCGGGGCGGCGACGGGGCGACCTCGCTGGGCGGGATGGCGCTCGACATCACCGACCGGAAGCGGGCCGACGCGGACGTGCGGCTGCGGGACCGGGCCATCGAGTCGTTCGTGCAGGGGGTGTGCATCACCGACGCCTCGCGGCCCGACAACCCCATCGTCTACGCCAACGGCGGCTTCCGGCGGATGACCGGCTACGCCGCCGACGAGGTCGGGGGCCGGAACTGCCGGTTCCTCCAGGGGCCGAAGACCGACCCGGAGGCCGTCGAGCGGGTGCGGGCGGCGGTCCGGGGCGGGACGGCCTGCGTCGTCGAGCTGTTGAACTACCGCAAGGACGGGACGACGTTCTGGAACGCCCTCTCGGTTTCCCCGGTCCACGACGACGCCGGGGCGCTCACGCACTTCGTCGCCGTGCAGACCGACATCACCCCCTTGAAGCGGCTGGAGCAGCAGTTCCGCCAGGCCCAGAAGATGGACGCCTTCGGCCAGTTGGCGGGCGGCGTCGCCCACGACTTCAACAACCTGCTCACCGTCATCCTGGGCTACAGCGACATGCTCCTGGAGGGCCTCCGCCCCGGCCACCCCGACCGCGAGGTGGTCGGCGAGATCCACAAGGCGGGCGAGCGGGCGGCGTCGCTCACCCGGCAGCTCCTGGCGTTCAGCCGCCAGCAGCTCCTCGAGCCGAAGGTGCTGAACCTGAACGCGGTCGTGGCCGACGCCGAGACGATGCTGCGCCGCCTGCTCGGGGAGGACGTGCGGTTCGCCACGGCCACCGCCCCGGCGCTGCGGCCCGTGAAGGTGGACGCCGGCCAGATGGAGCAGGTCATCTTGAACCTGTGCGTGAACGCCCGCGACGCCATGCCCCGAGGCGGCCAACTGACCGTCGAGACCGCCAACGCCGACCTGGACGACGAGTTCTCCCGGAGCCGGCCGGAGGTCAAGCCGGGCCGGTACGTGCTGCTGGCCGTGTCCGACACCGGCTGCGGGATGCCCCCCGACGTCCAGGCCCGCGTCTTCGAGCCGTTCTTCACGACCAAGGGGCCGGGGAAGGGGACCGGCCTCGGGCTGGCGACGGTGTACGGGATCGTCAAGCAGAGCGGGGGGTTCGTCTACGTTTACAGCGAGATGGGCCGCGGGACGACCTTCCGGGTCTACCTGCCCGCCGTCGAACAGGCCGTCCCGGCCGGCGGGTCCGGCCCCGTCGCCTGGCCCCCGGCGCGGGGCAGCGAGACGGTCCTGGTGGTCGAGGACGAGGACGCCGTCCGGGACATCGTCCGCCTCGCCCTCCGCTCGCAGGGGTACACGGTGCTCGAGGCGAGCCGGGGGGCCGAGGCGGTCCGCGTGGCCGCGGCGCACGCCGGGCCGATCCACCTGCTCGTGACGGACGTGGTGATGCCGGAGATGGGCGGGCGGGAGTTGTCCGAGCGGCTGGCCCGGACCCGCCCCGGCCTGAAGGTGATGTACCTGAGCGGCTACACCGACGACGCCGTGGTGCGGCACGGGGTCCTCGAGTCGCAGTCGCACTTCCTGCAGAAGCCGTTCACGCCGGGCAAGCTGGCGGCGAAAATCCGCCAGGTCCTCGACCAGCACTGAGTCCCCCCGGCCCTTATCCGGCGTCGCCACTCGGGGGGCGGGAGGGCCGACGGCAGTCTCCCAGGCGCGCGGACTCCTGGGCGCGCGAACCGCTCACCCCGACCCCGCCGGCTCTTGCTGCGTCAGGCAGTGCAGCGTGCCGAGGCCGTAGATCAAGTCGCCGCTGTGGACGCCGACGACTTCGCGGCCGGGGAACAGCTCCGCCAGCGTCCCCAGGGCGACGCGGTCGGCCGGGTCGTTGAACGTCGGCACGATCACGACGCCGTTGGCGACGGTGAAGTTCACGTAGCTCGCCGGCAAGCGCTGGCCGGCCGTCACCACCGGCCGGGGCATCGGCAGCGTCACGACGGTCAGCCGGTGGCCGCGGAGGTCGGTCATGCCGCGGAGCCGGTCGAGGTTCTCTTGCAGCGGCCGGTAGTTCTCGTCGTGGGGGTCGGTCTCGACGACTTGCACCACCGTCGTTTCGTTGACGAAGCGGGCCAGGTCGTCGATGTGGCCGTGGGTGTCGTCGCCGGCGATCCCGCGGTCGAGCCACAAGACTTTGGTCGCGCCCAGGAACTCGGCACACACCGCCTCGTAGTCGGCGCGGCCGAGCGGCGGGTTGCGCTCCTGCGTCTTCGAGAGCCAGCACTCTTCGGTCGCCAGCAGCAACCCCGCGCCGTTGACATCGAGGCTGCCGCCCTCCATGACGATTCGGTGGCCGGCGTGGTGCGGTTGCAGCGTAGGCAGGCCGCGCGCGGCGGCGACGAAGGCTGGCACGGCGTCGTCGAGGTCGCAGTCGTCGTACTTGGCCCAGCCGTTGAAGTGCCAGTCGAGCGCGACCCGCCCGGCGTCGCCGTGGACGACCGTCGGCCCCGAGTCGCGTAGCCACGAGCGGTCCGTCGGGCACTCGTGCAGCGTCACGTTGGCCAGGTCGGCGTGGGCGGCCTTGAGGGTGCGTAACACGAGTGAGCGTTGCGCCGCGTCTTGCACGATCACATGGACCGGCTCGAAGCGGGCCAGGGTGCGGACGATCTCGGCGTAGACCCAGCGGATGGGCGCGAACTTGCCGGGCCAGTCGCCGCGGCGGTGCGGCCAGGCGACCCACGTCCCGGCGTGCGGCTCCCACTCGGCCGGCATGCGCATCATCGCGGCCACTCCCCGTCGGGCGTGACGTGCAGCGGGTACTCGGGCACGCTCAGGCCCAGCGTCGGGATCGCTAGCAGGCGGCGGTAGCCGGCACTCACACGCGCTTCTTCGCCGCGCACGAACGCCGGGTCGAGGCCGGCCTTGCCGAAGTCGCCGGGCACGCTCACCGGCTCGAAGGCGTCATCGACGACGTACTGCGCCAGCGCGGGGTTGCAGCGCAGGTGCCGCTCCGGCTGACGGTGGAGCCGTTCGAGCGGCACCTCGCCGAGGACGTAGCGCAAGTACAGGTCCGAGTCAGTGACGACCGCCACGTCGGTGCCGCAGACTTCGCAGAGGTAGCCTTCGTCGCAACGGGCCATCTTCGCCAACCTGAACGGGCGTGGGCTGATATACTCACTCTAGGAATCGGGGCGCAACGCGGCGACTCGGCAAAGTTTTGCGTCAAAGGGTTGATGTCGTGTCGCTCCCGATCGTGGCTATTGTTGGCCGGCCGAACGTCGGCAAGTCGTCTTTGTTCAACTGGCTCGCCGGGCGGCGCATCAGCATCGTCGATCCGACCGCCGGGGTGACCCGCGACCGCCTGCACACCACGATCACCGTGGACGAGCGGAACTTCGACCTCGTCGATACCGGCGGCATGGGCATTCAAGATGTCGATAACCTGACCGAGGACATCGAGAAGCAAATCCGCGTGGCGATTGCGGAGGCGACCGTCATCCTGTTCCTCGTCGATGTGCGCGACGGCGTCGTGCCGCTCGACGAGATGGTCGCGCAGAAGTTGCGGACCCTGCAGAAGCCGACGCTGTTCGTGATCAACAAGGTCGATGACCCCAAGTTCGAGGTCGCCGCGCACGAGTTCTACCGGCTCGGTCACGGCGAAGGCATTCTCGTCTCCGCGGAGCAGAAGCGCGGCAAGGAAGAGTTGCTTGAGGCGATCGTCAAGCTGCTGCCCGAGGGCGGCGACAACACCCCGCCGGGCGAGATCGAGCTGAAGATCGCCATCGTCGGCCGGCGCAACGTCGGCAAGAGCACGTTCATCAACAGCCTCGCCCAGGCCGAGCGCGTGATCGTGTCCGAGGTCGCCGGGACGACGCGCGACAGCATCGACGTGCGTTTCGAGCGTGACGAAAAAATCTTCCTGGCGATCGACACGGCCGGCGTGCAGAAGAAGCGGGCCCTCGTCACCGACGTGGAATTCTACAGCCTGCACCGGGCCGAGCGGTCGATCCGCCGGGCCGACGTGGTGTTGCACTTCTTCGACCCGCGGGCCACGGCCAGCCGCGTCGATAAGCGGCTCGCCGAATACATCCTCGAAAACAACAAGCCGGCCATCTTTGTCGTCAACAAGTGGGACCTCGCCAAGGACACGATCCCGACGGGCAAGTGGGCCAAGTATTTGCGCGAAATCTTCCCGATGCTCGAGTACGTCCCCATCGCGTTCATCACGGCCAAGAGCGGCAAGAACGTGTATCGCCTCCTGAACCTCGCGCAACAGCTTCACAAGCAGTCCGGCCGGCGTGCCAAGACGGGCGAGTTGAACCGCGTGGTGCAGGGGGCGATCATCGCTAACGGCCCGCCGATGCGGCTGAACCGCCAGGGCAAGGTCTACTACGCGACGCAAGTGAGCGTCCACCCGCCGACGATCGTGTTGATGACCAACGGCCCCGAACTCTTCGACGACACGTACATCCGCTACCTGACAAAAACCATCCGCGACGCCTTCCCGTTCCGCGAGGTGGCCATCAAGGTGGTGCTGCGCGACCGCAAGGAGACGACCCCCGGCGGCAGTAGCAAGGGCGAGTCCGACGAGATCGACCTGGCGATGCTGCCGCTGCCGGCCCCCGGCGACGACACGATGGAGCTGCCGACGCTGGCGAGTGAGCCGATCATCGACGGCGAGTTCGACGTGAGCGAAGTCGGCGAGCCGGTTGCCCCGAGGGTGGTGGCCGTGAAGAAGCCGAAGGCGGCCCGCCCGGCGAAGAAGCCGAAGAAGCCGCCGACGGGGACTTGGGACTTTTAGTCTGCACTGGAGGGCGAAGGCTTGAACCGTGCGGAAGTGTTCGCGGGGCTACGTCGCAGAGGATGGGCCGTATCGGAGCGGCCTGGGCCGCTCCAACTGCCGCACGCAGTCTCCGCCCGGCACCCCAGGCTACCGGCCGAGCTCGCCGAGTTCCTGGGCTCTATGGATTCGTGCGAGGACGCTGAGCAAAAGGCATGGTTCCTGTGCGAGGCCGACTACGCCGAATCGCGTGGCGCGGCTTTCCGCTGGGACGAGTGGGAGCGGATGTCGTTAGACGCCGCCGGAGATGACGCCGAGTTCGCTGACGCTGTCCGAGCGTTCTGGGACGCCCACCTGCCTTTCATGCTGTCGGTCCGCGACGGCTACGCCTACTTCGCCGTCCGAACGGCGGCCGACGGGTTCGGCACGATTGTCCGCGGTCGAGAACCAGAGTTCGAGGTCGCATCGACGATCGCGGACTCGTTCGCCGAATTCGTGGCGTCTGTCGTGAGTGGAAGCGTTCACCCCTGATCGAGCGGTTCCGCAGACTGGCGGACTGCGACGTGTTGCCGGCTGATGGTGTCTGGGCTAAATTACCTGCGTCTAAACTTGCCGGTAGAGTGTTCGGTCACACTTGAAGTTGGGGGTTCTGCATGAGCGCGATCATCGTAACTCGACGCATCGACTCGACGCACCTCGAACTGCCCGAGTTGTTGGCGTTCGTCGGCAAGGACGTGGAGATTCGCATTGTGGAGCGGCTCCCCATGCCGGACGGTACGCCTGAGCGCTGGAGGCCGCTTTGGGAGGCCGCAGGGACGGGGATAATCGACGAGGAGGCCATCCGGGAGTTCCGGGCGTTCGACCTGGCCGAGAGTGAGCGGGAAACCCAAATGTGGCGTGAGATCCACGCGGAGCAAGACGCCGCGAAGTTGGCGGCGACAATTCCCGGCGAGCGGCGGGTGTAAGCCCGCTGTTGACTGCCCCGAATGGTAGACGCAACCCGCGGGGGTTCCCGGCGCTCGCACGGGACAGTCAACCCCACGCCGGGGAGTCAACAGCGGGCTTACACCCGCCGCTCGCCGGGAGTCTACGGCTCGTCGGTCACGACGGCCGCCGGCTGCGCGGCGTCGAGGTCGCCCGTGTCGAGGCGGCCCTCGGCGTGCAGCCTCGCGAAGGTCGCGACCGTCTCGCGGATGCCCTCGACCAGCGGCGTCTTGGGCATCGGGCCGAGGTCGCGCGTGATGCCGTCGTCGCTCAGGTCGTAGGCGATGGCGATCTGCGTCGTGCCGGTCGTCACCAGCGTCGCCGCGGCCGGCAACACCTCGCACAGCGCGGCGTGGAACTGCTCCATGGTCACCACGTCGCCACGCAGGTTGTAGCTCTTGGCCCCGGAGTACGGGCGGGTGCTGCACAGCACGAAGGCGCGGGCGGTGTCGTGGACGTACTGGAAGTCGGTCGTGCCGCCGAAGCCGATGGCGTAGGGCCGGCCCAGGTAGCACGCCTTGATCGCCTTGGTCGGCTCGCTCGTCATGCCGAGGTCGCGGCCGGGGCCGTAGACTGTCCACGGCCGCAAGCCCACCGACGAGACGCCGTGGTCCTGGTGGTAGATGCGGGCGTTGCCCTCGTTGCAAATCTTGAAGATGCCGTAGTGCGTACTCGGCGAGAGCGGGGCGTCGTCCGGTTGCGGCCCCGGCGGGTACTTGTCCGGTGCCCCAAACACCGCCGCGGAGCTGGCGTAGACGACCCGTTGCACCTGGCCGCCGCACGCCTTGACCGCCTCGAACACCGCGAGCGTGCCGAGGACGTTGACCTTGGCCCCGAGCATCGGGTCGGCCCGGCAGGTCGGCACCTGCAACCCCGCGAGGTGGATGACGTGCGTGATGCCGTGGGCCTTGAGCGCGGCGGTTAGCGTCGGTAAGTCGGTCACGTCGCCGCGGACGAACGTCACCGCGGCAATCTGCTCCTCGGTGAGGACCAGGCGCAGGCGGCGGGGGTCTTCGCGCAGGTCGTAGACGAAGACTTCGCAACCGTCGGCGAGCAGGGTGCGGGCGATCCACGCGCCGATGAAGCCGTAGCCGCCAGTGAGCAGGAAACGCATGGCACGCCTTCGGGGGAGTTGGGGAAGAGGCTCCCGGACATTATGCGAGTTGCAGCGTCCCGCGGGTCACGCCGAGTTGATTCAAGACTTGCAGCGGCTTCCAACTGGCCGCGCCGGTGACCTCGCCGCGCATGACGCGGGTGTAGTGCTCCAGCAGCGGGCCGACTTGTGCCGGCGTCTCGCGCAGCAGGTCGATGCGGAACCGGCTCACCCCAAGCTCGCGCATCCGGCCGACGTACTCCGCGGCCGACTGGGCCACGCTGTTGAACACCGTGTTGCGGCAGCCGGTGTCCGGCAGGACGGGGAAGTTGGCCCCGACGCGGTCGCGCAATTCGACCGCGTGGGCCTCGCACGGCCGGCCGCAGTCGCTGTGGTCCTTGCCGGTCGAGAGGAAGGCCGCGAAGACGCAGTGCTCCATGTGAAACATCGGCATGTGCTGGTGGACCACCGGCTCGAACTTGCTCGCGTCCGACGCCCGCATCAGCCCTTGAAATTGCTCCCAGTTCAGGTCGTAACTGGGCGTGAGCCGCGTCAGCCCGGCCTTCAGGAACACGTCGGCGGTTCGGCGGTTGGCGACGTTCAGGCTGAAGTCGCCCAGCAACTCGGCGGCCGGCAACTGCTCGCGGAAGTAGCCGATCGACGCCAGGTTGCGCACGAGCACCGCGGCCGGGTTGGCCCGCACGACCATCGCCGCGAAGCCGTCCTCGCTGGGCTTCCAGACGCGCAGCGGCGCGACCGCCAGCGGCACCCCCGCGGCGGCGGCCCGTTCGACGGCGTCCTTGTAGCGGCGCAAGTCCTCGAAGTCGGCGACCACCAGTGCCGGCGTCGGCAGGCCGTCGCACTTCCACGCCAGCACGGCGTCGAGCTGGGCGAGGTTGCGCACCAGCACCGTCAGCCGGCAGTCGTGCTTCGCCGCCGGGGCGTTCACCGGCTTGACGTGCGGCGTCGCCGGAAGGGTGGCGTGGCGGACGACGCGGCGGGCGACCAACTCGGCGGCGGCGGCCCGGCGCAGGTCGTTGACGACGGACTTCGGCAGTAGAACGCCGTCGGGAACCGTCAACGTCAGTTCCGCCAGTTCAAAAGGCGTCTCGCCCAGTCTGGCGACGGGGACTCGTACCTCGTCGGCGGTCGTGCCGCGCTGCCGGGCGACTTCGAGCGGGCCGGCCCACGTCGCGCTCCCGGCGTGGCCGGCGTCGTCGGTCAACGTCAGCGTCAGCGGCCCGCCGACCTCGCCGGCGAGCGTCGCCGTGACGGGCACGCGGCGGTGCGGGCGGTCCTGGGAGTACGTCTGTTCGAGCCGCTTCGTCAGCGCGGGGTCGGCCGTCTTCCACACGTCGCAGCCCACCGGCACGCGGCGCAACTCCAGCGCGTCGGCGGCGAAACGGACTTCGACGGCGGTGGCACTCCCCGGCACCGGCAGCACCTCCCAGACGCGGCCGCCCGGCTCCTCCTCCGCCGGCCGGCCGAGGTCGAACAGCAAGCCGTCGCCCGGCTTCACCACGTCCGGCAGCGCCTCGGCCATCGCAATTCTCACGCCGCGACCGCTCACACTGAGCACCGTGCCGAGCTTGACGCCGCGGCTCTTGGGGAAGCGGCCGCGGACGAGCTTCTGGTGGTCGACGCCGTCGAGGAAGCCGTGCGTCAGGCCGCGGCTGAAGGTCTGCGCCAGGTCGAGTTCGGCGCGGCGCGGCAGGGCGAACGGCGTCGCGGCCAGCGCGGCGTCGATCGCCTTGCGGTACGTCGCGGTCGTCGCGGCGACGTACGGCCCGCCCTTCAGCCGGCCCTCGATCTTGAACGAGACCACGCCGGCTTCGATCAGTGGGGCGATGAGGTCGTAGGCGGCCAGGTCTTGCGGGCTGAGCAGGTACGCCTTGTCGCCGAGCGGCTTCACGACGCCATCGACGACCATCTCGTAGGGCAGCCGGCAGGCCTGGGCGCACTGGCCGCGGTTCGCGCTGCGGCCGCCGAGGGCCTCGCTGGTGAGGCACTGCCCCGAGTAGGCGACGCACAAGGCCCCGTGGACGAACACCTCGACCGGCGTGTCGGTCGTGGCCGTGACGGCGCGGATGTCGTCGAGCGACAGTTCGCGCGCCAGCACCACGCGCTCGACGCCCAGGTCGCGCACGAAGGCGATGCCGCGGGCCTCGGTGAGTGTCATTTGCGTCGAGCCGTGGACGGCGAGCGTCGGGGCGATTTCCCGCAGCAGCGTGACGACGCCGAGGTCCTGGACGATGACCGCATCGACCCCGGCGTCGGCCATCGCGCGGACGTAGCGCTCGGCCTCGGCGAGTTCGCGGTCGAACACGAGGATGTTGAGGGCGACGAAGCCGCGGACGTTGCGGGCGTGCAGGAAGCCCATGACTTCGGGGAGTTCGTCGAGGGTGAAGTTGCTGGCGCGGGCGCGGGCGTTGAACGCCGAAAGCCCGAAGTAGACGGCGTCGGCCCCGTTGGCGACGGCGGCGCGCAGCGCCTCCCAGTCCCCGGCGGGGGCGAGCAGTTCGGGCGGGCGGGCGGCGGTGTTCATGGGGGGATTCTACGGCTACACTTGGGCTGCGGGCAGAAACGACGGGTCACACGTCTGGAGTGGGGTGGGCAATGTCGGGTTCGCTGGACTGGCTCACGGCCGACGACGAGTACGTCAACGGCTACACGGGGACTGATTGGGAGCGGCTCGACTGGCTTATCGGGGCGATCACCGGCGACGGCAAGCCGCCGACGGCGGCCCAGTCCGATCACGCGAGGGCATCCCTGCGCGAGCGGCCGCACTTAGCGCGGCTGGGGGACGAACGCGGCGCGACGGCTTTGCACTTCGCGGCGTACTACAACAATTCCGCGGCCGCCGATTGGCTCATCGAGGCGGGGGCCGACGTGAACGCGCTCTCGAACCCCCCCCACTCCGCTCCGCCCCTCCACAACGCCGCGGAGCAGGGGGCGGTCGGTGTGATCGAAGTGTTAGCCGCGGCCGGGGCCGACCTGGCCCTCCGAGATGCCACCGGCATGACCCCGCTGGTCGCCGGCATTTACTCAAAGTACTGCAACGAGTCGGTCGGGGTGCTGGTGCGGTGCGGTGCGCCCATCGACTTGCGGGCGGCCGTCGGCTTGCGTCAAGAACGCCTCGTCCGACTGCTCCTCGAAGCCGACCCCGAGGCGGCGCGGACCGGGCCGGACGCCCGGCACCTCGCCGGGGAGGCGGCCTGGTGGGGCGGGGCGACCATCCTGCGGCTACTCTTGGAGGCCGGGGCCGACCCCGACGCCGTCGGCACGGCCGGGCGACCACTCGACTGCGCGACGTACGCCGCGGACGGCGGCACCGCGTGCGTGGCGCTGTTGACGGAGTACAGCCGCAAGAAGCCAGGCACGCCACCGGCCAGTGAGGTGGCAACGGTCCCGGCCGATCACCAGGGGGCCGCAATGCTAGACTGGCATATCGCTTACGAGTTCGAAGTCGCGATGCGCGACAACTCGGACCGCACACTGAATTTGCTCCGACTCCACCCGGTGCTGGTGACCGCGAACCTCAGTCACCCCGACGCCGAGCCGGGGGGAGTGGGGGATTACGCCATTCACCACGCGGCGTGGGCCTCCCCGCCGGTCGTCCTGAAGTACTTGGTCGCCCACGGGGCGGACATCCACGCGAAAAACGGCGAGTGGGAGACGCCGCTGCACGTGGCCGCGTCGTGCGACAACGTCCAGGCCGTCGAGTTTCTCCTGAACGCCGGGGCGGACATCGACCGGCCCACGATCGACGGCCGCACTGCGATCGACCTCTGCATCGAGGACCAGGAGTTGGTGTTCGACCTGCTGCTCCGTCGGGGAGCCGACCCCGGTCTGCTGGCTCCGGTCGCCTGGGGCCGGTTCGACCTGGTCGAAGTCGCGCTGACCACCCGGACCGTGGCGGAACTTCGCCGCCGCCTACCGGACGAACCCATGCTGTTCCAGTGCGCCGACTTCTGCACCGACCCCGACAAGATGCTCGCGCGGCTCCGGGCGGCCGGCTTCAACGAGTGACATTCCGTCGGCCCCGCCGCAGGCGCGTTAGCCCGACGCGCGAGCGAGGACAGTGGCCACAGGCGTTGACCGTGCGGCCGTTGACCACATGTCTTGTGTTCGCCCGCTGCGACCCTCGCTCGTGCGTCGGGCTAACGCGCCTGCGGCGGGCCGCTCAGTGCCCCGCCGCGACCAGCGCCGCCGGCAGGGTGTCGAGGAGGTCGGCGGCCGTCAGCGAGACTTCGCCGAGGCGTTGCGCGGCCAGGTCGCCGGCGCGGCCGTGCGCCCACGCCCCCAGCGCCGCCGCCTCGAACGGTAGTAAGCCCTGGCCCAGCAGCGCGGCGATCAGGCCGGTCAGCACGTCGCCGCAACCGCCCGTTGCCATGCCGGGGTTACCGGTGGCGTTGCGGTACACCCGGCGGCCGTCGGTCACGACCGTGCCGGAGCCTTTGAGCAGCAGCACGACGCCCTCGGCCCGCGCGAAGCCGACGGCCAGTCCCTCGCGGTCGGCCTGCACCTCGGCGATCGTGACGCCCAGCATCCGCGCGAACTCGCCGGGGTGCGGTGTCAGTACCGCGGGGACGCTGCGGGCGAAGCCGCCGCGCGGGACGGCGGCCAGGGCGTCGGCGTCGATCACCAGCGGACCGGCGAAGTGGGCGAGCAGTTCGCGCACCAAGCCGCCGGCGCTCTGGCCCAGGCCGGGGCCGACGGCGACCACGTCGGCCTTGGGCAAGTCGGCGGCGTCCTCGGTGGGGGCGAAGGTCATGTAGCAGGGGTCGCCGGCGGCGACGACGTCCTGGATGTCGCGCGGGCAGGCGACGGTGACGAGGCCGGCCCCGCCGCGCAAGGCCCCGCGGCCGCACAGCACCGCCGCGCCGCTGAAGCCGCGGCTGCCGGCGACGATCAGCACGCGGCCGTAGTCGCCCTTGTGCGAGTCGGCCCGCCGCGGCGGCAGGCGAGGCGGATCGACGACGCGCTCGATCGTTGGGGTGGCCATCGCGGGTTCCTTCAGGGGGTTCAAGCGGCCGACGCTGGTCTTCTGTAGCTGGCCTCTGTGAGGCCGGTCTTACTGCCAGACTGGGAGGCCGGCGACCCAGGGCCTAGGACCGGCCTCACAGAGGCCAGCTACAGAAGACAAAGACACCGGCTCGCGCCGCAGACCGGCCTCACAGAGGCCAGCTACAGAAGACCAGGCGGCCGCCACGCCGGCCTCGAAATGACACTATACCCCGCCCGGTGACAGTTGATCTGTTCGTCCGGGCGTCGATGGCGTCTACTATTGCCGGTGAGTGATCCTCCCTTTCTCCGGAGCCACGGATGGC
>JAYTUC010000279.1:0-4024 GCA_043744775.1 Fimbriiglobus sp. | reverse complement strand
AGCCGATCGTGTTCGAGGTACCGTCGGGGAACGACCGCGGGATGGCGGCGCGGCCACCGGTCTGCCAGTCGTCATCCCAGCCGCCGCCGAAAGCGTGCCAGTTGGCGTGGTAACTGGCTTGCCCGCGGTTGCCCCAGTTCGGGTCCTTGCCAGTCGTATCGACCGACGGGTCGAGTGGCGAGATGTAAGCCTTGATGGTCGCGTCGGCGGAGCCGCCGTTGTTGCTGTCTTTCCAAGAGTTAATGTTCGATTTCTTGTACACAGCGTCTTGCTCAATGTACGGCAGCAAGAAGTGGTGCATCGTGCCGAACCGTGCCGGGGTGCCGTCAGCGTTCCAGTTCGTGCCGTTCGCCGTAACTGGGAAAACGCCTTGGACCGTCGGCAACTTCGCCGCCGAGTCGTTGACGCCGTGAACCGCTAGGCCGATTTGCTTCAAGTTGTTCGTGCTAGTCATCCGGGCGGCGGCTTCCCGAACCTTCTGGACCGCGGGGAGCAACAACCCGATGAGAATTGCGATAATCGCAATGACCACCAACAATTCGATCAAGGTAAACCCTTGGCGCAGTCGCGAGGGGAGTCGTGACATAAGACACCTATGGAAGTCGCCAGAGGATGGAGATGTGCATGCCGTAGTGGCGAATCACGGCACACAGTAATGAGTTTAGCCATCACGAACTCGGCTTGTCAAGGGCCTGATGGAAGTCAGTTCCCGATTTCATCGAATTAGACGATTTAACATTTTCGTAAGTTAGATATATCTAGTATCGCCACGGTGTTTTATGAATATTATTCGCCACTGCGAATTATTAAACATCGTTATATTCTACGACTATTATCATGCTTGCGGGGACTCCCTCAACTACTAATAGGCCCGCGCTGCCCCTCGACGCGAGCGGTGACCACGACTCGCCGGTGCTGCGATTCGACCGCACAGCGGGGGGGACTCTTGCCAAAGGGTCGTCGTCTTCATCTTCGTCGATGGGCGAGGCACTCGCCGCGCCTGGCGGCAGACTGCGGGCGACCGTAGACATCGCGCGCCGCGGCGGACGCCTCCCAGAGCACCCTGCCCGGCCGAGCGCCGGACGAGCTGGGCACCGGCATAATTGTGGGCCGCGAATGGAACTCACCTTCGAGGGTGACGAGGCGCGGCTCGAGCTGTGCCTGCGGCTCCTGCACAAGCGGCAAGACGAACGGAACACTTAACGGCGGCATTGTCACACCCAGGTGGCTGCGGCCTGCGAGGCCATCCCGTGCGTTAGGCCCTTGCCCCGAGCGTGTTGCGCACGGCACCTCGGGGAGTGGCGGCCGTCGGACCCGGCCGGCGGGGTCGGTTGGGGGTCGCTGACATCACGGCAACTCGGCAAGAGTCGTGGCGAATGATGGCTCCCAGGTCGATTCCGAGACTGAACGATGACGTTCGGGCGATGGGTGCGTTCGTGTCGTCCTCGGGACGGGTCGGGTTCCGCGGCACTTTACGTTCGCATTCCGTGGCGATTTTCTGTCACGCCGGGCGTGCGTTTGTCATAATGTCATCGGGGACGGAACTGAGGCCGGGGGCTGGAGTGCGATGGGCCGGACGATCCAAGCGACGGCCCCGAGCACTCTGAATGACCTCAAGCAGAGGCTGGGCCATGACTACCCGCTCAGTTCGATCGTCAAGGAGTTGCTGCAGAACGCCGAGGACGCCTGCTCGAAGCACGCCGGGGCGGGGCGGCTCGACTTCGCGTGGGCGGCCGGGCTGCCGGGGGCCGATCACCCCCTCTTCGCCGGGCCGGGGCTGGTCGTAGTCAACGACGGGCCGTTCACCGCGGCCGACTGCGAGGCGCTGAGCAGCTACGGGCTGAACCACAAGGCGGGGGACCGCTCGACGATCGGCCGCTTCGGGCTGGGTCTCAAGAGCGTTTTCCACCTCGGCGAGGCTTTCTTCTACGCCTCCTCGACGCCCGACGGCAATAACCGGGGCGGGCACCTCGACGACGTGGTCAGCCCGTGGTTCGGCACCGAGCGGCACAACGACTGGGGGGTATTCGGCGACCCGGACCGCGCCCGGCTGCGCGCGTTCTTGGCCCCACTCCTGGGAGGGGACCACTGGTTTTGCCTCTGGGTCCCGCTGCGGCGGAGGTGTCACGTCTCGACCGGCAGTCCGATCAAGCCGAACTACCCCGGCGACGAGGCCGGTTGCCCGGCCGACCTCCTGGGGGAGCGGACGGCCCTGTTCGCCGCCGGGGTCTTGCCACTGTTGCGGCACCTGCACACCGTCCGCGGGTGGTGCGACTGGGCCGGGCCGGACTCCAAGTCGTCGAAGACGTTCAAGGTTCGCGTCAAGCCGGGCGGCGACCGGAGCCGCTTCCCGGACGCCGACGCGCTGGCGCGGCCGCGCACCGGCGGCGGCACGATCGCGGTCCGCCTCTCCTCCGGCTGGGAGTCGTGGCCGTATGCGGTGTCGCAGGCGTGGCTGCCGGGCCTGGCGGGGTTGCGCGCCGACCCCAACTGGCCCACGACCTTCACCATGTCGTGCGAGTCGGACGAGGTGCCGGAGAAGGCCGAGCCGCACGCGGCGGTCAGCCTCGTCTGCCGCCCCGGCCCGACGCACGCCCTGAGAGTCCGCGACGCGGCGTTCCTGCCCCTGCGCGACGAGGGCGGCACGGGCGGCGCGGCACCCGGCGAGGCGGCGGCGCTGCTGCACGGCTGCGTCTTCGTGGACTCCGGGCGGGGCGGGGTGAAGCCGGGCGACGACCCGTTACGCAACGAGTGGAACACGCGGCTCACGGCCGAGGGGACGCGGCCGCGGCTGATCCCGGCGCTGGCGGAGTTCTGCGGCCGCCGGCCCGAACTCGCCGAGGCCCTGACGCGGTCCCTGGTGGCCGAGGCGGCGATCACCGACCACCTGAGTGACTTCTGCCGCGACAAGCGCTGGCTATTGCGGTGGACGCCAGGCGTGGCGGCGTACCAGGCGGTGTCGTCCGGCAGGGTCATCCACGAGTTGCCGAACTGCGACGATTTCGCGCTGCCGCTGCGGGCGATGCCGGGCCTGGCCGATTGGGCTGCGACGGGCGACGCGATCGCGACCTTGTGCGGCCGGCCGCGCCTCAGCGCAACCGGCCCGTCGCCGTGGCCGGATGACGCCCTGGGCGTGCTGCTCGCCGTCGAGGCCCCGGCGTCGCTCGCCGCGCTCGACTACCTGGCGACGTTCGTGACAAGCCAACAGCGGCTCGGCGGCCAAGCCGTCGCCGCGCTCACGGCGACCCTCCGCGGAGTCTACGCAACCGCCGGGCGGGGGGCGCTCCACGACAACGCCGACGCCCTCGGCCGGCTCACCGCCGCGGTGCCCGACGGCCTCCGGCTGAGCCTGGCGTTCGGCGGGTGGACTGACAAAGTGCGCGGCGAGGTGGTCGCGGCGGCCCCGTCGGTCCTCGTCGTCCCGGACGGCTTCGGCAGAGACGGTGGCGGCCGCTTCTCGACCGCGGAGGCGACGGCCGTCCTCCGCATCTTGGACGGCAACTTCGTCCAGAGCCGGTCCACCGGTCTCGCCGTGCAGGTCGTAGGACGTTCGATTGACCCGGCCGCGGTCTTGTCCGCGACGTGCAGTTGATCCCGGCCGTTCCGGTCACGCTCGCGGAACTCGCCGCGCCGAACCCCTTGCTTCCCTCGGGCGATGCCGGCAGTCAGTACACGACCGCGAGCGGCACGGTCTACGCCATCGGCGGCACGCCGAAGGGGCCGCTGCCCGGCCTGCCGGGGCAGACGTTCATCGGCCGGCTGATCGTTGACCCCAACCCGCCGGCCGGCGGCGGCGGGGCCGGCCCGGCGGGCGCTCAAGGCGCGGCGGGCGCTCAAGGCGCGGCGGGCGCACAAGGCGCGGCGGGCGCACAAGGCGTGGCGGGGGCGACCGGCCCGGCCGGGGTGGCGGGGCCGGGCGGCGGCGGCTTAGTCCTACAGCCGTAGTTGGTATCATAGCCCCGCCAAGGAGTTGCGGCGAGGGGCGATCATGTCAGGACGGGCGACGGTGGAGCAGGTCCGGGGG
>JAYTUC010000278.1:0-15904 GCA_043744775.1 Fimbriiglobus sp. | reverse complement strand
GGGCCACGCGTTCGACAAGTACGGTCAATCGCTCGTGACCGACGGCGCCGGCGGCGAGGGCATCAACCACGCGATCCCCGGCGGCTACTACCTCACGTCGGTCGGGCCGCACGCGCAGCGCATGCTGCACGGCATGAACCCCGGCTCGCCGAAGTACTGCGGCCTGGAAGTAGTGAGCGGCCGGCACTTCCCGGACGACTGGCAATCCGATGTCATCACCTGCGACTTCCGCGGCCACCGCGTCTGCCGCTTCAAGCTGAAGGACGACGGCAGCACGTTCGCGTCGCGCGAGATGACGGAAGTCATCAAGAGCAACCACCCGGCGTTCCGCCCCATCGACGTGAAGATGGGTCCGGACGGCGCGCTGTACATCGCGGACTGGTACAACCCGATCATCCAGCACGGCGAGGTCGATTTCCGCGACGAGCGCCGCGACAAGACGCACGGCCGCATCTGGCGGATCACGGCGAAGAACCGCCCCCTCGTCGAAAGGCCGAAGCTCGTCGAGGCCCCGGTTGCGGACCTCTTCGAGGCGCTGAAGGCCCCGGAGCAGTACACGCGGCAGATGGCGAAGCAGCTCCTCAAGGAGCGTGGTGCCAAGGCGGTGCTGCCAGCGTTGCAGTCGTGGACGGCGACGCTCTCT
This sequence comes from Fimbriiglobus sp., assembly GCA_043744775.1. Lineage (GTDB taxonomy): Bacteria > Planctomycetota > Planctomycetia > Gemmatales > Gemmataceae > Fimbriiglobus. Next base: position 15,261 of record JAYTUC010000278.1, on the reverse strand, counting down.
GGGCCGACCGCGGACGCGACGCAGCTCGAAGCCTTGTGGGTGTTCCAGTCGCTCGACGCCGTCGAGCCGGCGTTGTTGGAGTGGGTGCTGACTTCGGCCGACCCCAAGGTGCGCCAGGCCGGCTGCCGGGTCGTCGCGGCCTGGGGCGGCAAGTTAGGGAACCCGCTGGCGTTGCTCGCCCCGCGCGTCACCGACGACCACCCGCAGGTGCGGCTCGAAGCGGTGCGGGCGCTCGCGGCCTTCCCGCAAGTGGGTGCCGCGACGCTGGCCGCCCAGGCGCTCGACAAGCCGGTCGATAAGTGGCTCGACTACGCGCTCTTCCTGACGCTGCGCGAACTCGCCCCCGTCTGGCTGCCGCAGGTGCAGGCCGGGGCGCTCGACTTCGGCGGCAACGTCAGCCACCTTGTGTTCGCGCTGCAAGCCAGCGGCTCCGGCGACGTGGTGCAGCCGCTGCTCAAACTCGCCCGCAACGAGAAGTTGCCGGCAGCCCAGCGGCAGTCGGCGTGGAAGACGGTCGCCAAACTCGGCAACGCGGCCGAACTCGCGGCCGTGTTCAACGAGGGCAACCAAGCGGAGCCGGCGGGTTACTGGCCCGAGGTGATGAAGTCGCTCGAAGACTCGTTGCGGACGCGCAAAGTCGGAGCCATCGACGCCAAAGCGTGGGCGGGTTTGGCCGCCGCGATCGGCGACGGCCGGCCGGCCGTGCGCCATTCAGCGATGCGTCTGGCCGGCCTGACGAAATCCGAAGCAGTCCGCGCTAAGCTCGAAGCGGCCTGCGGCTCCGCTGACGCCGCCGCGGCGGCCGACGGGTTGGTGCTGATGGGCGGGCCGAAGTCGGTCGCGTTCTTCCGCAAACTCCTCGCCGACGAAGCCCCCGCCGCCGACCGCAAGCTCGCCGTGGTGTCGCTGGCGACCCTCGACACCGCCACCGCGGCTCCACTCGCCGCGATGTATCTCGAAAGCGCAAAGTCGGCACCGGGACTCGCCGACGTGTTCGCCGCGTTCCTGAGCCGCAAGACCGGCGCGGCGGAACTGGCGAAGGCGCTCGCCGGCAAGAAGCTGCCGGCGGACACGGCCAAGCTCGGCGTGCAGGCGGCCAAGGCGACGGCGCAGCCCGACGCCAAGCTCATCGACGCCTTGACGCTCGCGGGGAGCCTCGGGGCGACCAAGTGGGACTTGAAGGGCGAGGAGTTGAACGCCTTCCTCGGCGACGTGGCCAAGCTCGGTGACCCGCGCCGCGGCGAGGGGATCTACCGCCGCGACTCGATGAACTGTTTGAAGTGCCACGCCATCGCCGGGGCCGGCGGCCAAGTCGGCCCCGACATGTCGAGCATCGGCGCGAGTGCCCCCGTCGATTACCTGCTCGAATCGATGCTGCACCCCGACGCGAAGATCAAGGAGGGGTACAACTCGTTCATCGTGACCACCCTCGACGACCGCGTGTTCAGCGGCATCAAAGTGCGCGAGACGAAGTCGGAACTCGTGCTGCGCGACAACGAGAACCGTGAGTTGACGGTCGCCGTCGCCGACATCGCGGAGCGGCGCAACGGCCTCTCACTCATGCCGGCCGGCCTCGTCGATGGCCTGACGCGGCAGGAACTGCTCGACCTGACGCGCTTCCTGAGCGAACTCGGCAAGGGCCAGTACGCCGCGACGCCGGGCAAGGTCGTGCGGAGTTGGCAAGTCCTCACGAAGACGGACGCTTCCTACCGGATGTTGCTCGACCACAAGATGAGCGCGTTCACGATGAGCGACCCGGCCCTCAAGTGGGAGAGCGCCTACAGCCTCGTCAACGGCGACTTGCCCAACCTCCAGATGTTCAACTGGATGCTCGACTCGTCCTTGATCTCCGGCTTCCGCTTCCCGCTCGATGTCACGACGGCCGGGGCGGCACGGCTGACCATCGCCGACCCCGCCGGGCTGACGCTGTGGCTGGACGGGAAGCCGCTCGAAGCGGCCGCGTCGGTGCCGCTGAACCTGACGGCGGGGCCGCACACGGTGACCGTCGCGGTCGAGTGGCAGAAGCGGTCGAAGACGCTGCGCGTGGAACTCGACGAGGTGCCCGGCTCGCCGGCCCGCGTCCGCCTCGTCGGCCCGAAGTGACGGAGCCGCCATGACGCCGCACTCGAAGTGGATTCGCCTCTCGTTCGTGTCGAGCGTCGTGCTGCTGGCGTCGTGCGTCGTGATGGGTTTGCTGCTGTTCCGGCAGCAGGCCGCCGTCGCCGCGGTGCTGCACGAGAACATCGTCAGCGGCCGCGCCGACTCGGACCTCGTCGAGGCGCTCGTCGATTTGAGGGTGCTGCTCGGGGACCGCGCGGAGCGCCTCGGCGGCCTGCACGAGCGCATCGAACTGCACCTCAAGAGCGTGCTCGACAGTGCGAACGAGGACGAGGAGCGGGTCCTGGCCGACCGCGTGGTCGTGAGTTATCGCAAGTACTGCGACCAGCGCGAGCTCCTCCCGCGGTCCGGCAGCCCGGAGCGGCCCGCGGCAGTCCGGTCGCTCATCGACATCCTCGAGCGCGAGACGACGCCCGCCTGCCAGCAACTCGTCGATTACAACGCCGGCCGCATCGAGGCGAGTTCCGTCGAGCACCAGCAAGTCATCCGCTACCTGGCCCTCGGCATGGCCGGCATCGGCGTGCTGGGCACCGTCGCCGGGACGCTGCTGGGCTACGCCGCGGCGCGGGGGGTACGCAGCTCGATCCAGCGGCTCCAGGTGCAGGTCCGCGACGCGGCGGGCAAGCTCGGCGGCCCCAGCTCGGAGATCGTCGTCACCCGCGAAGGCGACCTCGGCGAGTTGCACGCGCAGATGGGGCACCTCCTCGGGCAGGTCGAGGGGGTCGTCGAGACGATGCAGCGGCAGGAGCGCGACATCCTGCGGGCGGAACAACTCGCCGCCGTGGGCCAACTCGCCGCCGGGGTCGCCCACGAGATCCGCAACCCGCTGACCGCGATCAAGATGCTCGTGCAGGTCGCCCGCTCGGCCGGCGAGACGCTGCCGCCCGAAGACCTCGCCGTGATCGAGACCGAGGTGCGGCGCATGGAGCGGTCGTTGCAGAGCTTCCTCGACTACGCCCGCCCCGTGAAGCCGTCGCGCCGGGACACCGACCTCGTCGCGGTCATCGACCGCACGCTCGAACTGATCCGCGGCCGGGCGACACAGCAGAAGGTGGCGGTGCGCTTCGACCGGCCGGCCGGCCCGACCCCGGCCGTCGCGGACCCGGAGCAGTTGAAGCAGGTCTTCGTCAACCTGACGATGAACGCTTTGGACGCGATGCCGACCGGCGGCGAGTTGCGGGTGCGCATGACGGCGCGGCCGGGCGGCCTGTGGCTCTTCGAGGTGATCGACAGCGGCCCCGGCGTCGCCCCGCAGGTCGCCGACAAGCTGTTCCAGCCGTTCGCCAGCGGCAAGGAGACCGGCCTGGGGCTGGGCCTCGTCCTGTCGCGCCGCATCGTCGAGGACCACGGCGGGACCCTGACCCTGGCCAACCGGGCGGCCGGCGGCGCGGCGGCGCTCGTCACCCTGCCCGGCCTGCCGCCCGCGCCGACGGGGGTGCCGGCGAGTACAACCGACCGCATCCACTCCCGCACGGCGTGACTCCCCATGACAGCGACGACGATCCTGGTGATCGACGACGAGGCTTCGATCCTGCACGCCTTCCGCCGCGGCTTCGGCCCGCCGGGGTACCGCGTCCTCACGGCGTCGAGTTCCGCCGAGGCCGTCGAGGCGCTGAGGACCTGCACCCCAGACGTGATCGTGTTGGATGTCCATTTGCCCGACGCCGACGGCCTGACGACGTTCCACAAGCTGCGCGCCGCCGACCAGCGCCGGCCGATCGTGCTGATTACCGGCCACGGCACGAGCGACCTGGCGATCGAGGCGACTAAGCACGGGGCCTTCGACTACTTGACGAAGCCGCTCGAACTCGCCGAGTTGCGGCAGGTCGTCGAGCAGGCGGCCCACGCGGCGCGGCTCATGTCGGTCAAGGCGGTCATGGCCGAGGTCGAGCCGGGCGCGGAAGAAGCCGACGCGCTGATCGGCCGCTGCCCGGCGATGCAGGGCGTCTACAAGTCCGTCGGCCGCGTCGCCGCCACCGACGCCACGGCCCTGATCCTCGGCGAGAGCGGCACCGGCAAGGAACTCGTGGCCCGCGCGGTCTACCAGCACAGCAAGCGGGCGGCCAAGCCGTTCCTGGCCATCAACTGCGCCGCCATCCCCGAAGCGCTCCTGGAGAGCGAGCTGTTCGGCCACGAGAAGGGCGCGTTCACGAGCGCCGACCGCAAGCGCATCGGCAAGTTCGAGCAGTGTACCGGCGGGACCATCTTCCTCGACGAGGTCGGCGACATGTCGCCGCTGCTGCAGACGAAGGTGTTGCGGCTACTCCAGGAGCAGGTCTTCGAGCGCGTCGGCGGCACCGAGACGGTCCGCACCGACGTGCGCCTCATCGCGGCGACGAACGCGAACCTCGAAGCCCTCGTGGAGCGCGGCCGCTTCCGCACCGACCTGTACTTCCGGCTCAACGTCTTCAGCATCAAGCTGCCGCCGCTGCGCGACCGGCCCGGCGACGTGGAGTTGCTCACGGAGCACTACGTCCGCCGCTTCGGCCGCGAACTCGGCAAGCCGGGGCTGCGGCTCGACGCCGACGTGGTGCCGGTGTTGGAGCGCTACCCCTGGCCCGGCAACGTCCGCGAACTCCAGTCGGTGTTGAAGCAGGCGATTCTGCACTGCCGCACGTCGGTGCTGACGGCGACCGACCTGCCGGCCGGGGTTGCCCTGCCGCGTGAGCCGGCCGCGGGCGTCGGCAGCCCCGGCTTAGGCGAGCCGCACTTCGGCTGGGAAGAGTTCGTGCGGACGCGCATCGCTTCCGGGACCGACAACCTCTACGCCGAGGGGCTGACGGTCATGGAGCGCGAAGTATTGATGCGTGTCTTGCAGCACACCGGCGGTAACCAGGTTCAGTCGGCGCGCATCCTGGGCATCACCCGCGGCACCTTGCGGAACAAGATCCGCAGCCTCAACATCTCGATCGGCAAGTCGGTCTGGTCGGACGACGAACAGGCTGACTAATCCGTAACCAACATCTGCCCGAAATCCAGGCACCGAAGGCAGGCACTCTGCCCGCAAAGCTCGCCAATTGCATTGTTTCAGGGCGTTATCGCTTGTTGAGAGTTACGGTATCCGAATTGCGTAGCCGCGGGGACCGCTCGATCGACCCTTCCCTCAGGCGCAACTCATCATGGCTGACCCGACCCCGGCCTCCCCGAAAGCCGTGCCGCCGCTCAGCCCCGGATTTCTGGCCAACGTCAAGTTCGACTTGCTGTCCGGCTTCTTGGTCTTCCTCATCGCGATGCCGCTGTGCCTGGCGATCGCGAAAGCCAGCAACTACCCGCCGATCTGCGGCATCTGGACGGCGGTCATCGGCGGGGTCGTGACCTGCTTCCTGAGCAACGCCAGCCTGACGATCAAGGGACCGGCCGCGGGCCTGATCGTGATCGTCGCCGGGGCCGTGACGGACCTCGGCAAGGAGTTCGTGCCCGCCCTGCCGGCCGACCTGTTGGCCCAACTCACCGCCGACGGCAAGACGGCCGAGCAAATCGCCCAGATCCTGGAGTTCCGCCAGATCGACGCCGGGCACGAGCTGGCGATGGGCGTCGGCATCGTCGCGGCGCTGATCCAGATCGTCTTCGGCGTGGTCCGGGCCGGCAAGCTCGCCGACTTCTTCCCCCTCGCGGCGGTCCACGGGATGTTAGCCGCGATCGGCCTGATCATCATCGCCAAGCAGATGTACGTCGTCTTCGGCGTCACCGCGACCAAAGGGGCCGGCCCGCTCGAACTGATCGCGCAGTTCCCCGGCAAGTTGGTGCAGTACGACCCCATCATCACGAGCATCGGCGTGACGAGTCTCGTCATCCTGTTCGGTTGGGCCTATCTGCCGTTTAAGAAGTTGCGCAAGGTGCCGCCGCAACTCGTGGTGCTGCTCGTGGCCGTGCCGATGGGCCTGGCGTTCAACCTGAGCACCGAGCACGCCTACGCCTTCGGCGACGGCATCGTCACGTCGGCGGACGCCCCGCACGTCGTCGGCCCGAAGTTCCTCGTGGACGTGCCAAACGTCCTCAGTGAGCCGGAGCAAGCGTTCTTCTTCCCCGACTTCCGCGGCGTCCTGACGCTGACCGGGCTGAAGTACATCGTCATGTTCTCGGTCATCGCGAGCCTCGAATCGCTGCTGTCGGCCAAGGCAATCGACATGCTCGACCCGTGGAAGCGCAAGACCGACATGAACCGCGACCTGCTCGCCTGCGGGGTCGCCAACACGCTGACCTCGGCCATCGGCGGGCTGCCGATGATCTCCGAGATCGTCCGGTCGAAGGCGAACATCGACAACGGCGGCCGGACCAAGTACGCCAACCTGTTCCACGCGCTGTTCCTGCTCGGCTTTGTCATGGCGGTGCCCTTTTTGATTAACAAGATTCCGCTGGCGGCGCTCGGGGCGATGCTGGTGTTCACCGGCACGCGGCTGGCCCACCCCAAGGAGTTTGTCCACACCTTCCAGATCGGCCTCGACCAGCTCGCGGTGTTCTGCCTGACGATCTTCGTGACCTTGGCCGAAGACCTACTCCTGGGCATCTTCGCCGGCATCGCACTGGAGTTGGCCCTTCACATTTTCAACGGCGCGCCGCTGCGGAACGTCTTCAGCGCCAGCACGACGGTGCAGGCCGAGAACGACACGACGGTGACCTTGGCCGTGCGCGGGGCGGCGGTCTTCACGAACTGGCTGTCGCTGAAGCCGCGGCTGCTCAAGGCGGCCGAGGGCAAGGACCTCGTCATCGACCTGAGCGACGCCCGCATGGTGGACCACACCGTCATGGAGAAGCTGCACGAGCTGGGCGAGGAGTTCAAGCGGAAGGAGCGCACGCTGACCGTGACCGGCCTGAATCGGCACACGACCTTCTCGCGCCACCCCTACGCCGCCCGCCGCGCCAGCCGCCTGCCGGTCGAGACGCCGGTGTCGTGACTGCGCTCGGAGAAAACCGACTCACCGCAGAGGGCACATGAGGGCGCGGAAAAAGGCCAAAACCGAAGCGAGCTGAAACCGGAGTGTGTTTCCCACGCTTCCTTGCCACCGCAGCAGCAACCAGTCGCTGAATGGTTTCAACACGGTTGAGTGCTTTCTCGGTGTTGGTTTTCTCATGTGTCCTCTCGCGCCCTCTGCGGTGAATATTGTTTTTCCGACTCCGGCCCGCGACTTCCGCCGCGGGCTTCTCGCCGCCTGCCGCACGTCGTAGGTTGTCAAGAAGATTCACTCCACTCGTCGGTCCCCGCTCTCGGAGTTTCGCTCGCATGCATTCGATCACCCGGCTCTACGGCCTCGGCCTGACCCCCGGCAAGCTCCGCGGCTTGCAGCGCATCTGCAACCCCAACGGCACACTCACGATGGTCGCCACCGACCAGAACTCGTCGATGATCTCGATGATGAAGAAGGCGACCGGCACCGAGCCGACGTACAGCGAGATCGCCGACGCCAAGGTGATGCTCAGCCGTGCCCTTGCCCCGCACTGCTCCGGCCTGCTCGTTGACGGCTACTACGGTTACGCCTCGACGGTCGCCGCCTACGCGGTGCCGCCGGGCACGGGGATTCTGATTCGCGTCGAGAAGTCGGGGTCGGGCAAGAACGCCGCCGGGGCACCGTGCGGCGAGAACGAGCCGGGCTGGAGCGTTGCCAAGATCAAGCGCTGCGGCGCGGACGCCGTGAAGCTTCTGGCGCAGTTCGAGCCGACCGAGTTCGACAGCGCCGAGAAGAACTTCGAGTTGACCCGCCGCACCTACGAGCAGTGCATCGAGCACGACATCTTGTTCCTGCTCGAACCGCTGCACTTCGCCTTCAACGGCGACGACGCCAAATCCGACACGGTGCTGAAGCGCAAGCCGACGACGGTCATCGACAGTGCCAAGATGTTGAGCCGTTACTGCGACATCTACAAGACCGAGTTCCCCGGCACCTACGGCTACGAAACCGACGCCGTGCAGATGGACAACCTGAAGCGCCTCAACGACGCCTGTACGAAGCCGTGGGTACTCTTGAGTGCCGGCGTGAAGTACGACGAGTACAAGAAGCAAGTCGAGATGGCGATGAAGGCCGGCTGTAGTGGCATCCTGGGCGGCCGGGCGTTCTGGACGGAGTTCTTCACCTTCAAGACCCCGGCCGACCGGCAGAAGTTCGCCGAGACGGACTGCGCGACGCGGGTGAAGGAACTCGACGCGATCGTGAAGTCGGGCACGCCGTGGTTCGCCAAGTACGGCTACACCATGGACGACTTGCAGCACATGCGCGCGAGCGAAGGCTGGCACGCCCGCTACAGCGGCGGCACCGCCGCCGGCCCCGCCGGCAAGGTCGATCCGAACGCGGTCTATTGACGCTCGACCAGGTAGAGTTGCTCGGTGACGTGGACGGGGCGGTCGTTGAAGTTGCGGCTGCCCCGGAAGGCGTTGTAAAGCGTCTCGATCACCTCGACTCGGCCGTACTTCGTGAGCATTGCCATCAGTTCGGCCGGCGGGATGAACCCCTCGTTATTGTAAGACAGCATCACGAACCGCGTGTCCAAATTCTCAATCAAGTCTTCAAGAAGTGTCAACGACTTCGCCCTGACGTTGTACCCCGACCGACCCCAGTCCGTCGGGATTCCCGAGACGGCACTCATCGTTGCCGGTCGCTCGTACTTGGCGATCAGGTTCAACATGAAGTAGTTCGACCCGTACGGGTGCTGGTTGTACGGCGGATCGAGGTACGCCACGTCAAGCCCTTTTAATCGGCGTGCTAAGGCGTTGGCGTCCTCCTGGAAGACCTCACACTCGCACTCGAAGTGGCTGAGGACCGGCGGCGTCAACACGATGCGGCCGCGAATTCGTAACAGCGCGTCGGCCCCCGTGCCGCCGAAGCGGCCCAAGCCGGTAACGCGGTCCTTGTAGAAGCCCTTGAAGACGCCCGCGGTGTTGGCGTGGACGGACGCCAACCCCAACAGCGGCCCCAACAATAAGTCGCGCACCGACGGCGGCGCGAGATCAATTCGCCGGCGGTAGTCGTCGAGCCGCCGGGCGTTCTCGGCCGTGTAGAACACGCGGTCGGTGGGTTTGATGTTGAGGTCGTCGCGTGGGGCGTACAGCTCTTGGAGGAATCCCGGCGGCATCCGTTGTAACTCGACTTCGAGGTTCAACTGCGCGACGAGTTCCTGGAGCGCGACTTCCTCCACACTGCCACGGTTAGTCAGGAAGCAGCGGCCGACGACGGCGGCGTACTCTTCGAGGTCGTTGCAGGCGAGGTACGACGCCGACGCCTTGAAGTACCGCGACACGACCCCCGACCCGGCGAAGGCGTCGAGGACGCGCAACTTGTCCCGCCCCAGCCGCCGGCGGACGCGCCCCAGTGCTACCCCAATGGGGCCGAGTAGGGCGCGCTTGTTGCCGAGGCAGGTGATGAGTTGGCGGGCGGTGTAGTCGGGGTGTTCGGCGGTCACGAAGCGATCTCGAAGAGTTTCGGCGTGCCGGACAGAGTAAGCGCTCGGAGTTTGTGGCTCGAACTCCAGGCGCTCATGCTTCCGGCATGCTTTCACCGGCCGCCGGACGCGGGGCCTTCGAGCAGTGCCCAGACGGTCCAGATCGTCAGGCCGCACGCCATCCGGCAGACGACCTGCACCGCCACCCACCACGCCGCCCAACTCACCGTCCGGCTCAGCACTTCGAGACTCTTCTGCACCTCGACATCGACCATCCGCCGCGGGTGGACGTAGCCGAAGGTCACCGCGCGGACGACGGGGGCCTTCCACGAACTCAGCCAATGCTCGGCCTGGTCCATGTACGTTTCGGCGGAACTGCGGTCGAAGCGGCCGACGAAGATCAGGAAGTAGGCGTCCACCGCGAGCATCGGCAGGACGCCGGCCACGATCACCGCCACCGGCCAGCCGGCGTCCCGCACCTCGTTGACGGTCAACTCGGCCGTCGGGAAGATCAGTCGCGAGCAGAGGAATTGCGTGAGCATCAGCGCCACCGCGACGGCGAGTGGCCGTAAGACTTCGGTCGTGACGAGGACGCCGTGGTGGGCCTGCAGCCGCGCGAGCAGCCGGGGCCAGCGGCCGCGCAACGTCACGATCAGCCGGACGGCGTCGTAGTAGACGAGGTAGCGGCGCGACAGGCCGAGGACGAACATGAGCGCGAGGTAGAAGTCGAAAACGTGGATGACGTTGGCGACGCCGAGGCTGTGCATGCGGGTCAGTCCGGTGGGGGGCGTCGGGCGGTTAGCGGGGAAGAATCGGGGCAACGAGCCTTCGTCGCCCCACCCTGTTGACTTGAGAAGTTTCCAGTGGGACGCCTAAGATTCTGGGCGGGGGCGACATTCCACGCGGCCCGACCGATTACACCGGCGCGGTCGGGAAAACCGTTTGACTTCGCGCATCCGCCGGGTAATTTATGGCGTCCTCGCCGCGGGTGCCTTGCATACTTGGGTAATTCCGCCCCGCGAGTGCCCCCGCCGTCGGCCGCCTTGACTCGCCAAGGCTTCCCCCGCCGGCCTCCCTCGCTTCGAGACGCCCGACCATGAGCGACACGCCCCCCGACGCCGACGGGACCTTCCCCAACGACCGCCGCAAGCGGACGATCCCCGTCGCCACGGACCGCCGCCGGGCGATCAACGCCGCCGAGAAGCGTAAGAAGAGCGAGCGCCGCCGGCTCATCGACCCGACGACCTGCGAGCGCGACTACTCGGACGACGAGACCGACTTCATGAAGGCGATGGACCGCTACAAGCGCGACAACCGCCGGCCGTTCCCTACCTGGAGCGAGGTCCTCGAAGTCCTCCGCTCGATGGGCTACCGCAAGGTCGCCGAGGCGACCGACTTACCGGGGGCCAAGCGGCCGCAGCCCGGCGACGCGGTGAAGGCCGCGCCGGCCCAAGTCGAGTGATGGCCGGGGCTTGCGGGGGCGATCCGGGGTGGTGGGGCGGCCGGGCGGCCGTTTCTTTCTAGAATGCCCCCGTCGAGACAACCCCCTGCGGCCGAGACGACCGCGATGCACATCTTCTTGAGCGCCGGCGAGCCGAGCGGCGACCTGCACGCCGCCAACCTCGCGCGGGAACTGCTCAAGCACTTCCCGGACGCGAAGCTCGTCGGCCTCGGCGGCGACAAGATGGCGGCGGCCGGCGTCCAACTCCGCTACCCGCTGACCGAACTCGCCGTGATGTGGCTCGGCAAGGCGCTCGCCCGGCTGCCCGACTTTTTGCGCATCGTCCGGCAGAGTGAGCAGTACTTCCGCACCGAGAAGCCGGACGCGGTGGTCGTGATCGATTACCCCGGCTTCCACTTCTCGCTGGCCAAGCGCGCCCACCGCGCCGGCATCCCCGTCTACTACTTCGTGCCGCCGCAACTCTGGGCCTGGGCCGGCTGGCGCGTCTCGAAGATGCGCCGCTGGGTCAAGTGCGTGCTCACCGCGCTGCCCTTCGAGGAGACGTGGTACCGCGAGCGCGGCGTGACGACGCACTACATCGGCCACCCCTACTTCGACGAGTTGCGGCACGAGGTGCCCGACGCCGCGCACGTCGCCGCGTTGCGGGCCGCCGGGACGCCGATCGTCGCGCTCCTGCCGGGGAGCCGCACGCAGGAGGTGCTGTCGAACGTCCCGCTGATGCTGCAAGCCGCCGCCCGCATCCGGCGGGCCGTGCCGGGTGTCCGCTTCCACGTCGCGGCCTACCGCAACAAGCACGCCGCGCAGATCCGCGAGATGCTCGCCGGTAGCGACTTGCCCGTCGAGATCCACGTCCGCCGCACGCCCGAAATCCTGGAGGCGGCCGACGCGGTGTTAGCGGTGTCCGGCTCCGTCGCGCTGGAAATGCTATACCGGCTGAAGCCGTCGGTGATCGTCTACCGCATCACGCCGGCCTTCGGGGTCGTCGCCCGGCGACTGGTAACGACGAAGTACATCTGCCTGGTGAACCTCCTCGCCGACCGCCAACTCTTCCCCGAGTTCCCGACGACGCGCGACAACCCCGACGAGTTGGCCGCGCCGATCGTGACGTGGCTAACCTCCCCCGAGGCCCACGCGGCGACCGTGGCGGAGTTGCGGGCCTTGCGCGAGCGCGTCGCCGTGCCGGGGGCCTGCGAGCGCGCGGCCGCGTTCCTGGCGGCGGAGTTGCGGCCGCGCTGAGCAAAACCGGGTGCCGGGTGTCGGGTATGGGGTGTCGCAGACCCTGGACAAGCGCGTCGATTCGCTCCGCGACACCCGACCACCGCGCTCGCCTCGGTTCTGCGACTCCCCATACCCGACACCCGACACCCGGTTTTGACAGCCACACCCGAGAGAGAAAGGGAGCGAGTGCCGACCGACCCCTCCGAAGCGGTGCAGGACTACCTCAAAGCCATCCACGGCCTCGGCGGAGCCGACGAAGTCGTGTCGCCGGCCGACATCGCCGCGGGGCTACGCGTCAAGGCCCCGTCGGTCACCGGCATGTTCAAGCGGCTCGCCGAGGCGGGGCTGATCGACTACGCGCCCGGCCAGGGGGCGAAGCTGACGCCGACCGGCATCGTCGAGGCGCGCCGCGTCATCCGCCGGCACCGGCTCATCGAGCTGTTCCTGACCAAAGTGCTCGGCCTCGACTGGAGCGAGGTCGATGCCGAGGCGGAGGCGCTGGAGCACGCCATCTCGCCGCGGCTGGAGCAGGCGATCGCGGCGCACCTCGGCGAGCCGCTCGAGGACCCGCACGGCCACCCGATCCCCAGCCGGACCGGCGAACTCGTGACGCGGGTGCTCCGCCGGCTGTGCGACTTCCGGCCCGGCGAGTCGGTGGTGATCCGCGAGGCGCAGGACGACCGGCCGGAGCGGCTGCGCCGCTGGCGCGACCTGGGCCTCACGCCCGGCACGACCGTGCGCGTCGTCAGCTACCACCCGCTCGACGACCTCTACCAACTCGACGTGGGCGGCCGGCTGGTGCAGTTGGGCCGGGAGGGCGTGGCGGGTTTGCGCGGCGAGGCGGCCGCGGGGGCTTGAAAGTGCCTCAATTCTAGGGGTGTCGGGCTTTCCGACCGTCCGGCCGACGCCCCACCGGAAATGCCGCCGATTCGCAACCGCCGGGTTTGCACGGCCCCGCCGCGTGACTTAGTGTTGGGGCGTGACCGGCCGAAGCCCGCGGCGGCACACCAGTGTCGGCCGCGCCGTGACGAAGCTCACGCCGCCCCGCCAAATCTCTCCGGGGAGGCCTCGCCGTGTTCGAACTGATCGCCTGCAACCTCGCCATGCTGTCCATCGCGATGATCTACTACGCCTGGCGCGACGGCCTCCGCAAGCCGCCGGTCACCGTCAACGAGCGCGTCGCCTACATGCTGTGGGTCGCCGCGCAGAAGTCCTCCTGAGCCACGCGACACCCGACGGCCCGACGGCCTGACCGCCGGCGGGCCTTTTTCGTAGGCTGGCGGCAGGTCTCCCGGCGAGCGGCGGGGGTCAGCCCGCTGTTTCCCTCCCGACGTGGGGGTGACAGCCGCCGGCGAGCGTGAGAAACTTCCGGCAGGTAGGGACTCCCATTCCGGGACGTAAACAGCGGGGTGACCCCCGCCGCTCGCCGGGAACCGATGGGGGACGCGATGGCCGACGACTCAGAGCCGCCGCAAGACCTCACCGGCCGCCTGCTCGGCGACTACCAAGTGCTGCGCAAACTCGGCCAGGGGGCGATGGGGCAAGTCTACCTCGCCAGGCAGCTCTCGCTCAAGCGCGAAGTCGCGCTCAAGATCCTCCGCCGCGACCACGCCGCCAACCCCACCGCGCTGTTGCGCTTCCAGGCCGAGGCCGAGGCGGTCGCCCAAGTCACGCACCCCAACATCGTCCAGGTCTTCGCGGTCGGCGAACTCGACGGCCTGCGCTACATCGCCCTCGAATACGTCGAGGGCCGCAACCTGCGCGACTACCTCGCGCGCAAGGGCGCGCCCGAGTTGCCGCTGGCGCTGAGCATCTTGCGGCAGGTCGCCGCGGCGCTGCAGCGGGCCAGCGAGGCGGGGCTGGTCCACCGCGACATCAAGCCGGAGAACATCCTGATCACCCGCAAGGCCGAGGTCAAGGTCGCCGACTTCGGGCTGTCGCGCTACTTCGCCGCGCCGGGCGGCGGCGAGCCGCTGAACCTCACGCAGTCGGGCATGACGCTCGGCACGCCGCTGTACATGTCGCCGGAGCAGGTGCAGGGGTTGCCGGTGGACCACCGCTCCGACCTGTACTCGTTCGGCGTGACGGCCTACCACCTCCTCGCCGGCCAGCCGCCGTTCAAGGGCGTGACGGTGTTCGACGTGGCGTTGCAGCACGTCCAGGGCGTCCCCCCGCCGCTGTCGGGGTTGCGCCCCGACTTGCCGGCGGCGCTCTGCGACGCGATCCACCGCCTGCTCGCCAAGCGGCCCGCCGACCGCTACCAAACCGCCCGCGAGTTCAGCCGCGACCTGGCGAAAATCTCGAAAGGCTTGCCGCTCGCGTCGCCGGTGTCGGTGGCGGTGAGTGTCGAGACCGGTGTCGTGACGCAGCCCGCCACGCCGGCACTCCCAGTGCCCGCCCGGAACCTCGGCCGCTGGGGCCGGCGGGCCGGCGGGGCCGCGGCGCTCGTCGCGCTCGCCGGCGTCGGCTGGTGGCTGCCCGCGCGGCCGGCCGCGGACGTGGCGGCGAAGTCGGCCGGGCTGCCCGACACGCGGCCGCCGTCGCCGTTCGCCACCGGCCGCGAGCGCGACCTGGTCGCCCGCAGCAAGGACCGCGACCTCAAGCCGGCCGGCTACCTCACGGCGATGGTCGAGTTGGGGGTGTTGCACGTCGCGCAGCGCCGGCTCGACGACGCTGAGCGTGTCTTCAAAGCCCTCGGCCCCGAGACGCCCGGCCGCCCCTCCGAGGCGGCGGTCGCCGCGCAACTCGGCCTGGCGGTCGTGCTGGCCCACCGGGACAAGGCCAAGGAGTCGAACCAGGCGGTCACGGACGCCGCCACCGGCCGCGGCGGCAGTTCGCAAACGCTGCTCAACCAGGTGCTGCTCACGCACCCCGACTTGGGGCAGGCGCTCGCCGAGGCGCTAGACCGCAACGCCGCGAACCTGGGCGTCGCGAAGCTGCCCACGACGATCGACTGGCTGCGCACCCCCGGCGGCCTGTTGCGCGGCCCGAAGGCGTGACGTGTCCCCGGCGCGTGGGCGGTTCGTGTCCCCGGCGAGCCGTCGGCGTGAGCCGGGGGTTTCTCGACCCACGCGCGCCCGGAAACCCCCGGC
>JAYTUC010000277.1:0-4070 GCA_043744775.1 Fimbriiglobus sp. | reverse complement strand
ACCCAGACCAGGTTCACCGGCCGGACCTCCGCGCCGCTGAAGGTCTTCGCGCCGTCGAGGGTGTCGTTGAAGTAGTCGAGCCGCATCAGCGACGACTTACTCCAGCGCGACACCTCGGCCGGGAAGCTGCCGACGATCTTGAAGTCGTAGGACACGTCCTTGTAGCCCAGCGCGTAGGCCTTCACCGAGTCGCCGACCTTCTTGTTCATCAACTCCAGGCGCTCCGGGCCGACGATGATGTTCCGCTTGTCCTTCTTCATGTCCTCCACCGATTGCATCAACTCTGCGTAGGCCTCCTCGGACATGTCGGACTTGTCGAGGCCCTGAAAGCTCAACATCGTGCGGATGGCGTCCGGCTCCAGGGCCAGGATGAACAGCGCGTTCTCCTGGGTCCGCTTGTTCAGGTCGAGCGTCGCCCCGACGAACGACCAGACCATGAAGTCGTCGTCGATGTTCGTCGGTTGGCTTTCCGGCGGCAAATCCTTGAGGATGGCTTTGAGGCGGTTGGGGTACGACCGCGGCATCATACTCGGCGCGCCGAAGCGCTCGGTCATGATGACCTGGACGCTGCCCTCCTTCTCCTCGGTGATCTTGGCAATCAACGCGACGCCGGAGTAGATGGTCGAGAGCATCCCCGTCAACACGAACAGCGCGACATACGTCAGCGAAGTGCGCACCACGTTTCGCCGCAAGCTGCGGAAGACGAGGCCGAAGATCTTGCTGAGCTTGCCGACGGGGTCGGGCGCGTTGTTGGCGAGCCGCAACAGGGCTTCGAGAAGCATGACGGTGCCGAAGAAGACCGGCAGCGACACCACGGCGAAGGTGGTCAGGATGCCCATGACGATGCAGAAGATGAAGGCGGCGTAGACCGCCGCCTGGGCCAGCGCGAGGTCCGGCGACGCGGTCACGCCGTCGAGTTGGTCGAAGCCGGGGAACATGGCGGGTCACCTCCGGGGCGTCAGGTCGTCATCGTCACGTCGTGGCGGGCGAGCCGGCCCTTCTCCAGTTGCTCGATCCGCTGGGCGCGCTTGGCGGCGTGCGGGTCGTGCGTCACCATCAGGATCGTCTTGCCCAACTCGCTGCGCAGGATGTCGAGCAGCTTCAGCGCGGCGTCGGCGCTCGCGCTGTCGAGTGCCCCGGTCGGCTCGTCGGCGACGATGATCGTCGGGTCGGTGACGATCGCCCGCGCGATGCCGACCCGCTGGCACTGCCCGCCGGAGAGTTGGCCGGGCCGGTGGCTCATGCGGTCGGACAACCCGACGAGGCCCATCGCGTTCTCGACCTGCTTGCGCCGCTGCGTGGCGCGCAGCGGCAGCAGCAGCAGCGGCAGTTCGACGTTCTCGTAGGCCGTGAGCACCGGCAGCAGGTTGTAGAACTGGAAGACGAAGCCGACGTTGCGGGTCCGCCAGCGTGCCAGCTCGCTCTCGGAGTAGTCGGAGATGCGTTCGCCGCCGACGGTAATCGTGCCCGCGGTCGGCGTGTCGAGGCCGGCGAGCAGGTTCAAGAGTGTGGTCTTGCCGGAGCCGGACGGCCCCATGAGCGCGAGGAACTCGCCGGCCTCCACGTCGAGCGTGAGGTCCATCAGCACTTCGATAGTCTCAGAGCCGCGGGTGAACGACTTGAACAGGTCGCGGACTTCGACGAGCGGCATGGCGAACCCAGTCAGGACGGGGGCGGGACTACTTGGCGGCGTAAAAGGTGACGACCGCGCCCATCTCGGGCTTGAGGTACTCCCCCGGCTTTTCCCCCGGCAACAGCGCGACCTTGACGCGGACACTCAGCACCGACTTGGCTCGGTTGGCCTGCGGTAAGATGCGATCGACCACGCCAGTGTACGGCCGATTGGGGTAGGCGTTGACCTTGACAGTGCAGGCCATGCCGGCGGCGAGTTGGCCGATCTCGCGCTCGGGGACCTCGAGTTCGGCCTCCATGTCGGAGAGGTCGGCGATGGTGCCGATGCCGCCGGACCCGGCCGCGGCGGAGAACGCGAGCGGGTTGACGAGCACGCCCTTCTCGGCGACCTTGACGGTGATCGTGCCGGAGATGGGTGCCCGGATGACGCAGTTCTTGACGCGCCACATCGCCTGGGCCAGCTTCGCCTCGGCGGCCTTGATTTCGGCACGGGCGACGGCGATGTCCGCGTCGGCGGCGGCGATCCTCTCCGGCCGCGGCCCGGCCTCCAGGATCCGCAGGTCGATGTCGAGTTTCTGGAGGCGGAACTTCGCGGCCACCGCGTCGTTGTTGGCGGTGTCGTACTCCTTGGCCGAGATGTTACTGCGGATCGACTCCAGGCGGCGCAGCTCGTCGTCGGAGCGGGCCTTCAGGGCGGTCGCCTCGTTGATCTGGGCCTTGAGCTGGTCCTTCTCGATCTGCCGCACCGATTTCGGGTCGAGTTCGTCGCGCCGCTTGATCGATGCGTTGAGCCGCTCCCCGGCCGACTTGACGCTCTCGCCGGCCTCGTCGGCGGCGTACTGGTAGTTGGTCGCGTCGATGCGGGCGAGCGGCGTGCCGGCCTCGTAGAACTGCCCCTCCTTGAAGTTCAACTCGGTGACCTGCCCCGCCGCGTCGATCGGGCTGACCGCCACCGACACCGCCGGGACGATGTACCCGGTCACCGCCATCAGCACCGACCCCGGCGCGGCGACCGGCGTCGGCGTGCCGGCCGTCGGGGCGCTGCCGGGCGACGGACTGCCGGGGGCGACCGCGGCGAGGTTGCCGGCGTCGGCGGGGGCGTTGCGGTAGGTGCGGAGGCCCATGCCGGCCCAGGCGAGGGCGAGCGCGGCCGCGAGAATCCACGGCAGCCACGGGGCGTTGCGTGGCCGGGCGTCCTTGGCCGCACCGAGTTGGCCGTCGAGGCGGAGTTGCTGCACGCGGTCGAGCAATTCGCCGTGGGCCGCGCCGTTGAGCGAAGTACCGGGGGGGTCGTCGAGTCGGTTCATCGGCCACGTCTCCGGTCCGCGCGGGGCTGTCCGCTCCGGTATTGATAAGGCCGCGCGCCCGGTAGCGTCAACCGTACCCCCGTCTACCTCCGCGGGTTTCGCCGCGGCTTGGCGAGCCGGAAGCGTCAGCGCCCGGAGTCCTCGACGCAACCGCGTGCGAAGACTCCGGGCGCTGACGCTTCCGGCTCGCCGGCGGTCTACGCCACCAGCAGCGCCATGCGGGCGACGTTGGCGACGGCCTGGTCGATGATCGACGTGAGCGCCGTGTGGATCTCCTTGGCGTCGTAGATCGTCAGCCCGTCCTTCTGCACGTTCAGCGCCCCGGTCTGGGCGATCGACGTGAGCTTCTCGACGAGCTGCGCCCGGTCGTTCTTGCCGTCGAGCAGCGGCACCAAGTGGCGGTCGAGGTCGTTGAGGCGGACGACTTCGTGGCGGCGGTTGGTCACCATCGGGGCCTTGCTCGCTTGCAGGCGGGCGAGGGCCGTCGCGGTCGGGTGGTCGCCGGGCTGCTTGGCGAAGTTGATCGGCATGCCGTGCAACTCGACGAGGTCCGACCCCATGTAGCAGTTCAAGAGTCCGATGGCGATGACCTGGATGTCTTCGAGGGCCTGCTTGGGGTCGGCCGGGTCGGCGACGCCGCCGATCAACTCTCGGGCCTGCTTGCGCAGCGACTCGAACGGCAGCGTCGCCGGGTACGCCGCGGCGAGCACCTGCATGCACGCCTTCAGGAGCGGCCGGTTGGTGCCCATGCTCATGCCGGCCGGCGACTTGTACGACACCGTGTCCTCGGTCTTGACCGGCACGTCGGCGAGCGGGTTGCCCTCGGCGTTGACGGCCTTCGCCGCGCTGGCGACGTGCAGCACCCGCAGGCTCTCGGGGTTGACGGCCCAGTTCGGCTGGACGCGGTCGAGGCAGATCAGCGTCTCGCGGAACATGCGGTTGCGCAAGAAGTCCATGTACTGCTCGGCCTGCACCTGATCGGTGGCCAACATGCGCAGGGTCTTCTCGATCTCCGGGCCGAAGTTGCCGGTGACCATCGTGCCGACGCGGGCCTCGCCGAGGTACTTCAGGCCGTGGGCCTTGGCCCGGTCGGCGAACTGGTGGAAGTACAGCGGCTGGTTGTTCTCTTCG
>JAYTUC010000276.1:0-4077 GCA_043744775.1 Fimbriiglobus sp. | reverse complement strand
GGAAGCGTCAGCGCCCGGAGTTCTTCGCGCTCACAGCACTCCGGGCGCTGACGCTTCCGGCTCGCCGGTCCGGGCGGAAGTTGAGGGGAAAGTCGCGGCGGGGGCCAACCGTCGGCGGGGCTGCGTCGTCGAATCGGTGCGTCCCGAGGAAGCGGCGGAGTCTCGCCACCCGGAACGACCGGCGCGCCCGGACGCATTGCCACGCGGGGTGAGGCCGATTCGCTCGCCGGCCGCGCCGGTTCCCGCCGAAGAGACTGGCAGCATCAGAACGGCGAGGGTCGGCCGGAGCGCGGACCGGAAAGCCGTCTTGAGGGCAAGGACTGCCATCGCCACGGGCGTCCGGCCAGGCGTCGCCGGGTCCGGAGGGGCTTCCCCGCCCTTCCCCACGGCCTCGCCGCCTTACCACACCGGAACACAAGGAGTTGCCCGCCATGTTCGGCTTCACTCGGCCCCCCCGCCCCCACGACCCGACTCCCAAGCCCGCGGCCCGCAAGGCGGTCGGCGGCCCGCTCGAGTGCCTCGACGACCGCATCGTCCCGGCTGTCATCGCCAACCCCGACTTCTACCAGGCCACCGCCGGCCGCGTCTTGACTGTCGCCGTGGCGAACGGCGTGTTGGCGAACGACTTCTCGGACACCACCCCCGGTAGCGTGCTCAGCGCCTCGCTGCTGGTCGGGGCGAAGTACGTGAACGGTGCGGCCGTCCTGCCGATCCCGTTGCCGAGTGGCTCGCTGATCTTCAACCCCAACTCCAACGGCAGCTTCACCTTCATCACGCCCAACGAGGACCAGATCCCGCTCAACGCGACTGCCGTCACGTTCAGTTACTCTGCGACGCTCGTGGGCGGCGGCGTGGCCGGGATCGCCACCGTCACGATCACCCTGCAAGACCGCTTGCAGAAGATCGTCGCCGTCGGCGCGGACGCCGGGGGCGGGCCGCACGTGCGGGTCTACGACACGTCCACGGCCGTCGAGAAGTTCAGCTTCTTCCCCTACGAGCCGACCTTCACCGGCGGCGTCCGCGTCGCGGTCGGCGACGTGAACAACGACGGCAGCCAGGACATCGTCACCATCCCGGCGTCCGGCGGCGCGCCGCGGCTCAAAATCTACAGCGGCCGCGACGGCTCGCTCCTGGTCGATCAGTTCGTCTTCGACCCCGGCTTCCGCGGCGGCGGCTTCGTGGCCGTCGGCGACTACAACGGCGACGGCCGCAAGGACATCATCGTCGGGGCCGGGGCCGGCGGCGGCCCCCGCGTCGCGGTGTTCTCCATCAACCCCGGTAGCAACGCCCTGATCCCGATCGCCGACTTCTTCGCCTACACCCCCGAAACCCAGACGGGCGTCCGCGTCGCCGCGGGCGACCTGAACGCGATCGGCCGCGACAACCTCATCACCGCCCCCGGCCCCGGCGGCGGCCCGCAGGTCAACGTCTACGACGGCGTCCGCAACCGCAACCGCGCCGCCGGCACGCCGCTGTACTCGTTCTTCGCCGGCGACTCGGCCAACCGCGACGGCGTGAACATTTCGACGGGCAACTTCCGCGGCGACGGCCGCTTCGACATCGTGACCGGCACCGCCTCCGGCCCCGGCGTCGTGCGGCAGTACGACGGCCGCACCGCCGGCCTGATCCGCGAGATCCCCATCGCGATCGCGGAAACCCCAACCGGCGGCGGCACCACGACCGGGCCGGGGACGTTCAACCTCACCGCCGGGGCGAACGGCACCTTGCTGTCGCCGTCCGTCGCGCCGTTCACCCTGGTCCCCGGCTCGACGACCGGCAACGCGTTTACCGGCGTCCAGACCGGCGGCGTGACCGTCGGGGCGACCGACTGGAACAAGGACGGCCTGGACGACGTGATCGTCGGGGCCGGCCGCGGCAACGCCCCGCGGGTGCGGATCCTGAACATCCGCGACGGCTCGGAGATCGTCAACCTGTTGCCGTTCTCCGCGACCTTCCTGGGTGGCGTCAACGTGGCCGGCACGACGACGAACTTCAGTAACATCGCCCAGCCGTTCTAAGGCGAGGCGACCGACGAGCCGGCGAGCCAGAGGCGTCAGCGCCTGGAGGTCTTTCGATCCCCAGGCACTGACGCCACTGGCTCGCCGGTCTTCGTTTAGCCCGCCGACTTCAGCCGCAACAAGCTCTCCTGCACCAGCCCCTTCGCGTCAGCGAGTAGCCGGAGCACTTCAGCAACGTCCAGCGGCGGCTCGCCGGCGCGGGACCCCTTCTCGACGCGGCAGTACGTCGTGTGCTGGCCGACCAACTGCACGGCGTCGGTCAAGGCGTCGAGCACTAGCGACAGGTTGCCCGCGTCGTGGCCGAACTGGAAGCGGTAGTCGTCGAGCCTCGCGGCGTCGGCGGGCGGTAACATCGGACGCTCCGGGGCGGTTAGTGGCCGAAGTCTTCGGCCAGGCAGATCACGAAGTTGTGGCAGAAGTGTAGCAGCATCGGGAGTGCCAGACCGCCGGACAAGACGCGGGCGTAGCCGAGAGTCACGCCGATGCCGATGAGCACCGGCCAACCGAGGACGTTGCCGAGGTGGGCCATGCCGAAGAGCACCGAGCTGAGCCAGACGGAGGCGTGCAGCCCCAGGTGGTGCCGCAGGTGCCCGAGCAGCAGGAAGCGGAAGAACAGTTCCTCGACGACGGCCGGCTGCACGCAGACGGTGAGGATCGTCCGCCAGCCGTCGCGGGTCAGCAGCCCGTCGGACGCCGCCTTGGCCTCGGGCGGGGCCGCGCCGTCGCCGCCGGTGAGCAGGTACACGAGTAGGGCGTGGTAGCCGAAGTTGACGGCGATCACGACGGCGAAGCCCGGCACGCTGAGCAGCCAGGTGCCGGGCCGGCTCCAGGCGGCGGCGCGGCGCAGCGGCCGGGACGCCAGCACGATCGCGGCGACGACGATGGCCGCATCGACGGCCTCGAACACCAGGGTGTCGTAGAACATCTCGCGGCGGAGTCCGTCCTGGGCGGCGAGGCGGTCGGTGTTGAGCAGCAGCCCGTAGACGGCCTGGCTGAACGAGACGCCCATCATCCCCGCGTAGGCGACGAGCACCACGACGAGCGGCCCGAGGTGGGCCGTCCCGGTGGGTGGCGGGGCAATCACGGTCGGCGGGGCGGCTCGCGGCATGGGGCGATTATAGCGAGCCGGAAGCGTCAGCGCCCGGAGTTCGTTCCTCACGCCCGCCAACACGCGGGAGACGGACGGGGGACGGAGTCGCCAGTCACCCAGGTCACTCGGCGGGCGACTGAAGGGGTGCCGGCTCACCCTTCGGCTGGAAGTGGGTACAGGTATAGTATCGACTCGGCACGATCAGTTCGCGACCACCGGTCACGTTCGCCGGGTGCTTGCACCGCAGCCCCAGCCCCAGCGCCACCAGCCAACGGACGTGGGCACAGTTGGCACAGACTCGCTCGCCGGCACTCGGGCCGTTGTCGGTCATTGCTCCCCCAGTTGCCACTCGCCGTCGCGGAACGCCCACGCGTTCCCATTGATGTCCAACTCGATGTCATCCTCGTCGCACTCCAACAGCCCAACCAATTCCTCGGTCGTCAGGAGGGTGCAGTCGATACCGCCACTGCCGGAGGTGACCCGCAGGAGGTCGGCGTCGCCCGCCCGCAGTGCCCCAACCAGGGTGTCGAACGGCCCGGACTCGCCCAACTCGGGGTGCCGGACGGCGAACTGCCCTCGCCAGTGGAACACCTGCCGCGGTGGCGAACCGGGCAGCACGAAGCCGCTGTCGGCGTGCTCGAACACCACTTCGCAGCGTCGGACGATGTCGTCGATTGTCATGCCCCGACGCCTCGCGGTTACGCGGCGGGTGGACCCGTCCGCCAAGATCCCCAACCCCAGCGTAACCGGCCCGCGGCCGCCGGGCCAAGCAATTCCCCCGCCGGCGACGCACACGCTCCGGGCGCTGACGCTTCCGGCTCGCCGGACCCTTTCGCACCCCGCCGGCGGCGTGTCCATTGACGTTAATCGGAGCGAAGTCTAGGATTGGTGTTTCGCCTCGCCGACTCCTCGACGGATCGCCACCCCGGTGCCAGCCCTGACCCCCAGCGACCGGCTCGAACTCGCCGC
>JAYTUC010000275.1:0-16093 GCA_043744775.1 Fimbriiglobus sp. | reverse complement strand
CTCATCAAGCCGAACGCGGCCAAGCGGGCCAAGGTCGGCGACGTGCCCAAGTTCCGCGCCTTCCTGCGCGACCTGTACATCCACCGCCGCAAGAACCTGCGCCAGGCGCTCATCGGCTGGCCGAGTGGGGCGAAGGACAAGCACTTCGTCGATGCGAAGCTGGCCGAACTCGGCTACGACGGCAAGGAGCGCAGCGAGGTTCTGAGCCTTGAGCAGCACCTCGAACTGAGCGCGGCCTTCGGGACTCAGGACTGAGTTTTTTATGCGGAGTGAATGCCGCAGCGTGCGAAAAGGTCAGGCCAGTCGGAGGCTTCGAGGGTCTCGTCGAGCGATTTGTTCAACCGTTCGGCGTCGGATGTCAGTGTAGTTGCTACGGCATCTGCCGAGGACGGTGGGCCGAAGCGCGCCGTGCCGATTTTCAGGATGCATTTTCGCAAACCCATTCGTCGGCCTTCCGCCTCCCCAATCTCGAAGACCCTGGCACACATCCACAGATAAGTCGGCGACTCCTCGTCCTCCATCATTGGGTGAACTCCCGCTTGAGGAGGTCGGACCAGTCGGTAGCTTTCAAGGCGTGTACAACAATTCTGCCCAACTTCTCCGTGTCCACGATGCCGGCGAGCGTTGCGGCGTCTGACTCCGAGGGCGGGCCGAAACGTGCCGTCCCGAGGTTCAGGATCGACTCCTGTAACCCAACAACTTTGCCCTCGACCCTGCCGATGACGACGCCCTTGTCTCGAATCCAAATGTACGTCGAGGAGTCTTCCAGGGTCATGATGTAGTCCTTATACAAGGCGGCCATGCGGTCGGGGTGGTAGCGGAGGCCCGAGAGGACGAATGTCGAGTTGAGCAAATCGTCCCTCATGATACTCGGCACGTCCGGCCGCTGCAATCGGGCGAGGAACTTCGCGAACACGCCGTCGGTGTCGGCCTTGGCGGCGTTCGTCAACAGCGCCAGTGGGGCCAGGCCGGGGCCGCCGGCCAGCAGCGCGTCGGGCGACTCCTCCCACACCCGGATCACGACGTAGTCGAAGGTCAGGTACGGCACGCCGCCGTGCGACAACGTCAGCCGCCCGGTCTGGTCGCTCGCCTGAGCCGAGGGACGCAGCAACATCAGCACCGAGCGAACCGGCTCGCCGTTGGTGCGCCAGGCGGCGACGTTGTAGCTCAGCAGCCGGTTCGGCAACCCGAGGCGGCTCGACGATTCGAGTTCGAGGTGGATCAGGGCCGGTTCGGTGCCGGCGACGCAGATCAGCCGGTCGGCTTGGAGGTTGCTCGACACGTCGGTCTCGACCGCCGTCGCCGGGCCGGGCGGCAGGCCGACGCGCTCCGCCAAAAATGCGGCCCAATCGGCGAGGTTGTCGTCGATGAGCCGGCTGAAGGCGTTGTCGTAAATTTTCGCCATGCCGTTACACTACGACGAACCTACTTCGCCAGTTTCTTCTTGCCGGCGTAGTGGACAGCGTTGCCGTAGGCCATCTCCGCCCCCTCCATGACGGTCTCGGAGAGCGTCGGGTGCGGGTGGATCGACTCCAGCACGTCCCGCGCGACCGCGCCCATCTCGATCGCCAACACGCCCTCGGCGATCATCTCGCCGGCCCCGCCGCCGACGATGCCGACGCCCAACAC
Source organism: Fimbriiglobus sp. (assembly GCA_043744775.1). Lineage (GTDB taxonomy): Bacteria > Planctomycetota > Planctomycetia > Gemmatales > Gemmataceae > Fimbriiglobus. The sequence goes on along the minus strand of JAYTUC010000275.1, from coordinate 14,464 downwards.
GCGCTTGGTTTCGGGGTCGAACAGCATCTTCGTCAGGCCGTTCGTCAGCCCCAGCGCGACCGCGCGGCCGGAGGCGGCCCAGGGGAACTTCGTCACCTCGTGCGGGACGTGGCGCTCGACGGCCTCCTTCTCGGTCAGGCCGGCCCAGGCGATTTCGGGGTCGGTGTAGATCACCGCCGGGACGCAGCGCGGCGACCACTCGGCCGGCTCGCCCAGCAGCACCTCGACGGCGACGCGGGCCTCGGCCGTCGCCTTGTGCGCCAGCCCCGGCTCGCCGGCCACGTCGCCGATCGCCTGGATGTGCGGGACCGCGGTGCGGCGTTGCAGATCGACGGGAATGAAGCCGCGGTCGTCGAGCTTGAGGCCGGCCTTGTCGAGGTTCAGCCCGGCCGTGTTCGGCCGCCGGCCCACACTCACCAGCACGCGGTCGAAGGTCAGTTCGCCGGGCACGTCCTTGCCCTCGAGCGTGACGACGATCCCGGCCGGCGTCGGCTTCAGGCTGGCGACCTTGGTGTTCAAGTAGATCGCCGCGAACTCGCCGCGCAGCTTCTTTTCTAAGGGCTGCACCAGGTCGCGGTCGGCCAGCACGAGCAGCCCGTCCATCGCCTCCACCACAGTCACCGCCGACCCCATCGCGGCGTAGATGCTGCCAATTTCGAGGCCGATGTAGCCGCCGCCGATGACCAGGAGTTTCTTGGGGATGTCGGGCATCAGCAGCGCGTCGGTCGAGTCCATGATGCGCTCGTCGCCGAGCGCCCAGGGCTTGGGCATCGCGGGCACGGAGCCGGTGGCGACGATGCAGTTCCGGAAGCGGACGCGGGTCACCTTGTCGCCGTCGGTGACGGTGACCGTGTTCGCGTCCTCGAAGGCGGCCTTGCCCTTCACGACCTCGACGCCGCGGGACTTGCAGAGCTGGCCGATGCCGGCGGTGAGCTTCGTCACGACCTTGCCCTGCACGAAGTCGCGCAGCTTGGGCAGGTCGAGTTTCGGCTCGCCGAAGCTCAGGCCGATCGCGGCCGACTCGTGGGCCTCGCGGATCACCTTGGCGACGTGCAGCAGCGCCTTCGAGGGGATGCAGCCGCGGTTCAGGCAGACGCCGCCGAGCCGGCCGCCCTCCTCGACGAGGAGCGTCGGGACGCCGTGGTCGCCGGCGTGCAAGGCGGCCGGGTAGCCGCCGGGGCCGCCGCCGATGATGAGCAGTTGGATTTCGCGCGTGTCGGCCATGGTGCCTCGCTTCGGGGGTTCGTGTCGGGGGCATTTTACCGGGCGGCCGGGCCGGCGGCCGCGCTTTCCCGGACGCGCAGCAGCAGCGGCGGCGCGGCGTACTCGGTGTCCTTGGGGGCCGCCCCGCGGCGCTCGCCGCTGGCGCGCTCGCTGCGGGCGGTCACGGTCACCGGGCGAGTCTGCGGCGTCACCCACGGCTCGGCGTACAGCACGACTTCGCGCTGGCTCTCGCCCGGCAGCACGAGGATGCCGCTCAGGCCGATGTTCATCACGCGGACGCCGTGCGGCAGGCCGCGCACGTCGAGCGGCACGCGGCCCTTGAAGTCGAAGTGGCGCTCGACCTTGACCGTGAAGCGCGACTCGCCGCCGGGGCGGATCTCGACCTCACTCGCGGTCGCGGTCGTCAGGTCGGCGTCGTCGGCGACGGTCAGCTTGACGCCGGGGGCGAAGCGCCTCGCCGGCTGGCCGGCGATGTCGGCGCTGCCGGTGAGTCGCCAGCCGGCGGGGGCGGACTTCGCGGCGGCGGTCGCGCTCAAGGTGACGACGGCGGTCGTCTGGCCGGCTTCGATGACGGTGTCGGGGATCGAGAAGCCGGCCGGCATGTCCCTGGCCGTGACGCGGATGGGGCCGTCGAACTCGTCGATCCGGGTGGCGGTCACGGTCGCGGGGATGCCGCCGCCCCTCCAGACGTTCGACGACGCCGTGAGCTTCAGCGCGAAGTCGGGGCGCGGTGGCCGCACGGTCAGGCGGTAGCCGCGGTTGGGGCCGCCGGCGGGGTCGGCGTCGCGCAGCCGCAGCTTGTACACGCCGTCGGCGGGCGGGTCGAAGGTGATTCGCGAGTCCTTGCCGTAGCCGGGGCCGCCGTCGTCGTTCTGGTAGTTCAAGGCGAACACCGGCATGCCGTTGGGCGCGAACTTACTGCCCGGCGGGTGGGCCTCGACCTTGTAGGCGAGGCTGCCGTTGGCGTGCTGCGTCGGCGTGGTGCCGAGGTAGCCGACGCGGTTGCCGGCGACGCTGACGAACAGGCAGTCGTCGTCCGGCCCCTTCGGCAACGCGGCGATGCGCATCAACTCGCCCTTGACGAACAGGAAGTCATTGACGGCGAACTCGTTCCAAGTTTCGAGGCGAATACTCGGGCTGTTCGAGGTGTTGTCGCGGAAGGTCGTGTACGCCCTGGCGGTGCAACGCAGGGTCGCGCGCGGCACCGGCTTGCCGTCGGCGTCGAGGACTTCGAGGAACGAGTCGAGCGACGAGCCGAGGCGACTGGCTTCGACTTCGGCAATCAGCCGCTCGCCCCTCTTGGCCCGGAATGCCACGACGTGCGCGGCCCCCGGCGCGGCCAACTCGCCGTCCGTCGTGAACGGCACCGCCGGTGCCATCGCGTTGTCACCGTACGGCACGCTCGGGAACTCGCCGACGGCGACCGACGCCGGGCCGACCGGGTCGCCGCCGACGCGGGGCACCGGCAACTCGTGGCGGCCGCCGACGGCGGCGTCGGCGCGGACGCTCAGCGGCGAAGCGGCGAGGGGGCCGAGGTTGACGCCGCGGACACTCACGGCCGTCGGCACGCCGCGGGTCACGCCGAGCGGGAAGGCCTCGGCGATGACGGGGATCGGCCCGAGGTGCAGCCGGTACTTGACCCCGGCGTTGCCGCGGAACTCGCGGTCGCGCACGCCGACGGCGTAAACCCCGGCCGCCGGCAACTTGACGCCGAGCAGGGTGCCGTCCCGCTCCGCGACGACGCGGCCGGCGGCGTCGGTCACTGTGAGCACCGGGGCGAACTTGGCCGGCTCGACGGCCGTGACGAGTTGCGCGCCGAACTCGTACCCCGCCGGCGCGGCGAAGCGGTACGTATCGGCGTCGCCGGGCCGGTCGAGGTCGCCGGCCACCGTCGCCGGCAAGGTCAGCGTCGCGGCGGGGCTCGCTAATGGGAAGCGATCTACGGCGAACCTCACGGACGTGGCCGGGCCGCCGTCGCCCTGGAACGTCAGCGTGGCGAAGCCGACCGGCGTGGTCGCGGGGACGGCGAGCCTGGCCGCGCGGCGTGTCGAGCTGTCGCCCGGCGACGGCACCATCTCTAGTGTCAGCCCGTTGTCACCACTTAGCGACGTGAGCCGGTCGAGGCCGGTGCCGGTCAGCGTCACGGCCGTAGTCGCGTTACGCGGGGCGAAGTCCGGGGCAACGGTCGTCACGGCCGGCGGCTTCGGCTTGGCGACCTCGCCCGTCGCGGTGTTGACCCGCAGGAGCCTGCCGTCGAACAGGCCGAGCGCGAGCTGCGTGCCGTCGGGCGAGAGTGCCGCCGCCGGGATCGCGTCGGGCTGCGGCGGGTAGGCTTTGCCCTCGCGGAGCGTCGCCCCGTCCCACGCCTTGACCGCGCCGTCTTCGCCGACGGTGGTGAGCGTCGCCCCCTTCGGCCCGACCAAAATACGCGACACGGCCGCCTCGTGGGCGAACACCGACGCCGTCAGCTTGCCGCCGGCGGGGGTGACGGCCCACGACCGCAGGCTGCGATCGACGCCGGCCCCGTACAGGGTCTTGCCGTCCGGGTGCCAGGCGACGGCGTAGACCCAATCCGTGGCGTCGGGCAGCGTGTAGAGCCGCTTGTTGCTCGCGGTGTCCCAGAGCTTGACGGCGCGGTCGGCCCCGGCGCTGGCGAGCAGCTTGCCGTCGGGGCTGTACGCCAGCGCGTACACGGCGTCGGAGTGGTCGGTCAACGTCGCGGTCGGCCGGCTGGCGGTCGAGAGCGGCACCGCCCACAGCTTGATGAGGCGGTCGTACCCGGCGGTCGCCAGGGTCTTGCCGTCGGGGCTGAACGTCAGCGCGTAGATGGCGTCCTTGTGGGCGGTGAGTGTCACCGGCTTCGCGTCGTCCGTTGCGGCGTAGACGCTCAGCACCCCCGACTTGCCGGGGGTGCCGCAAGCGACCGCCAGTTCGCCCGACGGCGAGAACGTCACGCCCGTCACGCGGCCGTCCAGACCCGTCACGGTCCGTACAGCGTCCCCGGTGGCGGGGTCGAGCAGGGTCACTTTGTCGCGCACGCCGGCGGCGAGGAGCTTGCCGTCGGGGCGGTAGGCGACGGCCGTCACCGGCGGGGCGGCGAGCGCGGGCGTGGCGAGCGTCAGCGCGGCGAGGAGGACGCGGAGCATGGTCGTGGCCCACCGGGGGAGAGTGTGGCGTCAGTCTACGCGGCCGGGGTCAGGCAGTCCGGCCCGGCGTTGCGAACCGAGTTCACCGTCGCGCTCAACGCCGTCGCCGTCAGCAGGTCGTCGGGGCTGGTGCGGAGCAGCGCTTGCGCGTCGGCGAGGGGGGTTTTCGCGTCGAGCCAGGCGGCGTAGTCGGCACGCCGCAGGATCGCCGGCATCCGGTGGTGGCAAAAGGCCGTCGTGCCATTCGCCGGGACGGTCAGGATCGTGCAGGTGAACAGCGGCGACTCGCCCTGAGGGTCCCACACGTCCCAGAGGCCGGCGAAGGCGAGCGGCTTGCCGGTGGCCGGGCGGAACAGTTGCGGGACTTTGCCGGCGGGGGTCGCGTGCCACTCGTAAAAGCCGGTGGCGGGGATCAGGCACCGCCGCGTGCGGAAGCTGTCGCGGAAGGCGGGGTTGGTCGCGGCCGTCTCGCTCTTGGCGTTGATCGGCTTCGGCCCGGCGTCCGGGTCGGCCGCCCAGCGCGGCACGAACCCCCAGCGCATGCGGATCAGCCCGCGGCCCGCCCCGTGGGGCTTGTTGCCGACGACCGCCACGAGGTGCGACGGGGCGACGTTGTATTGCGACGTCAGGTCGCCCGGCAGGGTGCTGAGGTCGAACTCGCCGATCAACTCCTCGGCGGGGGTCTGGAACAGGTAGCGGCCGCACATCGGGGTCAACTCGCGTCGGGGTCAGGGGTTCGCCGGCCCCGAGAGTAACACGGCCAGGGCCATTTTCAAGGACGGGAAGGCCAGTTCGCCGGGGTCGATGTCGTTCGGTGCCCTCCACTCCAAACCGGCCACGGCGTCGAGCGGCAACGCCGTCTCGGGCCGGAGCGCGGGCGCGGCGAAGATCAGGTCCACCACGGGGTACGTGACCCCGGCGTAAAGGTACTGGTTGGTCCACGAACCGAGGTAGCGCAGCGGCCCCGCTTCGAGGCCGACTTCTTCGAGGACCTCGCGGCGTAAGCCCTGTTCGGCCGTCTCGCCGAAGTCGATGAAGCCGCCCGGCACGGCGAGCTTGCCCGCGGCGGGGTCCTTCGCCCGGCGGATCAGCAGCACGCGGCCGGCGGCGTCGAAGAGATACGCGGCAGCGGCGACGGTCGGGTTGAAGTAGTAGCGGAGGCCGCACGCGGCGCAGGTCAGTGGCGAACTCGGGGCGACGGCCGCGCCGCAGCGCGGGCAGAAGCGGAACAGCTCGGGCGGCGTCATCGGGCGTCCCGCGGTTTTCGGGGGGGCGAAACGGGGGCACTTGCGGGTATAGTAGGGACGCCCGCCTCACAGTTTCGCAACCGCCCCTTTACTGAGTGCCGCTGATGCGTTGGCTTCTCCCGGCCGCCGGCCTGCTCGCCCTGCTCTGCGTCGCTTCCCCGGCCCGCGCCGAGGGCGACCCGAACGCGGTCAATTTCGAGAAGGACATCGCGCCGTTCCTGGCGAAGAACTGCGCGACCTGCCACGACGCGCGCAAGAAGAAGGCCGACTACCGCCTCGACGTGCGCAAGCTCGCCTTCGCCGGCGGCGAGTCGAAGCACGCCGCCATCGTGCCGGGCAAGCCCGAGGAGAGCGAGCTTTACAAGCGGCTCGTCACCGACGACGAGGAGACGCAGATGCCGCCGGGGGGCGTCAAGGTGCCGGCGGCGCAGGCGGCCAAGGTTAGGGCGTGGATTGCGGCCGGGGCCAAGTGGCCGGACGCGCTGGCCAACGAGCAGGCCGGCCCCAAGCACTGGGCATTCACCGCGCCGACCCGGCCGGCCGTGCCCGCCGGGGCCAGGCACCCGATCGACGCCTTCGTGCAGGCCCGGCTGAAGAAGGAGGGCCTGTCGCCGTCGCCGGCCGCGGACAGGACGACGCTGCTCCGCCGGCTGCACCTCGACCTGACCGGGCTGCCGCCGACGCCCGCCGAAGTCGATGCGTTCGTCGCCGACAAGTCGCCCGACGCCAGTGGCAAGCTGGTCGAGAGGCTGCTGGCGAGTCCGCACTACGGCGAGCGCTGGGGCCGGCTGTGGCTCGACGCGGCCCGCTACGCCGACTCCGACGGCTACGAGAAGGACAAGCCGCGCTTCGTCCACTTCTACCGCGACTACGTCATCAATGCGTTCAACCGCGACCTGCCCTACGACCGCTTCGTCGTCGAGCAAATCGCCGGGGACTTGCTGCCGAACCCGACGCAGGACCAGCGGACGGCGACGGGCTTCTTGCGCAACTCGATGGTCAACGAGGAGGGCGGCATTGACCCCGAGCAGTTCCGCATGGAGGCGATGTTCGACCGCATGGACGCCGTGGGCAAGAGTGTCTTGGGCCTCACGCTGGCCTGTGCGCAGTGCCACACGCACAAGTACGACCCCATCACGCACGCCGACTACTACCGGCTGTTCGCGTTCCTGAACTCCGCCCACGAGGCGACGGCGACGGTTTACACCCCGGCCAACCAGCTACGCCGCGCGGACATCTTGCGCAAGGTCGAGGCGATCGAGGCGGACTTGAAGCACAAGACGCCGGACTGGGCGGCGAAGATGGCCGCGTGGGAGAAGTCGCTGCCGCCGCAACCGGCGTGGGTGACGGTGCGGCCCGACCTCGACACCAGCGGCGGCGAGAAGCACACCGTGCAGCCCGACGGCTCCGTCCTCGCCGAGGGCTACGCCCCCACCAAGTCGGGCGACACCTACCCGGCAAAGCTGCCGGCCGGCGAGCCGATCACCGCGGTGCGGCTCGAACTGCTCACCGACCCCACCCTACCCCACGGCGGGCCGGGCCGGGCGGTCACAGGGATGTTCGCGCTCACCGAGTTCAAAGTCCTCGTCAACGGGGTCGAGGTGAAGGTCGCGTCGGCCACCAGCGACGCCGACGCCCCGGTGCAGCCGCTCGCCAAACTCTACGACGACAAGTCGAAGAAGCCGCGCACCGTCGGACCCGTCGCCTACGCCATCGACGGCAACAACGACACCGCCTGGAGCGTCGATGTCGGCCCCGGCCGGCGCAACGTGCCGCGCCAGGCCGTGTTCGTGCTGGAGAAGCCGATCGAGCGGACGAAGGAAGTGGCGATCGGCTTCAAAGTCGTGCTGAACCACGGCGGCTGGAACAGCGACGACAACCAGACCAACAACCTCGGCCGCTTCCGCTTCGGCGTCACGACAGCAGCGAACGCCAGGGCCGCGACGGCGGCGACCTTCGCCAACTTCCGGCAGTCGGTGCCCGAGTGGAAAGAAGCGAATTACGACATCGAGAGTCTCTTCAAAGACCACCCCGAGGGCAACTCGCAGCTCGTGCTGGCCGAGATGGCCACGCCGCGGCCGTCGCACATCTTGAAGCGCGGCGACTTCTTGCAGCCCGGCGACGCCGTCGGCCCCGGCACCCCGGCTTTCCTGCACGCGATGCCGGCCGGCGCGAGTGTCAACCGCCTGTCCCTGGCGAGGTGGCTCGTCGATGACAAGTCGCCGACGACGGCGCGGGCCTTCGTCAACCGCGTCTGGCAGGCGTACTTCGGCCAGGGCCTCGTGGCGTCGCCGGACGACCTCGGCACGCAGGGCGAGGCCCCGACGCACCCCGAGCTGCTCGACTGGCTGGCCGTCGAGTTCATGCACCCGAGTGCCCCCGGCGTCGCCCCGTGGAGCGTGAAGCACCTGCACCGGCTGATCGCGTCGAGCGAGACGTACCGGCAGTCGTCGAAGGTGACGCCCGAACTCGCGGCGGCGGACCCGACGAACCGGCTGCTGGCGCGTGGCCCGCGCTTCCGCGTCGAGGGCGAGTTGGTGCGCGACATCGCCCTGGCGGCGTCGGGCTTGCTGAACCGCGCCGTCGGCGGCCCGCCGGTCTACCCGCCGATCCCGATGTTCCTGATGGCCCCGCCAGCGAGCTACGGCCCCAAGGCCTGGCCCGAGTCGGCGGGGGCCGAGCGCTACCGCCGGTCGGTCTACGTCTTCCGCTTCCGCAGCGTGCCGTACCCCGCGCTGCAAGCTTTCGACACGCCCAACGGCGACGTGGCGTGCGTCAAGCGGTCGCGGTCGAACACGCCGCTGCAAGCCCTCGTGGGGCTAAACGAGCCGACCTTCCTCGACGCCGCCCGCGGCTTGGCCGCCCGCGCGTTGCACGACGGCGGCACCGACGACGACGACCCCGGCCGCCTGACGCACGCCTTCCGCCTCTGCGTCAGCCGCGCCCCGAGCGCCACTGAGTTGGCCGTGCTGACGGCGACGTTGGCGAAGCAGCGTGAGCGCTTCGTCGCCGAGTCGTCGAAGCCGACGCTGCTGGCCGGGCCGCTGATGGGCTACCCCGACGGCACGACGCCGGCCGAAGCCGCGGCGTGGGTGAGCGTCGCCCGCGTGCTGCTGAACCTCGACGAGACGCTGACGAAGGATTAGTCCAGGCGAGCGGGGGACGACAGTCCCCCGAGCGCTTCCCCCATCGGCGACCGTCACCCGAGTGGGTGGTTATCTCGGGGGACTATCGTCCCCCGCTCGCCTGACCCCTTTGGAGTCTACCCATGCGAATGCTGCTTACCGCCGCCCTTCTCGCCCTCATCGCCGCGCCGACCCGCGCCGAAGACGCGGCGGTGCCGCTGTTCAACGGCAAGGACCTTGCCGGCTGGGTCAACGTTAACTGCGGGCCGAAGACGTTCCAGGTCAAGGGCGACTGCATCGTCACCGACGGCCGGCCGACGGGGTTCCTTCGCACCGAGAAGCAGTACGAGAACTTCGTGCTCGAGATGGACTGGATGCACACGAACACCAAGGAGGTGGGCAACTCCGGGCTGTTCGTCTGGGGCGACCCGCTGCCGGCCGTGGGCACCGGGTACACGCGCGGCATCGAGGTGCAGGTGCTCGTCAACTACGAGACCGACTGGGCGACGAGCCACGGCGACTTGTTCAGCATCTGGGGGGCGACGTGCAAGCCCGACCGGCCGCACCCCAAGGGCTACGCCCGCTGCCTGCCCAGCGAGCGGCTGTGCAAGGGCGGCGGCGAGTGGAACCACTACAAGGTGATTGCCCAGGACGGCACGCTGAAGCTGCACGTCAACGGCAAGGAAGTTTCGGGCGTCTCGGAGTGCAACCCGCGTAAGGGGTATTTGGCGCTCGAGAGCGAAGGGGCCGAGTGCCGCTTCAAGAACTTGACGATTCTCGAGAAGCCGAGCACGATGCCGACGGCGGCGCAAACCGCCGTCGTCGCCAGCGGGCACACGTCGCTGTACACCGGCCTCGACTTCACCGGCTGGACGCCCGGCGCGGCGAAGGATTGGAAGGCCGGCGAGGTCATCACCTGCACCGGGACAACGCCGCTCACCAGCGGTGCCGTGTTCGGCCCCGGCGAACTCGTCTTCGACGTGAACGCCCCCGGCGAGACGTACACCGTGACCGTGGCCGGGGTGACGATGACGCTGCCGGTCAAGCCGAAGGCGTGGACGCGCGTCACGCTGCAAGTCACGCCGACGCTCGTCAAGGGCACCGCCGGCGCGACGGAGGTGGCGCAGAAGACCCGCCAACTCCCGCAGCTCGGCCCGATCGCCTTGGACGGCGTCGAGAAGCTGCAGTTGCGAAACATCTTTTTCAAGGGGGCCGCGAAATGAGTACCGAAACGACAGAACAGGGCGTGGCGGTCGTCTCCGACGGAACTTTGCTTACGACAGAGCTAGTCGAACGCGTCTCCAAGTTGTCCATTCCTGAGCGTCTGAGACTTCGTGACATCCTCCTGTTCATGCCGGACGAGCCGGAGGGCACGCCGGACGAGATACGGGCCGCGCAACGCTACGAAATCAATCGACGATTGGAAGCGATAGAACGCGGCGAGATGAAGATGTATACAATCGACGAAACGTTCGCGTTCCTCGACTCCCTCGTCGCCCAGAGGGTAAAGTCGTGACATTCGAGCTCGCCCAGTCGCTTCAGGACGACTTGGTCACGTTGTACGCCGTGTACGTGGCGCGGGCGCGGCGGGACGAAGACACGTTCCGGACGGAGTTCAGGAGCGCTATCCGATCGATTGAGGCGAACCCGCGACAGCACTCCCCCGTCGAGGACGGGCGACCAGGTTGGGAAGTACGCGAGTATTACATCAAGCGATTCAGCCAGCGTGTGTTGTATTTCATCAAAGACGACCGCGTCGTAGTTTTCGCAATCCTTCATACCGACCGTCGGCCCGGCGTGTGGCACCGCCGGCTCGACACGCTTTAACCCCCGAGGTTTCCCCATGCACGGCACGGCTCTCGCCCGGCGTTGGTTCTTGAAGGCGTGCGGCGTCGGCCTCGGGGCGGCGGCACTCACCGCCCTCGCCGCCGACGACGCCAGGGCGTCGGCCGACCCGCTCGCGCCCAAGGCTCCGCACTTTCCCGCCAAGGCCAAGCGCGTCGTCTATTTATTCATGGCCGGGGCACCGTCGCACCTCGACCTCTTTGACTACAAGCCCGAACTCGTCAAGCAGAACGGCAAACTGCCACCAGCGAAGTTACTCGAAGGCTACCGCGCGGCGTTCATCAACCCGAACTCGAAGTGCCTCGGGCCGATCTTCAAGTTCGCCAGGCACGGCCAGAGCGGGGCCGAACTCTCGGAACTGCTGCCGTTCACCGCGAAAATGGCCGACGAGTTGTGCATCGTCAAGTCGATGGCGACGGACGCCTTCAACCACGCCCCGGCCCAGGTGTTGATGAACACCGGCAACACGCAGTTCGGCCGGCCGAGCTTCGGGTCGTGGGCACTTTACGGCCTCGGCAGTGAGTCGAACAACCTGCCGGGGTTCGTCGTCTTCTCGACCGGCAGCAAAGGCCCCTCCGGCGGCAACTCGTGCTGGGGCAGCGGCTTCCTGCCAACGGTTTACAGCGGCGTGCAGTTCCGCAACGGGGCCGAGCCGGTGCTGTACCTCGCCAACCCCGAGGGCGTGTCGCCGGGCCTCCAGGGAGACACCCTCGACTCGGTCAACGCGCTGAACAAGTTGCGACTCAGCGAAGTCGGCGACCCCGAGATAGCGACGCGGATCAGCGCCTACGAGATGGCCTACCGGATGCAGACCGCCGCGCCCGAGGTCATGGACATTGCCAAGGAGTCGAAGGAGACTCTGGAGCTGTACGGGGCGGAGCCGGGCAAGGCGTCGTTCGCTAACTCGTGCCTACTCGCACGGCGGATGCTCGAGAAGGGCGTGCGCTTCGTGCAGATTTACCACGAGGCGTGGGACCAGCACGGCGACCTGAAGAACGGCCTGACGAAGAACTGTAAGGACACCGACCGCGCCAGTTGGGCGCTCGTGACCGACCTGAAGCGGCGGGGGCTGCTCGACGACACGCTCGTGATCTGGGGCGGCGAGTTCGGCCGTACGCCGATGGGCGAGCCACGCGAGAGTATCGGCCGCGACCACCACATCGACGCTTACACGATGTGGGTGGCCGGGGGCGGGTTCAAGGCCGGGCACATCCACGGCGCGACCGACGGCATCGGCTACAACGTCACCGAGAACGGCGTCCACGTCCACGATCTCCAAGCGACCATTTTGAATCAGATGGGCCTCGATCACACCAAGCTGACCTACCGCTTCCAAGGCCGCGATTTCCGTCTGACCGACGTGCACGGGAACGTGGTGAAGGAACTCTTGGTGTAAAGCATGGCGAAACCATTCGATGCGACGTTGAATGCCCTGATCGATCTGCGACCCGAGGATTGGGCTGCAGGTTTCGCTCGCCTCGTCGGCATTCCGCCAGGGCCGAGTGTTGCTCTCGACACCGACCTCGCCACGACGCTCCAAGCGGATAAAGTCTTTCGCATTGATGGTTCTTCGCCTTCGATATTGCATCTCGAATTGCAAGCGAACCCGAGGTTGGGTATCCCACGCGAGTTAATGCGCTACAATACCTTGGTCGATCACCAGCACAATTTGCCGGTTTCTACGGTACTGGTTCTACTGCGGCAGAAAGCGTATGCGAGCGATCAAACGGGAACCTATGAGCGGTTCGCGGTTGATGGTTCGAGGATCTGCGAGTTCCGTTACCATGTCGAAAAGATTTGGAAACGCCCGGTCGATTATTGGTTGAATTCGGGGCTCGGCTTGGCCCCACTGGCGATGCTCACCGACGAAGCGAACGGAGATTTGGAATCGACTTTGGATCGCTTCGGAAATTGTTTGAAGGCGTTAGATGTTGATGAAAAGACAACGAAAGGTCTGTTAGGATCAGTGTATGTGTTGTGTGGTTTGCGTTACCAACGCGATCGGATCGATGACCTCTTTCGGAGACTCAGCATGTTAATGGAAGAATCGACCACTTATCAAGGGATTATTGGCAAAGGTCGGGTCGAAGGCCGGGTCGAAGGGAAACGCTCTTTGCTCTTCCGCCTCGGTGCGAAGCGGTTCGGTATTGCCGAATCCGCAACGCTCGAAGCGATTCAACGAATCACCGATGCGGAAAAGCTCGATCAACTCGCCGAGCGAATCCTTGATGCGGTGAGTTGGGACGATCTCCTTGCAGTGAGCTGAGACCCGGCTTTGATCGTTTATTCCGCGGCGCGGATGCGTTCGCGTTCCGATGGCGACCAACTCGGATCGGAGAGCGTTGCAACCATCGCCAGTCGCGTTTGCCTCGCGGCGCCCGGTTGATCCATTCGCAGTTGCACTTCGTGCAGATAGAGCAGCGGTCGCGGATCGCTCGGCTTGGCGCGAATCGCCGCTTTCAGAGCGGTCGTCGCTTTGTGCAAGGTTTGTTCGTTCAGCGCTTCGCCACCTGCTGCTGTTGAACCCGCCGAATGCGAAACGATCAGCAGCAATGCGATGCCGCGATGCAGATGCTCGCGGAAGTCGTCGTCCGCTTCGGCAGCGATTTCCATGAGCTTGGTATGGGCGTGAACGAGGTGTTGTTTCGAGAGCGTATCTCCATCCGATGCTTCCGAGATGAACCGTTCGTATTGCACTTTCGCTTCGCCGCCGTGGCCCACCTTCAACAGCAACTCGGCAAGGTATGCCCGGATCATCGGGGCATCCGGGTAACGCTTCAGATGCGCTTGCAAATGCGGGATCGCCGGGGCGATCTCGCCGCGATCAACGAGCAGTGCGGCGGCCCGCAGGTGATCGATTTCTTCGTCCGGAATCACACCGCGCACCGTCGTCGCACTCCGCTCGGCCGTGACGCAACCCACAAGGGAGAGGCAAACGAGGGAGAATGCGACGAATCGCATGAACAACTCCGCAGAGGCAATTGGCAAGCTCTGCGGGATTTATCGAATTTGCGGGTAGGCTCGCGGTAGGGAAATGGCGAAGCTAGGTTGAATGGCTGTGAAGATGGGTTATCTGTGCCGCCTGGGTGGTGGTCTGGCGTGTTCAACGAATCATTCTGTCGCTATGGAGTTTATTATTTCTATTCACGGTGCATCGGTGCATAATCGCTGCGGAGGGGACACACACACGTGCACCGAAACGCGTTCCGCGTCATAAGTCCTTATCCATCAACGAAAAAGGGGCGATTTGTAGTCGCTTCCATTTCGGTATACTCATAATTCGGTCCGGAAGGCGGTTCAAAATAATTCCTCACCGAATTCTCATTCTTCACGTTGGCTTCAGGTTCACTCCATTAAATTGCAGTCGTCATCGGCAGAGGCACCAGCTTCCGATGGCTCCCATCACCTCTGGGCCGAGTTTTCCCACATTCAGAGTCCCTCCCATGAAGCCCGAACAAATCAAAACTGTTCTGAGGTTCCTCCCGCTCGAAGACCGCGTCGTTCCGGCGGGCCTCGACATCCGCAGCTACGACGGCAGCGGCAACAACCTCGCCCATTCCGATTGGGGTCAGAGCGGTACCGATTTTGTCCGCATCGCTCCCGCCGCGTATACCGATGGCATTTCAACTCCTGCCGGGGCGACCCGGCCGGGCGCCCGCGAGATCAGCAACGCTCTCGCCGACCAAGCCGGGCAAGACATCATCAGCGACCGCGACCTCTCGGCGATGATGTACGCTTGGGGCCAATTCATCGACCACGATCTCGATCTGACCAAATCGGGAACGGAAACCCTGAACATCGCCGTGCCCAAAGGCGACACCACCTTCGACCCGACCGGCACCGGCACGGTCACGATGGGCTTCACCCGTTCCGGGTA
>JAYTUC010000274.1:0-16132 GCA_043744775.1 Fimbriiglobus sp. | reverse complement strand
CGGAGAAGAATCAAACTTGAATTTGGTCTTCTCCGCTACTCTGCTCCTCCGCGGTTAATGCTGTTTTTCAGACCGTCCACGGGGCCGGGGCGTCCGGGTTCAGCCCGAAGTCCTTCACCGCCGCGGCGACGACCTTCTTGTCGATCTCGCCGCGGGCCGCCAACGCCGACAGCGCAGCAACCGCCGTGTGCTCGGCGTCGATCTCGAAGAAGCGGCGCAGGTTCGCCCGCGTCTCGCTGCGGCCGAAGCCGTCTGTGCCGAGGGCCAGCAGCCGGCCGCCGAGGTACGGGCCGACTTGCTCCGCGAGGGCGCGCATGTGGTCGGTCGTGGCGACGATCGGCCCCTTCGTGCCGCCTAGCACCTGCTGCACGTAGGCTTGCCGCGGCTCGGCGGTCGGGTTCAGGCGGTTGACCCGCTCGCACTCGATCGCGTCCTTGCGCAACATCTGGTAACTCGTGACGCTGTACACCGTCGAGGCGACCTTGTACTTGTCGGCGAGAATCTGTTGCGCCCGCAAGGCTTCGCGCAAGATCACGCCACTACCGAGCAGTTGCACTTCGTGCTTGGCCCCATCGGGCTTCACGGTCTTGACGGGGTAGATGCCCTTCAAGATGCCGTCGCGCACTTCCTCGCCCGGCAACCCCGGCATCTCGTAGGCTTCGTTGTACACGGTAATGTAGTAGAAGCACTCCTCGTTGCGGACGTACATGGCATTGATGCCGTCCTCGATGATCACCGACAACTCGTAGCCATAAGCCGGGTCGTAGGCGCGGCAGGTCGGCACGGCGAGCGCGGCCAGGTGGCTGTGGCCGTCCTCGTGCTGCAAGCCCTCGCCGTTGATCGTCGTGCGGCCGGCGGTCGCGGCCATCAGGAAGCCGCGGCAGCGCGAGTCGGCGGCGGCCCAGATCAAGTCCCCCACGCGCTGGAAGCCGAACATCGCGTAGTAGATGTAGAACGGGATCGTGTTGACGCCGTAGGTGCTGTAGGCCGTCCCGGCGGCGATGTAACTCGCCATACTGCCGGCCTCGTTGATCCCTTCTTGGAGGATTTGCCCCTTGGTCCCCTCGCGGTACTCGGACATCGACCCCTTATCGACAGGGTTGTAGAGTTGCCCGACGCTCGAATACATGCCGAAGGTCTTGTACATCGGCGGCATGCCGAACGTCTGGCCCTCGTCGGGGACGATCGGCACGAGTAACTTGCCGATGTTGGGGTCGCGACACAGGTCGGTCATCAACTTGACCCACGCCAGCGTCGTGGATTGGCCCTTGCCGGCCATCGTCGCCTCGTGGCTGTAGGCGAAGCTCTCCTTGAGCGGCGGCGTGCAAGGCGTCAGCGTCGCGTTGCGGCTGGGGTGGTAGCCGCCGAGGGCGTTGCGGCGGGCGTGCATGTACTGCATCTCCGGCGAGTCGTCGGCCGGCTTGTAGAACGGCACGGTCTTCAACTGCTCGTCGGTCAGCGGGATGTTGAAGCCGTCGCGGAACGCCGCGAGTGCTTCGACGCCGCCGCTTTGCGCGCCCTTGAACACGAGCTTCTTGGCCTGGTGGGCGGTGTTGGTGCCCTCCGCGCCGGGGATGCCGTAGCCCTTGACGGTGTGCGCCAGGATCACCGTCGGCTGGCCCTTGTGCTCCGTCGCCATCTTGTACGCCGCGTACACCTTCACCGGGTCGTGGCCGCCACGCTTTAGTTTCAACAACTCGGTGTCGGTCAGGTCGGCGACCATCGCTCGGAGTTCGGGGGTGTTGAAGAACTGCTCGCGGAAGTAGGCCGCGCCCTTGTAGATGAACTCTTGCGCCGCGCCGTCCACGACATCCAACATCCGGCGTTGCAGTGCGCCGGTGTGGTCGTTCTTCAACAGCGCGTCCCAGCCGGAACCCCACAGAACCTTGATGACGTTCCAGCCGGCCCCGCGGAAGAGGCCTTCGAGTTCCTGGATGATCTTGCCGTTGCCGCGCACGGGGCCGTCGAGCCGCTGCAAGTTGCAGTTGATGACCCACGTCAAGTTGTCGAGCTTCTCGCGCGCCGCCAGCGTGATGCAGCCGAGGCTTTCGGGTTCGTCGCACTCGCCGTCGCCGAGGAAGGCCCAGACGCGCACGTCGTCTGTCTTCGCGAGTTCGCGGTCGCGGAGATACCGGTTGAAGCGGGCGTGGTAGATCGACATGATCGGGCCGAGGCCCATGCTCACCGTCGGGAACTGCCAGAACTCCGGCATCAGCCACGGGTGCGGGTACGAACTCAGCCCGCCGCCCGGCTGCAACTCCTGGCGGAAGTTCGTCAACTGCGTTTCGCTCAGCCGGCCTTCGAGGAACGCCCGCGCGTAGGGGCCGGGGCTGGCGTGCCCCTGGTAGAAGACCACGTCGCCGGGGTGGTTCGGGTTGCGGCCCTTGAAGAAGTGGTTCCAGCCGACTTCGTACAGGGTCGCCGCACTGGC
Source organism: Fimbriiglobus sp. (assembly GCA_043744775.1). Taxonomy (GTDB): domain Bacteria; phylum Planctomycetota; class Planctomycetia; order Gemmatales; family Gemmataceae; genus Fimbriiglobus. Next base: position 13,701 of record JAYTUC010000274.1, on the reverse strand, counting down.
GTAGGTGGCGATGTGGCCGCCGACGTTGGTCGTCTTGTTGGCCTTCTCGACCATCGCCATCGCGTTCCAGCGCACGGCCGACTTGATCTTGCGTTCCAACTCACGGTTGCCCGGAAACGGCGGCTCGTTCTCGAAGGGGATCGTGTTGACGTAAGGCGTCGTCACCCCGCCCGGCATGGCGCGGGCACCGAGTTTTGCGGCCTGGGAAATGAGTTGCTGGAGCAGGAATTGGGCGCGCTCGGGGCCGCCGAACTTGACGACGGCTTCGAGCGAGTCGAGCCACTCGGCGGTCTCTTGCGGGTCGGTGTCGTCCGACCGGTCGGGGGCGCGGGGGGCGAGCTTGTTCGGGTCGAGAAGCATTCTGCGGAACCTCGGGCACCCTAGATGGAGGGCGGTCGCGTCGGGGAGTCGGAATTTTCGGCCGGTGCTAAGCTGCGCACCCCTGTTACCATACGGGGGCGGGGAAGCGCCGTCCACGGACGCCGGGCAACCCTTGCGGCTTTCGGTGGACAAATGTTTTCGGGAGGCGACCGCCGATGCTCCACGTCCTCCTCGCCTGCGGCCTGATCGCGTCGGCCGCGCCGGCCGGGCAGCCCCCCGCCGCGACGGTCACGCTGCCGCCGGCTGTGGCCACCCTCGGCGAGGCGCTGGCGTCAATCCAGACGCAAACCGGGCTGACCCTGACGACGACGCTCGACCCGAAGTCGCCGCTGACGTTGAAGCGGCGCGACGGGGCGCTGTGGCCGCTGCTGACCGAAGTCGCCACGGCGGCCGGCGGTCGGCTCGCCGTGACGCAGAAGGGCCGCGCGGTCGCCATCGACAAGGGCGTGCCGTCGCCGGCGTCGATCGACGGGGCGTTCCGCGTCGCCGTGAAGCAGGTGGTTTGCCGCCGCGACTTCGACACGGGCCGCAGTGTCACCGAAGTGGCGCTCGAAGTGCATTGGGAGCCGCGCCTGCCGGTGTTCCGCATCGACAGTGAGCCGCGCAGCACCTTTAGCAGCGATTTCCTGAACGGTGATGTCACGCCCTCGGCCGGGAAGTCCGCTGTCGGCGGCACAACGTTCACCTCGGTTGTGCGTTTGCCGGAACTCCCCCGCAGTGGGGGTGCTCAGAGTCGATCGGGTCGAATCTACGCGATCGACAAGTTGTCCCTCGCCGGCAAGTTCACCGTCACCGCCGCGGCGAAGATGTTGCAGTTCCGCGTGGCCGACACCAGCAAGCCGACGACGCTCACGCAGGAGGGGGTTACGTTCACGTTGCAGACGCCGCGCAAGGTCGGCGACCGCTGGGACGTGCCGGTCGAACTGGTTTACCCGCCGTCGAAGGTCGAGTTCGAGAGCTTCGAGGCGGGCGTCTGGCTCAGCAGCAACCGGCTGCAACTGATCGACCCCGCCGGCAAGCCGTTCGACCCGATCAACGAGGACTTCCGCGAGAGTCCCGGTAAGGCCAACCTCGTCTACCGCTTCCCGGCGGGCAAGGTTCCGGCCGACCGGGCGGGGTGGTCGCTGGTGTACGAAACGCCGTCGCCGCTGGTCGAATTCGACGTGGCGTTTACGCTGAGTAACATCCCGCTCCCGTGACCGAGTCCCCGCCGATGCGCGTGCCGCTGCTGCTGATCGCCGTCGCGCTGCTGCCCGGCCTGCGCGCCGAGGAGCCGCCACTGAAGGGCGGGTCGAACGCCGGCAAGGAACTCGTCGAGGTCCAGAAGCTGCTCGACGCCGGCAAGTCCGCCGACGGGGCCGACAAGCTGCGGCGGCTCGTCGAGGAGTCCGGCGACGACCTCGTGACGCTCGACGGCAAGCACTTCCGGCCCCTGGCCCGCGTCGCCCAAAGCCTCGTGTTGAGCCTGCCGCCCAACGAACTGCGGGCGTGGCGTGACCGCATCGACCCGGTCGCGCTGAAGTTGCTCGAACGCGGCCGCACGGAGCGCGACCCCCGGCCGCTGCGGCAACTCGTTGATCGCTCGCTGGCGAGTACGCACGCCGAGGACGCGCTAATGTTGCTGGCCGAACTCGCTTCGGAGCGTGGCGACTACGCCAGTACGGAGACGTACCTGCGGCGGCTGCTGCCGACGGCCAACGCCACCGACGACCCGAGTGCGCCCAAAGTCAAGACCCCGGCGGCGACCCTCCGCGCCCGGCTGGCGCTCGCGCTGATCTTCCAGGGCAGCCCGGCGGCGAAAGCCGAAGTCGCCGAGTTGCGGGCGAAGTTCCCCGCGGCGACCGGCCGACTCGCCGGGCGTGACGGGCCACACGCCGACACGCTCGAGGCGCTGTTGCGCGACCCGCCTTCGACGACGGTCCCGGCCGCGCCGGCGGGCGACTGGGGCACCCTCGGCGGCGACGCGGCGCGCGGCGGCCAGCCGGCGGCCAAGGTGCCCAAGTATTGGCGGTCGCGGCCGACCTGGCGTGCCGACTTCCCCGGCGAGGACGGCCGCCTGCCGTCGCTGCCGCGCCTCGGCAGCACGCGCTCGGTCGCGCTGCACCCGGTCACGCTGAACGGCGTCGCCTACGTCGCCGACGGCTCGCGTGTGTTCGGCGTCGATTTGCAGACCGGGGAGCGGCGCTACTTCTACGACTCCGCCGTCGAGCGCGAGGGCGACGCCGCGGCGCGGGACGCCCTGCCGGTCAAGGTCGATGCCGACTTCGTGCTGACCGCGGCCGAGGGGCACCTGTTCGCGCGGCTCGGGGCGACCGACATTTCGCCGCTGCCGCAGGCCGAGAACCGCGGCGTCTCGGCGAGTTTTCTGGTTTGCTTCGGCCCGCCGCGCGACGCCCGCCGTCCGCCGCTGAGTTTCTTGTGGCGACTCGCGCCGCCGGTGCCGGCCGGGGCCGCGGCGGCGTGGGAGGCCGCGCCGGTCGTCGAGAACGGCCGGCTCTACGCGGCGTTCGTCAAGGACTCGCCCGCCGGCCTCGTGACGTGCGTCGCCGCTTACGCACTGAGTGAAGCCACCCCCGAGCGGCCGCTGTGGGTGACGACAATCGCCGACGTGCGGCCGCTCGAACGCGGCGAGCCGCGGCACCGCGCGGAGCCGCTGACCCTCGCCGGCGGGCTGCTGACGTACTGCACGCACACCGGCAGTGTCGTGGCCCTCGACGCCGCGACCGGCCGCACGGCGTGGGCGTTCCAGTACCCGCGATTGACGAAGCCGTCGGCGGTGATGCGGGACATCAACCCGCCGGTGATGCACGCCGGCCGGGTGTTCGTCGCCCCGACCGACGCCGACCGCGTGTTGTGTCTCGATGCGGTGAGCGGCAAGCTCTTGTGGAGCGTCGAGGGCTTGCAAATCGACCAGTTCCTCGGCGTCGCGGCCGGCAAGCTGGTCGCCGCCGTCGCCGCGCCGCAGCGGGGGTTGCGCGGCTTCGATGTCAACACCGGGTCCGACGCCGACGGGCGGGGCTGGAAGATCCACGACGACCCGCAACTCGCCTCGTGGGGCCGCGGGCTACTCACCGAAGACGCGGTGCTGTGGCCGACGAAGTCCGGCGTCTTCTTCGTCCGCCCCGCCGACGGCCTGCCGCTGGGGCCACGCCTGCCCGGCCCGCACGGCAACCTCGCCTTCGCCGACGGGGTTTTGCTCGTCGGCACCCCGACCGGCGTGATGGGCTACGTCAACGACCCGCCGCCGCGCTCGGAGCCGCCGGCGCAGTTCGGCGCGGCCGCGCGGCACGAGCGGGCTGAGGAGGCGCTGCGCGACGGCCACGCCGACGACGCCCGCCGGCTATGGGGTGAACTGCTGACGGATGCCGCGATGCCGCTCGAAGCGCAGGCCCGCGCCGCCGCGCGGCTCGTGAGCCTCGAAACGATCACGGGGCCGGACGCGCTGACGAACTTTTACCGCCTCTACCCCGCGGCCAAGCCGCTCGCCGACGAGAACGTGCTGAACGCCCGCGGCGTGCCGGCGCGGCTGGGCAACGTCGTCGTCGACCAGTTCAAGCTCGCCCCGCCGCTCAAAAAGCCGGCCCCCGCGCCACCGCCGCGCGTCGCCCCGCCGTTCGACGCCGCGAGCCTGCCGGCCCTCGACCCGGCGGCAAAGGCCGTCGAAGTGCCGTGGCCGTCGGGCCGGTGTCAGCCCGTTGTCACCGGCGACGGCTCCCCGTGGGTCTTCGCGTCCGACGGCGGCCGCGTCTCCGCCCTCGACGTGGCGGCCGGCCGGGTCGTGGCGATGGTCGCCGTCGGCCACGCCGTAACGCACGCGGACGCCGCCGGCGAGGTCGTTTACCTGGGGGGGCCGGACGGCGTCAGCGCCGTGACGATGCCGGCGGGCAAGATCGAGTGGTCGATGCGCTTCCCCGACGCCGACCCGCTGCCCGGCAACCGCCCCGGTGTCGCGCCGCACGCCGCTTCGGGCGCGCGGCCGGGCCTGGGGCCGCTGCAAGTGACCGGCACGCACCTCGTCGCGCTCTGGGGCGACACGCACCTCGTCGGCGTCGAGCGCGGTACCGGCGAGGTCGATTGGGTGCGGCCGGCCGGCGTCTCGACCGCGCTGGCGACCCCGCCCGGCGACGGCCCGCGCTTCGCCCCGCACTTCGCCGCCGACGACTGGTCGGTCGTGGCGCAGCTCAGCTCCGGCCGCCGCATCGTAATCCGCACGGCGACCGGTGCGGTCCTGAACAGCGCGCCCGCCGGGGCGACGCCGTGGGAGTCGCCGCCGGCGCGGCTGACCGGCACGCGGCTGGCCGTCCCCGGCGACCTGGGCCGCGTGACGCTGCTCGAACTGCCGTCGGGCGCGGGCCAGGTGACCCCGGCGGCGCGGACTCTGGGCGACCTCTGGACCTGGGAGCCGGGCGGCGAGACGAGTCAAACCGGCCGGCCCACGCAAGTCGTGGCGACGCCGGTCGGGCTGCTCGCCGCAGTGAGCCGCAACCACGGCACCGAGTTGCAGTTCCTGACGCCCGCCGGCCGCGGCTTGCGCCCCCGCGGGGCGCTGCTGCCGACCGTCGCGCTCGACTTAACCGCGGCGCGGCACGACGGCCGCGCGACCTACGCCCCCGCCGACGGCCGACTCTACGCGATCCAGTTCGGCAACGGTAACTTAGCCTGGCCGGCGGTCGATCTGGCCGGGCTGACCGGCTGGCCGCGCGACGCCGCCTGGCGCGTGGTCGCCGGCCGGCAGTCAGTCCTGGCGTACCCCGCCCTCGCCCGGCCCGCCGAACCCGTGGGGCCGCTGGCCGGGCGACTTCTGACCGGCTTCGCGCCCTGGCCGAGTGCGTCGCGGCTGCCGGGGGTCGCGGTGACGCTCACGCAGGCGGCGCTGGAGTGCCGGCTGCCGCTGGTGTCGATCGACCCGGACAGCGGCCGCGTGCTGGGCGTGCGCGAACTCGCCGTCGGCGGGCCGGGAGTTTGCGTCACGGTCGGGCGCGATTCCGTGGCGGTGGCGACGGCCAACCGCGTCTTCCTCCTAAAATCCCCGTGACGCCCTTAGTCTGCCGGAGTTCGACGCGTGCCCACCCCGACCGAGTCCGCCGAGCCGATCTTCCTCGAAGACGACGACATCGCCCGCGCCGACGCCCTCCGCGCCGCCTGCCACCGCCTCCTGAGCGAGTGCGGCAAGGTCATCGTCGGCCAGGAAGAAGTGCTCGAACAGCTCCTCTTGGCCGTGCTGGCGAAGGGCCACTGCCTGCTCGTCGGCGTGCCCGGCCTCGCCAAGACGCTGATGATCCGCACGCTGGCCGACGGTATGGCGCTGAGCTTCAACCGCGTGCAGTTCACGCCCGACCTGATGCCGACGGACATCACCGGCACCGAACTCCTCTACGACGACAAGACGACCGGGGCGCGCGAGTTCCGCTTCGTCCAGGGGCCGATCTTCTCGAACATCGTCCTGGCCGACGAGATCAACCGCACCCCGCCCAAGACCCAGGCGGCGCTGCTCGAAGCGATGCAGGAGCGGCAAGTGACCGTCGCCGGCAAGCGGCACCGGCTGCCCGACCCATTCTTCGTGCTGGCCACGCAGAACCCCATCGAACAGGAGGGCACTTACCCCCTGCCCGAGGCCCAGCAAGACCGCTTCATGTTCAACATCCAGGTCAATTACCCGACCGAGGCCGACGAGTTCCGCATCATCGAAGCGACCACCCGCGGCAGCAAGGTCAAGGTCGAGCCAGTGATTACCGCCGAGGAAATTCTGGCGATGCAAGACCTCGTGCTGAAGGTCGAGGCGGCCGGGCACGTCGTGAAGTTCGCCGGCAAGTTGACGCGGCTGTCGCGGCCCGCCCCGGTGGAAGGGGGGGCCGGCGTACCGGTGCCGGACTTCGTCAAGAAGTACGTCAGCTTCGGGGCCGGCCCACGCGCGGGGCAGAACCTGATCCTCGCCGCCAAGGCCCGCGCGATCTTGCAGGGCCGCACCTACGTGGCGATCGAGGACGTCAAGGCCGTGGCGAAGCCGGTGTTGCGGCACCGCCTGATGCTCAACTACCACGCCGAGGCCGACCGCGTGACGCCCGACGACATCGTGACGCGGCTGCTGCCGCTGGTGCCGCGCGAGCAGTGACTACGATGACCCGAAACAATTTTGCCGCAGAGACGCAGAGTGCGCAGAGAGAACCAAAACATGAGATTGGTTTGCTCCGCGAACTCTGCGTCTCTGCGGCTAACATTCTGACGCAAAGACCTCCAGTCGCTTACGCTCTTGGCTCGCCCCGGAATACTAATGCCCCGACTCGCCCCTGACGTGCTCGCCCGCATCGACCGGCTCGAACTCGACGCCAAGCAGGTCGTCGAGGGCTACTTCGCCGGCCGGCACCGCTCGCCGCGCACCGGGTTCGCCGTCGAGTTCGCGCAGCACCGCGAGTACGCCCCCGGCGACGACATCAAGCACATCGACTGGAAAGTCTACGCCCGCACCGAGCGCTACCACCTCAAGCAGTACGAGCAGGAGACGAACCTCGTCGCCTGGATGGCGGTCGATGGCTCCGAGTCGATGAAGGTCGGCACGGTTACCGACGCGACCGGCCGGCGCGTCACCAAGTACGGCACCGCGTGTACCCTCGCGGTGGCGCTCGCGTACCTCGTCACGCGGCAGTCGGACAGCGCGGGGCTGCTACTCGCCGCCGACCGCGTGCGGGCGTTCCTGCGCGGCTCGAGCGCGCCGGGGCAGGTGCGCGAGATGCTCACGCGGCTCGTCGAGGGGCCGTTTCCGGGGCTGTCGAACGTCGGCAAGGTGCTGCGCGACAACGCCGGCACCCTCGGCCGACGCGGGATCGTGTTCGTCTTCAGCGACTTCCTCGACGACGTGGCCGACCTCGTCGCCGGGCTGCGGGTGCTGAAGTCGCACAAGCAAGAGGTCGTGCTGTTCCAGGTGCTCGACGCGGCCGAACTCGACTTCCCGTTCCGCCAGGCGACGCTGTTCCGCGGCCTCGAATTCGCCCCGGAAGTCTCGACCGACCCCTTGAGTGTGCGCGACGGCTACCTCGCCGCCTTGGGGGCGCACCTGGCCGAACTCGACGAGGCGACGCGGACCTTGGGCGTCGAACTGGTCCGCGTCCGCACCGACGCCGACCTGGGCGCGACGCTGGCCGGGTACTTGCAGAAGCGGCAATCTTAACCGGGGCGACGCCATGCCGACCGACGAGCGCGTGTTGGGCGTCCCCGCGGAACGCCTCGCCGCCTGGGGGCCGTTCCTGGGCCTGCGGGCCGCGACCCCGGCGGAGCGCGATCGGCTGCTCGACCCGGCGTATTTCGAGTTCCGGCCGCGCTCGCAGTGCGAGACCGACCCGTCGTTCGTGCAGCTCATCCCCTACGTCGTGCTGACCTGCCTCGGCCGCGTGTTCCACTACCGCCGCGGCGACGCCGGCACCGAGTCGCGGCTGAAGTCGCTGCGCAGCGTGGGCATCGGCGGGCACATCAGCGAGGCCGACGCCGCGGGCGGGGGCGACCCGTACCTCACGGGGTTGCGGCGAGAGGTCGCCGAGGAGGTGTCGATCGGGGCGGCGTTCACCGAGCGCTTCCTGGGCTTCCTGCGCGACGACCGCACGCCGGTCGGGGAGGTCCACCTCGGCGTCGTCCACCAATGGGAGTTGGCACGCGAGGCCGCGGAGCCGCGCGAGTCGGCGCTGGCCGCGGCCGGCTGGTCCGAGCTGGCGGAGTGCGCCGCGGCGTCGGCCGAGTTCGAGACGTGGTCGCAGTTCGCGTTGGCGGCGATCGAGCAAGAGCGGCAGGCGACGAGCCTCGTCCACGAAGCGTGGGGGCACGTTGACGGGAGCCGTGCCCACACGCTCTGCCTGGCCGGCCCGCGCGGCGACGGCCACCGCGCCATGCTGGGCGACGAGGACCGACTGTTGACGACGATCGTCGCCAGCAGTTGGACCGAGGCGATGACACGCTACTACCGCTACCAAAAGTGGGGCGTCTACAGGCCGGAGCCGGACTGGCCCGTGGAGCCTTACCCGCCCGATTGGGTCGCCGAGCAGCGCGCTGCGTCAGGCGAATCCCCGGCGATCGGGGGGCAATAGTCCCCTGAGCCAACCCTTAGCTGAAGACTCCCCGCATACAAGGGGTCTCGGAGTGTTGCCGCCCGGCACTCGCAGGGGCATACGCTGGCCCAGGAATTGCCGCGAACTTTCGGCGGGGCGTCCTCGTCATACGGTTGCCCGTAACTCCGACGCGACGTTTGGCAGGGATACAACGCCGTGGGCCAACGGGCGGGTTAGGCAATTTGATAAAATAGGTAATCTGTGCGGTTTCGAGACAATAGACTAACTCCACACAATGGCTCAACTGTAAAACTGCGCGGGGCCGATACTTGCAAAGATCGCACTTGTCGGTCGAGCCGTCCTCATGGCCTCGCAACGACGATTTCGGGCAGTGAGCGGCGTGACGTGGCCCCACTCCCGGCCTCGCCTCCGAGTCGAACTGCAACCGGATGCAGTCCTCGGGTCCGACTTGAGGGCTCGCGATCACACTGGATTAGATCACCGGCCGGGTCGCCCGGCCTTACAGTAACGATCACTTCGGAGGTCCACGATGGCGGATTACAGTACCACCAAGCCCCTCGACCCGTCGCGGCCGCTGCCGGAAATCGACACGGTCTGGTTCGACGTGTCCGCGCTGCTACTGATGCCTTCGGGTTACGTCTCGGGGATCACGCGGACGATCCACAAGATCCTGGAGTGCTGGGCGGCGGCCCCGTGGACGAGTATCAAGCTGTGCGCGTTCGTCGCGGACCACGGCGTCGCCGAGGTCTGCCCGGACTACCTGCACCGTCACATGTATCAGTACGACCCCCGCCCCGCCCCGCGCGCCTTGCCGGAGGACGCCGAGGAGCAGGACACCCGGCTCTACTCGCGGTACTGGTACATCCCCTGGACCCTGCGCCACCAGTTCCGCAGCGTCGAGAAGTCGGTCAAGGGTGGCGTGACCAAGTTCTGGGTGGACCCCAACCCGCCGGCCCAGGCCCAGGTCGCGCCGCGACCGCACCACGCCCCCTACGCGCCGGGCAGCCTCCTGGGGATGGTCGAGCTGGGGCCACGCGACATGGTGTTCTCGCTCGGCGGCCTGTGGATGATCAACAACTTCAAGGCGACCGTGACGCAGGCCCGCCAGCGCTCGCGCTTCCAGTTCGTGTCGCTGATCTACGACCTCATCCCGATCGTGACGCCGCAGTACGTGCCGGACTGCCTCATCGAGGGGGCGTTCATGCCGACCACCGACGCCCAGTTGCGCGAGGGGGCGGTGACGCTCACCATCTCGGAGCACTCGAAGCAGGACATCCTGACCTACGCGCAGCAGCGCTTCATCCCCATCGGCCCCGTCGAGGTGTTCACGCTCGGCTCGGACATCACGCCGCTCGACGCCTCCGCCGCCCAGACCAAGACGCAGCACACCCGGCCGTTCGTCTTGTCGGTCGGCACGATCGAGTCGCGCAAAAACCACTACGGCATGTACCAGGCGTGGCGGAAGCTCATCAAGACCCTCGGCCCGGACCGCGCCCCGGACCTCGTGTTCGCCGGCAAGCAGGGCTGGCACGGCGAGAACGTGCTGTACATGATCAAGCACGACCCGCTGGTGAAGGACAAGATCGTCATCAAGTCCGGGGTCGGGGACCGTGAGCTCGACTGGCTGTACAAGAACTGCCTGTTCACCCTGTACCCGTCGCTGTACGAGGGCTGGGGGCTGCCGGTCGAGGAGAGCTTCATCTACGGCAAGATGTGCGTGACGACGAACGTCTCGAGCCTCCCCGAGGTCGGCGGCGAGTTCGCCGAGTACGTCGAGCCGGAGGATGTCGAGGGGATCGTCCAGGCCGTCGTGCGGTGCCTCGACCCGGCCTACCGCAGCGGCCGCGAGGCGCTCATCCGCGAGAAGTACAAGGCGAACACCTGGAGTCAGGCGGTCGTCCAACTGCAGCGCGTCCTCGAGACCTACTACTCGTTCGCCGAGGAGCGGAACCGCCGCCGGGTCCGGGCCAAGGATCAGCCCCGCAAATCGACGCTGGCCCGCGCCATGTCGTTCTTCTGGTGACCCGCCGCGTCACCCCGCCCCGCCGACGCGGCTCCCGCCGAAGGTTTTCAGGAGCGACCGCACCGGGGCGGTCGCCCGCCAGGAGCGCGAGGCCTGCATCGACTCCAAGGCGTGTCTGAGCCGCCCGACTTCCGCCTGGTGCTCCGCGACCTGCACGGCGAGCCGCTTGAGTTCGCTCCGGGACTCCTCGAGTTGAAGCTTCAGCACGTCCGAGGGCGAGGGGCCGACCGGCGCGGCCGTGGGGGGCGGGTCGGTCAGGGTGTCCAGGACGCGGTTCCACGCGGACAGGTCGGGGGCCGCCGCCCGCCCGGCTTCGGCCCGCGGCGCGAAGCCGACCGAGCCGCCGTCGAGCCCGACGTTGCGGTAGGTCGTCAGTGAGAACCCCGCCTTGGCGAAGCAGCGGCCGAGGAAGTCGCCCGTCCAACTGCCTCCCCGCCAGCCGAACTTGCGGGCGCAGTAAACCGACACGGCGTCGAGGCGGACGCCCCAATGCCGCCACGGGGTGGGGCGGGCCTGCTCCCAGGCGAAGACGACCTTCCCCTCCGGCTTCACGAACTGGCTCAGGTGGGCCAGCGTTTTCCACGGCCTCACGCTGCGGTGCAGGCACTCCGAGAAGAAGAGCAAGTCGAAGCGCTTGTCGGTCTGGAACTCGTCGGGGTCGGCCTGGACCGCCTCGATCGGCAGGCCCAGCCGCGCCGCCCGCCGCCGCACCAGGTCCACGAACAGGGGGTCGATGTCCAGGGCGGTCACCCGCGCCCCGCTGAAGGCCATCGCCTCGGAACTCAGCCCCCAGCCGCAGCCGGCGTCGAGGACTTCGGCCCCGGCCGGCAGGTTCGCCAGCATCAGGGCCGTCGTCACCGCGCGGTTGTGCTTCGACAGGAACCGCACGTCGTGCGTGTTGTACGGGCTGACCGCCGCGGCGTGCGCGGCCACGTCGAGCGGGGGCATATTCCCCCGCCCCTGGTTCAGCGTGCGGCCGGCCAACTCCTCGGAGACCGAGACCATCTGGGCGACGTACTCGTCGGAGAACGGGTCGAGGTCCTGGTTGACCTTGGTGTCGAGCACCACGTCGAAGACGCGCAGGTACTCAGCGCAGTCCGGGTGGTTCGGCCCGCCGCGCTTGTCGCACTCGGCCACGAAACCGTCCAGGTCGCGGGCGTGGAGGGTGGAGGCAGTCGTCATCGCGGGACCTCGGGGGGCGGGGCGGATTGGGTCGGGTGTGCTGATGATGATGCCGCGCCCGCCCCGTTTGTGCAAGCCGGAAGCGCGGCGGGCGGCCGGCGGCCCCTTGCGTCGCGGGGGTGGCGGACTACTTTGACCCCCTCGCCGATGACCTACCCCCCGTTGGAGTTCCCCATGACGAGCCTCTTCGAGCGCATCGGCGGCGACGCCGCGGTGGACGCCGCCGTCGTCCGCTTCTACGAGATCGTGCTGGCCGACGACCGCATCCGCCACTTCTTCGACGGCGTCGATATGGCCCGGCAGACGCTGCACCAGAAGCTGTTTCTGAAGTACGCCTTCGGGGGCATGCCGAACTACCCTGGGAAGGCCATGCGGCAAGCCCACGCTCACCTGACGCTCGACGACGGGCACTTCGACGCGGTCCTCGACGACTTGGCCCACGCCCTGCGTGACCTCGGCGTGGGCGAGGGCCTGGTCGGCGAAGTCGCGGCCGTCGCGGAGACGACGCGGGCCGACGTGCTGAACCGCGCGGCGTGACGACCGACGGCGGCGCGGCGTCGGGAATTCGGCGCGCGGTTTTCGGGAACTCCCTCGCGTCGTCGCCGTCCTAGTGTTAGGATACGCAAACCTTTCTCGCTCGCCCAAGGACACGACCCATGTTCGGCATCACCAACCGCCGGCACTTCCTGACGCACGCCGCCGGTGCGGCCGCCGTCACGCTGCCCGGCCTGAACTTCGTCGCGGGCCTCCAAGCCAAGGCGGCGGACCTCAAGAAGAACAAGAAGTCGCTGATCATCCTCTGGATGGGCGGCGGCCCCGCGACGATCGACCTCTGGGACATGAAGCCGGGCAGCGCCAACGGCGGCGAGCACAAGCCGAAGGCCACCAAGGCGAGCGGCGTGCAGATCACCGAGCACCTGCCCAAGGTCGCCGCGCAGTTCGACCACCTGTCGATCGTCCGCTCGCTGACCACCAGCGAAGGCGACCACAACCGCGGCTCGTACCTGATGGGCACCGGCCGGGTGCTGAACCCGCTCTCGGACTTCCCGCACGTCGGCTCCGCGCTCGCCCACCAGTACAGCGCCGACACGGAGGCCATGAAGAACATGGACCTGCCGCTGTTCATGACCGTCGGCGGCGGCGGCCTCCCCGGCGGGGCCGGGGCCGGCTTCCTGGGCATGAAGTACGCCAACTTCGCCGTGCAGAACCCCGGCACCGCGCCCGAGAACGTCGCCCCGCCGTCGGACGTGGCGGCCCGCATGGAGCGCCGCAAGATGCTCTTCGACGGCCTCGAAGGCGGCCTGAAAACCAACGTCGCCGCCGACGCCGCCCAGGCCCACAAAGATGTCTACGGCAAGGCGCTGCAACTCGTCACGTCGTCCCGCAAGGAAGTCTTCGAGTTCAAGAGCGCCCAGGACAAGGCCGACCTCGTGCGTTACGGGGCCTCGGGCTTCGGCCGCGGCTGCCTGCTCGCCCGCAAGCTCGTCGAGGCCGGGGTGGCGTGCGTCGAGGTGTCGCTCGGCGGCTGGGACATGCACGGCGGCATCTTCGCCAACCTGGCCCGCACCCTGCCCGCGATGGACGCCGGCATGGCCTGCCTCACCGAAGACCTGGCCAAGAGCGGCAAGCTCAAGGACACCGTCATCGTCTGGATGGGCGAGTTCGGCCGCACGCCGAAGATCAACGCCGGCGGCGGCCGCGACCACTGGCCGCGCTGCTGGTCGGTCGTGCTCGGCGGCGGCAACATCAAGGGCGGCGTCGCTTACGGTAGCACCAACGCCGACGGTACGGAGGTCAAGGACTCGCCGGTCAAGATCGGCAACCTGTACTCGACGATCTACGCCGGCCTCGGCATCACCGAGAGCCACGGCGACATCCGCGACAACCTCGGCCGCCCGCGCCCCCTCGCCGCCAACCCGCTCCCCGGCGGCAGCGAAGAGAAGGCCACCGCGATCAAGGAACTCGTGAGCTAACCACTGACCACTGGCGAGCCGGAAAGCGTCAGCGCCCGGAGTCCTTCGATCGAAGGACTCCGGGCGCTGACGCTTTCCGGCTCGCCTC